>JAZQYD010000091.1:0-7034 GCA_045633405.1 Eubacteriales bacterium | reverse complement strand
CCTATAGCCTCTCCCGCCTTGCAAAGAAGCTCTGTCGAGTGTGCATAGAATGCAGTCGCAATTATATCGTCCGAGGACGAGCCCTTAAGCGAACCGAAGGGTGCGTCAAGTCCGAGCCAGTCTCCGAACTGATCGTCACCTACCCAGAGGTGATCATCCCCCGCTCTGCGTCTCATAGCCTCTACGTGGTCACGCATGGCGGGATAGGTCTCATCAAGTATAGTCTTATCTCCGTATGCAAGATACAGCTCCCACGGGCATACGGTAATGGCATCGCTCCACGCTGCAGTGGACTCAAACCTCTGCCAGCCTCCGTATCCCTTCGGGATAGGAGCAATGCGGGGTATAACCTTGTGCTCGCCTCTCGAAAGAATGAGGTCGGTGAGCCACTTGCGGAAGAATTCGAGGATGTCGAAGTTGTATATAGCCGCCTTCATAAACACCTGAGCATCTCCGCACCAGCCGAGTCTCTCGTTTCTCTGAGGACAGTCGGTGGGGATATCGAGATAGTTTCCTCTCTGGCCTCTTATAATGTTCTCATAGAGCTTGTTGAGAAGCTCGTTGTCCGAGTCGACGTAACCGCATCTTTGGATGTCGGAATGCACCCACACCGAGGTTATCTCTCCCGCCTGATATTCGTGAGGGTATTCGTCAAGCCTCACGTAACGGTAGCCGTAGAACGTACCGAAGGGGCGGAATTTATTCTCCCCGTCACGGCAGGTGTACTCATATTTACATTTTGCGAGTCTGTAATTAGCGTTATAGAAGTTGCCGTCCTTGTCGAGTATCTCGGCGAAGGAGAGCGATATACGGTCGCCACGCTTTGCGATGAGGTTAAGGATGGGATAGCCCACCATATTCACTCCGAAATCGAGCACACACTCACCTTTCGGCGTCCTTATGACCTCGACCGGACTTACCGTCTCGTGCTCCTTGACCTTTACGGAATCGAGGAGGAAGAACTTCTCCTTCGTATAATCGAGCACAGATACGGGCTTAAGCTCGGGCGTGACGTTCGCATCGTAGATAATACCGTCATAAATATCCGATGATACAACCTCATATCCACCCGCAAGGAAGCTCTCATCGGTAACAAGGACGGCATCCTTGCCCTCCGAGTCAACGTAGGTCATCTCAGCTATTACCGAGGTAGGATCGGTGGGCTCGAAGCCGGGCTTATAGCAGGTCGATATCTTTCCGCCGTACCAGCCGCGTGACGCACGTATCTCAAGGACGTTATGAGCTTCAAGCAACGCAGTATACCCGAAAGCACCTATTCTCTTATCGTAGCACTGCCAACCGGGAGCGAGAATTTCATCCCCGAGACGCTCACCGTTCATATACACCTCAAAAACTCCGAGGGCAGATACTGTAATTTTCGCACACGCCCCGGGCTTGGCATCAAATTCACGCCTGAAGAGTGCATCGTCAACACTCTCCTTGCAATATATCAGCTTTGCATTTTCAAACATTTTTATCTTTCCTTGTCCTCACTCGAAACATTCTTAAAAAGGGAGGTTGACAATTGCCAACCTCCCACCTCAATTAATTATCCGTTATAAATAGACCGGATCAAAGTGCAGAAAGAATTTTTTCCACAGCAAGAAGAGCCTCGTCGATCTTATCAAGATCACGTCCGCCGCTCATCGCACTGTCGGGACGTCCGCCGCCCTTACCGCCGCAGATTGCGGAGATCTCCTTGAGGATGTTTCCTGCGTGAGCACCGAGCTTAACAGCCTCGCTTCCCGCAGATGCCACGAAGTTGAGCTTACCGTCGGACACAGCGGCGAATACTGCAACACCGTCGGCGTACTTAGCCTTAACAGTGTCTGCAAGTCCGCGTGCACCGTCGGGACGCATATCAACCTTAGCGGTGAGAAGACGGAATTTGCCAACCGTCTTAAGACCCGAGAGAAGGCTCTCTGTCTTGATCTCCGAGAGCTTTGAATTTGCACTCTCGAGCTCACGGCGAAGCTCCTTCACCTCGTTCTGAAGTGCTCCTGCCTTCTGTGCAATCGTAGCGGGATTCTGAGTCTTGAGCTCACGTGCGGTTTCGCCGATGAGAGCCTCACGCTCACGGAGAAGGGTAAGAACACCAAGTCCCGTAGTACCCTCTATTCTTCTGACGCCTGCCGAAACGCTCGACTCGGAAATTATTCTGAAAAGACCGATCTCGCCCGTAGAGGATACGTGAGTACCTCCGCAGAGCTCGGTGGATTCAGAGCCGATCTTAACAACTCTTACAACGTCGCCGTACTTCTCACCAAAGAGAGCCATAGCACCCATATTACGAGCGGTAGCGATGTCCGTCTCAGTAGTGGTGCAACCCTCGGCGAGGAGAATATTAGCGTTAACCATAGCCTCAACCTTGGCGATCTCATCCTTAGTCATAGCCTCAAGGTGAGTGAAGTCGAAGCGTACTCTGTCAGCGTCAACGTAGGAGCCCGCCTGCTCAACGTGAGTGCCGAGCACAGAGCGGAGTGCCGCCTGAAGAAGGTGAGCAGCAGAGTGATTTCTCTTTATGGAATTTCTTCTGTCCTTGTCAATTGCAAGTGTAAAGGTATCGCCAACCGAAACGGAGCCCGACTCGACTCTCGCCTGGTGAATGTATACGCCGTTTGTCTTTTTGGTATCGAGAACGGTGATCGATGCACCCGAGGACGTAATAACACCCGTGTCGCCTACCTGTCCTCCGCCCTCGCCGTAGAATACGGTTCTGTCAAAGATGAGCGATACCTCACCCTCGGAGACGGTCTCGACACTCTCGTCATCGGTGATGATGGAGAGAAGCTTAGCCTCGCACTCCGTGTTGGCATAACCGACGAACTCGGTTGCGGGAAGATTATCGAGAAGCGAGCGGGAATCATCAGACCAGCCCGAGATATTGCCTCTTGCCGCTCTTGCACGTACCTTCTGCTCATTCATAAGAGCGGTGAAGGCCTCCTCATCGATCGTAAGACCTGCCTCGTCTGCGATCTCTCTTGTGAGGTCAGGGGGGAAGCCGAAGGTATCGTAAAGCTTAAAGGCATCAGCACCCGAGATAACGGTAGCACCCTCAGCACGGGCAGCGTCAATGATGCCCGCAAGGATACCGAGACCTGCGTCAACGGTTGCGTTGAACCTCTCCTCCTCAAGAGTGATAACCTTGAGGATATAGTCATATTTTTCCTTGAGCTCGGGATATGCATCCTCGTTCTGCGAGATAACCACCTTGCCAAGATTTACAAGGAACATTCCGTTAATTCCGAGAAGCTTACCGTGACGGCACGCACGGCGAAGAATACGGCGAAGCACGTATCCGCGTCCCTCGTTGGAGGGGATAACACCGTCACTGATCATGAAGGTAGCACTTCTTATATGGTCGGTGACAACTCTTATGGAGATGTCGTCCTTCTTATCCGCACCGTAGGACTTACCTGCGATGGAGCATACAGTATCGAGAATTTTTCTTACGGTATCGACCTCGAAGAGGTTATCAACACCCTGCATTACGCAAGCGAGTCTCTCAAGACCCATACCCGTGTCGATATTCTTCTGCTCGAGCTCGGTGTAGTTACCGTTGCCGTCATTATTGAACTGCGAGAATACGTTGTTCCAGATCTCCATGAATCTGTCGCAGTCACAGCCGGGCTTACAGTCGGGAGATCCGCATCCGTACTTAAGTCCGCGGTCGAAGTAGATCTCCGAGCAGGGACCGCAGGGACCCGAGCCGTGCTCCCAGAAGTTATCAGCCTTACCGAGTCTTACGATATGTGCCTCGGGCACACCGATCTTGTCTCTCCAGAGTGCGTAAGCCTCATCGTCCTCCTCGTATACGGAGGGCCAGAGAAGATCAGCGGGAATCTCGAGAGTCACGGTAAGGAACTCCCATGCCCACGGAATAGCCTCGTTCTTGAAATAGTCTCCGAAGGAGAAGTTACCGAGCATCTCGAAGTAAGTACCGTGACGTGCGGTATGTCCTACTCTGTCAAGGTCGGGTGTTCTGATACACTTCTGACAGGTACAGACTCTGTTACGGGGCGGAACCTCCTCACCCGTAAAATATTTTTTCATAGGTGCCATGCCCGAGTTAATGAGCAAAAGCGACTTATCATTGTTAGGTACAAGAGAGAAGCTGGGGAGTCTGAGATGTCCCTTGCTCTCGAAAAACGAGAGATACTTTTCTCTTAAATCATTAAGCGACGTCCACTTCATAGTGAATATCCTCCGTTTTGTTAGAATAGTCTTTTAACATCAATAAAGTATAACACAAAATATTTATTAAGTCAATAAGCTTGGCGTTATTTTCCTCATCTGCGGCGTATTTTGCGCCATCCAACCCGTTTTTTCAACACAGCAAGGACTGCAATCGGGAAAAACGAGAAAATGAACAACGGAAAAAGCAACGAATAGAGTGCCTTTTTCAAGAAGCCTGCATTACAAATCCGCCCTTCCGTGTGCAGCACGTACGCCGCAAAAAGGAGAAGTGCAATATATACCGTCAATATCGGTATCGCAAGTGAGAGTAGAAGCTCGCCCGGAGCAAGTGAGCCCGAGGCGGTAAGAGCCGTACCTACCGCCGCCCCAAGGATGAGAGCAACAGCAAAAAGGAAGGCGGGCGTGAAGGAAAAGAGGATATCGAAGACCGGGAGCGACGGTCTTTTCAGAAGTGATGATATAAGCCTCGCAAAATACATTCTCATAACGTCACCGCCGCCCCTGGTCCACCGCAGCCTCTGTGAGCGGGAGTCACGAAGGCTGAGCGGCTGAGGATCGTAAAAAACAGCACTGTCGGTATACCTTACCCGTACCCCGTGTAACGCCATATAGGCACACATCTCAAAATCCTCGGTAAGTGAGAAGAACCTCCACCCTCCCATTTCCTCGAGAAACGAGTGCGTGAATGCAAAGCCTGTACCGAGGACGAAGGGCATTCCGCCGAGGGCAAATCTTCCGCGGTTGAGATACACCGATTCATAGAGAAAGCACATTCCTGAAAGAGCCCCTACGGCCGACTCTCCGAAGCGTGCGGGAATCCTCGCTCCCACCGCCACGGAATACCCCTCCGAGAGAGAATCGCTTATCTTCGATATAAAATCCTTCTCTACGGTATTATCCGCATCCAGAACGAGATATCCGTCGAAGCGACCTGTCTTCCCTACACGCCGAATGAGATATTTAAGAGCGTAACCCTTCCCGCGTTTTTCCGAGGAACGGTAGAAGACGGTCGCCCCCGCCCTCTTCGCTACGTCACCCGTTCTGTCACTGCAATTGTCAGCGAGAACGAATACTGAAAGACGGCTTCCATCGTAATCCGACTCAAGAACAGAGCGGACGGACTCCTCTATTATCTCCTCTTCATCCTTTGCGGGGATAAGGACAGCTATCCTCTTAGGGGAAGCCTTGGCAGGATTACTCCTCCCCTTTTCGCCCTTCAGAAGAAAAACGAGCTGGTAGCTGTAAATAATGAGCAAAAAAGCGGTTAAAATAACGTTATATAAAAGCATTTTTATATCCCTCCCTCACTGTAATTATTTGCCTTATCGTTTCTCTTTCTTTCATTTTAAGGGAAATTATTGACATTATACGGGTTATATGGTAAAATTATCAGGCAAGAAAAATGAGTGGAGACAGATATGACCACGTTCGAACTAATCACAACAGCTATTGCACTGGCTATGGATGCATTTGCGGTAGCAATATGTAAGGGTCTCGCAACCGAGAGGGCGAAGCTTAAGCACATGGCCATTACCGGTCTGTGGTTTGGCGGATTTCAGGCCTTGATGCCCTTGATAGGATACCTTATTGGCTCATCCTTCGCAGGATATATACAGAGCTTCGACCACTGGATAGCCTTCGGTCTTTTAGCATTGATAGGAGCAAACATGCTGAAGGAGGCAATATTCCGTGACGGGGAGCAGGGTGAATGCGGATGCGAATCTACCGACGCCTCGTTTGGCTTTAAGGTGATGCTCATAATGGCACTTGCCACAAGCATTGACGCACTTGCGGTTGGAGTCGGATATGCAATGATACCCGACCTCGATATCGTGGTTGCAATAGCATCTATCGGTATTATTACCTTCCTTCTTTCCGCTATCGGTATTAAAATAGGAAACGTTTTCGGTGCTAAATACAAGCATTTTGCAGAGGCGGCAGGCGGAGCTGTGCTCATTATTATGGGTACCAAGATACTTATCGAGCATCTTTTCTTCGGATAAATCGTATATTAACACCGTTTTTTGTCAATAATCGTTTACGGTTTAAGAATATTTAACATATTTTTAAGATAAAAACTGCGATAGGGTATTGCAAAAGACAAAAAAATAGTGTAGAATAATATAAAGGATAATTAAAGTGGGAGGAGTACGCCGTGAGTAAAAAATCCAACGTAAACTTTCTAAATACATTTCTTGAGCTCGATAAGCTCTGCTGTGAGAAGTTTGGTATTCTCTCCGGCGGTGTAACCGAGTATATTACAAGACTTAATAACGCACGCTTCGCCCCCAACAGAGATGAGGTTCTCCCGAGGCTGAACAGATACAGAAATCTTCGTAACCGCTTTGCACACGAGCCCGGTGCGATCAAGAAGACAGAGGATATCTCGAAGGATGATATCAAATGGCTCTCAAGATTCCGTAAGGACGTGCAGAAGAAGCGTGACCCCATTTCGAAGTATCTTCGTAAAGCACGCAGATATGCATTCAGAAAGAAGCTTAAGAAGTTCCTTATCATCTTCGGCATCCTGGGTATTATAACAGCTGCTGTTATTTTGTATTTCGTATTCTTTAAGTAATTCATAGAGAAAAGAGCGGAGATATTCTCCGCTCTTTTTAATTCACACGCCCCTAGTTATTTCTTTCTTTATATTTCCGAAGATTTTTCCGAAAAGGTATTGACAAACACAAAAACTTTTGATATAATAGTCAGCGTCCGAGGAAATATCCAAAGACAAATGCTGCTATGGCTCAGTTGGTAGAGCACATCCTTGGTAAGGATGAGGTCCCCAGTTCGAATCTGGGTAGCAGCTCCAAACAACCCCGAGGTTCTAACGG
>JAZQYD010000090.1:0-107680 GCA_045633405.1 Eubacteriales bacterium | reverse complement strand
GCATGAATTGTGCCTATCGGCACATTGGTTGAAGTTCAATTTATGGAGCGAAGAGAGAATTCATGGCGAAGCCAATTCATGAGGCGTTAATCAATTCATCTATAATAACAAAAGGAGCAAGAATATAAGGATTTTTTCCTTGTACTCTTGCTCTCTTTCTGTTGTGTAAGGCCCTGGGCTTAGTTTTGCATTTGTCCGACAAATGTGATGCTTGCACCTTTGTTAAGCTGAAAATTCTCCGCTAAGAGCATCACCCATTTTGCTCGCTTTTTTGTCTGAATATCAGAGATCTTTGGTAAAATAGTATCTCTCTCCGTCACGGGGAAATTCCGTGAGAGTGAATACTCTGTTGTAGCCGAGCTTCGGATAGAATCCGGGAGCTTGGAATCCGTTTGTACTAAGAAATGCGTGCTTACATCCATTTCTTCGTGCGTTCTCCTCAGCACGCTCAACGAGTGCCTTGCCTATTCCTTGGCCTCTGAGGCTCTCATCAACGAAGAGAAACTCGATGAACAGCCAATTTCCAAATATATAAGCGATAAGTCCTGCTTGCTTGTTACCGTCTTCGTCCTCGTAGAAGACTCCTAATGGGAGCTTTTCTGCCTTGGCACCGTGTGCAGTGTTGAAGGCCTCAAGCATATCCTTAATATCGTCAATATCCTTTTGATTTCCGTCATTTGTGATTCTGAAATCCATATCTCAGTTACCTCTTTCCTTTTTGAAAAGTTTTTTATACCATCTTTCGTCCTCTGGAAGGAATATCTGTTCGTATATAGCCGTTATCAAGAACGTCACTGCTACCGCCATAAGACCGATTACAGGCGTTATAAGCCAGGGGATACTGCTGAACGGTGCTTCAAGAAGATACATTGAATTGCACGGGTCAAGCTTAAAGATAGCGTACATGGTATTGATAGCCACACCGTCGATGAAGAAGAGGAGAAGTCCTGCCAAAACTGACAAGACGTTTTTCACACGGAACTTGACCATTCCGCAGACACCGATGAATGCACAGCCCACTATCATAGTCGAATGGCTGAGCAGTCCTTTAAGCACGTCGTAGTCGAGAAGTGAAGGGGTAGAATCGTAGCTCTCATTGAGCAATATACCGATAAATCCGCACACGCATCCGGCATAGAAGGTGAATTCTGTAAGTATTCTATATACCGTACCCTCTCTTTTTTTCATAAACGAAACGATTACAAGAAGCCACATGCAAATATTGCAGGGGTGTATCGGGAAGAGCATTACAGACGGGACCTTTGCAGAGCCTTCGGAGAGAAAATCAACCCACAGAGAGCTAAAATGAATGATCACCGTGATAATGGCGAAGAATTTCAGTGCTTTAATTTTCTTTTCTTCCGTCTTATAGTATTTATGCATAAGCCATAGAAGAGCAATGCCGATGATTGCTGATATGACCATGTAAAGAATATGAACTAAATCAAACATTTTTCCTCCATTGTCAAAAAAAGAAAGATTTTTACAAAGTACACATCTATTCTATCAAAAAAACCTTGTAAAATCAAGAGAAAATAGCCTTTTGATTTATGAACAATTATTAAAATTTGGTGCGTATTTTTAATGATTTTTAAGAATTTATGAAAGACTTGGATGTCTTTCTGAAGTACAGAGAACAACTGCATGTTTTTTGTCAACCATTGACTTTTATGGCGGTTAGTGGTATAATGTTTTTTGTAAACGTAAGGGGGGTGTGAAGAATTGGAGAAGTCGCTCTTTGATACTGTGCTCGAGGATTATGATATGAATTTCAAAGAATACTGGAGGAAAGCTTTCAGGGAATACAAGGCACCTTGCTATGATGGCTCCATGTGGCTCATTGGCCCTTCTTCATACCTTTTCTCTTTTGACGGGGTACGCTTTGCCGTGGATCTGCAGATAAGGAGAGAGAAGGATCTTTTACTTGTATCGGAAGGTCTCGTTGACGAGCTGTCCGACCTATCCTTTGTTTTGATTACTCATCAGCACGACGACCATATGTGTATTCCTCTCATGCGACTTTTGAAGGATACTCCGATTAAATGGTATCTTCCGTACGGCACTTCTGCAGAGCTTGTTGCGAGGTCATGCCTTAAGGAGGAGAATATCACTTACGTTCGTCAAGGAGACGTGATAAGGGAGGGGAGTATCGAAATTAGAGTCTTCGATTCTCCACATCTGACACGTGCCGAGGCGGAGTCAGGCGAGGTGTTCGCAGAGGTTGGATATGAAATAGTTACGAAGCACGGAAGGGTGCTTTTGCCTGCGGATGTCAGGGATTATGACTATCAGGGCTATCCGAAATTCGAGAAGCCCGACGTCTGTATATCGCATTTATGGGCGGGTGGAAATGCCATCGATGCTAAAGCGTATATGCCTCTTCTTATGAAGTTTTCCGAGTTCTCGGCACGTCTGGAGGCTAAAAGATATTTCTTTTGTCACCTCTACGAGATAGGCAGAGAGGCGAAATACATGTGGCATGATGAGCATGCCGAATTAGCTGCCGAAAGACTCCTTAAGCTACTTCCGACGTCACGTGTCGACATCCCGAGGCTAGGGGAGAGATATCCGCTTTTTGAGGTAAAATAATATGAACGTACGCTTTGGAATATGTGCAGATCTGCATACGGATCTGTTTCACGATACGCATGACCGTATAAGAAAATTTATGGATACGTGCAAAGAAGAGGGATGCGATTTCTGCGTTCAGCTCGGAGATTTCTGTCCCCCGACAGGAATAAACACGTCGCACAAGGAAGAGATTTTCCGAATTATTGAGGAGTCTGAAATTCCGTTTTATCACGTCCTCGGCAATCATGATATGGATAAAAACGATAAAAAAAGCGTGCTTGATTTTCTGAAATCTCCCCGTTCTTATTATTCATTTGATTGTGGAGGAGTGCATTTTATTGTTCTGGATTCTTGTTGGTTTGTAGATGGAGAAATGCAAAAATCTTATGAAAACGGCAATTATAAAGAGGCAGAACTAAAAAGCATATCAATTCTTTCGGACGAGGTTTTATCTTGGCTGAGAGACGATCTTGCATCTTCTGCCTATCCGTCGGTGGTGCTTTCCCACCATAGCCTCATCGAGAGCAGAACCTCCATCGGGAATGCCGAAGAATTCCGCAGTGCACTTAAGGATTCTCCCTTCGGTGTACTCATCTCCATTTGCGGCCATGAGCACGTGGATCGTCTTGACGAGCGTGACGGGACCTATTATCTGTGCCTCAACTCGATGAGCTACTACTGGGCGGGAAGCAAGTACAGCCATACCACCTACGGGGCAGAGCTTGAGGATGAGTATCCGTCTCTCAGGAATGTATTTCCGTACCGTGATCCGCTTTTTGCAACCGTTGAGATTTCGGACGGTGAGATCAGAATTTTCGGCAGGGCGTCCTGTATAGTTGGTGACACTCCTGAGAGTCTTGAATTTACAAAGACAGGTCTTGTGGATCCCATTACTGCGTCCATTCAGGATCGGGTTTTAAGGATATAGTCCTGCGAGGTGAAGTGTTATGGAAAAATATAAATTACGGCTTGGTAACACACTGTATTTTTGCCGAGAAGATTTTCATGATAATCTTGAGATTTTACATGGCTTAGGATTTGACACCGTAGACTTTAATATTGCAAGTCTTTGGCACAAGCCGGAGCAGGAGGCTGAATATTATGCCAGGCTGGAGGAAGGAATGGAAGACGTGCTTCGTCTAGGTATGGCGGTAAACGGAATCCATATGTCCTTCGGACGTTCATGGGATATATCCTCGCTTGATGAGAGTGTTCGCCGTCAGGCGGTGGAAAAAAGTAAGTCGATTTTTGATAGAACAGGGATGCTTGATCCTTATTGCTATATTTTCCATCCGAGCTTTGAGCCTATCTCCGAGGAGAAGAGGGAGGAGCATATCGAGGCGGTAATAAGATCGGTCAGGGAGCTAAGCTCTGAAACAGACACGTTGATTTGTCTTGAGACCTTACCGAGAAGCTGTCTTATGAATACCTCTCTTGAAGCAATCAGAATAATCGACAGCATCGATCTACCGGGTGTCAAGGTATGTGTTGACGTGAACCATTTCTTGAAAGAGAAAAGCGAGGATGCCGTTCTTGCACTTGGTGACCGTATTGCAACTACACACATTTCCGATCACGATTACGTAAACGAGAGGCATATGATGCCGGGGTGCGGACTTATTGATTGGATGGGGCTGATTGGAGCCTTTGAAAAAATCGGATATAACGGCGTTTTCAATTATGAGGTTGAGGGCACCGGCTTTGATGTGAAAGAGAATTACCGTGCTCTCTTTGAAGAATATAACAAAATGAGATAATATCCGGGAGTATTTTGGCGGAGTGACCTATGTGCGGTTGCTCCGCTCTTTTTGTCAGCTCACCGAAGGCCGAATCTTCAATTTGAGGTTTTGATATGCTTTTTTGCCCCTTATATTATGTGCGTGCGTAAAAATATTTTAAAAAGTATTGCAAAAATTGCTCGCTTGTGGTATACTGTATAAGCATATTTATGCCTAATTTTCGAAAAAGGAGGGAGAGTATGAGGGGAAGCCAAAGAATCAGCTCCGGAAGTGCTATTTTTGAACATACGCTTATTGAGACTCCGAGCGGTGATATTCTTTCCATAGGACGCAGTGATGCATATGAGCTCATATTTATTACCTCCGGTGTTGCTATTTACTCCGAAAATACGGTAGAATACCGCCTTGGACGCGGAGCTTTGATTTTCTTATCACCCACAGAAAAGAGAGAGCTTTCCGTTCTTCCGTCATCCTCCTATGAGATGTACTCGATTTCCTTTACCTCACGCGATCTTGTAGCCGAGGCGGAATACGTTCTTAACTCCATTCTCTCATCCTGCAAGGAGAAGGAGGCTGCCATCACGTTTTCATATGCACACGACAGAATGATATCTGTATTTGAACGCTTTGAGTGTGCGGACGGCATGCCGAGAGATGAGAAGGCTGTTTACTTCAAGATGCTCATCTCCGAGATAATGATCCTTCTTTCGATAGCAGATAATCTAAAGGGGGAATATGAAGGGAAGGAGCTTGGAGCGAGAGTCGCACGTTATCTTGATGATAATATTGACAGAGACGTGTCGCTCGATAGCCTGGCCCGCAGATTTTTTGTCAGCAAATACTATCTTTGCAGAGCCTTTAAGAAGTATAACGGTATATCGGTGCACAGCTACATCAATAATAAGAGAGTAACTTGTGCCAAGCAGCTGATAGAGTCGGGTGAAAGTGCTTCAAGTGCAGCCTACAAGGTAGGCTTCGGAGATTACTCATCCTTCTACCGTGCATATGTCAAGATTTATGGCAGATCGCCCACGCTTGATGCTTGCAGAGGGGAGGACGAATGAGTAGAAATCTTTTAGAAAAGGTTAATTCTCCCGAGGAGCTTAGACTTCTCGAGGAAAAGGACGTGGAGTCACTGGCGAGTGAGATCAGGGATTTCTTGATAGATAAGGTTGGCGAGCACGGAGGTCACTTGGCATCCAACCTCGGAACCGTTGAGATGTCATTGGCACTCCATAGAGTGTTTGACTCTCCCAAAGATCATATAATTTTTGACGTAGGTCACCAGGCTTACGTTCACAAGCTGATCACAGGCAGAAGGGATGGCTTCGACTCACTTCGTGTGCCGGGAGGAATGTCAGGCTTCACGTCTATGAAGGAGAGTCCGCACGATGCATTCGGTGCAGGGCACAGCTCGACCTCGATTTCTGCCGCCCTCGGATATGCAGAGGCGGATAAGCTTGCGGGTAAAGATTCGTATACCGTCGCAGTAATCGGTGACGGCTCATATACGGGCGGTATGGTTCATGAGGCTATAAACAACTGCCGTGAGGATCTCAGGCTTGTTGTGATAATAAATGAGAACGGTATGTCAATATCACGCAATAGAGGGGCATTTGCCTCCTATCTCTCGCGTGTGCGTGCGTCCAGCGGTTACCGAGGTGTGAAAAGGGGAGCTACCACACTCCTATCGCACATCCCTCTTCTCGGAAGAGCTATCAAGGCATCCATATCGTTTGTCAAGAGGATCGTAAAGCGTATAGTTTTCGATTCCAACTACTTTGAGGATCTTGGCTTTTATTATATCGGGCCGGTTGACGGCAATGACTATGCACGTGTCGAGCGTGCACTGCGAGAGGCAAAGGATATCGGTAAATGCGTTTTCGTGCATCTTATCACGAAAAAGGGTAAGGGATATTCAGAGGCTGAGCATTCACCCGAGAGCTATCACAGCATATCGCCTTCGAGCGGCGGAGAAAGCTTCCACAGCGTTTTTGCGGATGAGCTCATTTCTCTCGCGAACGAGGATCAGACAGTGACTGCTGTGACTGCCGCTATGGGAGTCGGAACGGGTCTTGTAAGCTTTGAGGAGGTACACCCCGACAGATATTTCGACGTTGGAATTGCCGAGGAGCATGCACTTACGTTCTCTGCGGGACTTGCCGCTGCGGGAATGAAGCCCTATACTGCGATTTATTCAACCTTCCTTCAGAGAGGCTATGACAATATAATTCACGATATATGCTTGCAGAGCCTGCCCGTCAAGCTTTTTATTGACAGAGCGGGAATATCGGTAAAGGACGGAGCTACGCATCACGGAATATTTGACGTTGCGTTCATTTCTCATATTCCGAATATCGAGCTTTATGCTCCCGTGAGCTTTGAATCCTTACGCAGATTCGTGCGTATGTCAGTGAATATCGATCACCCCCTCGCCGTCAGATATGCCAATTCGGGCGAGCGACCTGTCATATCCGAATGGATATCAAAAGCAAGACGAGAGGGAAAAATTCTATATGATTTCGACCGTGAATCGCCTCCCAAAAACATTATTGCCTGCTACGGAAACCTTGCTGAGTGTGTCATCGAGGCAAAGGCGATACTCCTTGATAAGGGAATTGACGTAGGAATAGTAGTGACTGAGATAATCAAGCCCTACGACAGCATGCGGGACTTCCTTCTCCGGGTTCTCGGTAGCGGTTCGCATCTTCTTTATGCAGAGGAGGGTATCAAGAATGGAGGTGCGGGTATGATCACCCGTGACGCTCTCTATGAAAGTGGGCTTCCTTCCTCCGTAAAAATCGACGTTGCGGCGATAGACGATAGCTTCCTTGTGCCGAATGAGGTGACCGACATATTTGAATATGCAGGGCTTTCGCCTCTTAGGCTATCAAAATATTTTGAAAACAAATCGGAACTGAAATGAATTTAAACATCAATGAAACTGATGCTCCCCGTTACATCTCGCTTGTAAGGGAAGAGATAGAGGGGGCAGGACTTAAGTATTTTGTCCACACATTCGGTTGTCAGCAGAATGAGGCAGACAGTGAGCGAATAAGAGGCGTGCTCTCGGATATGGGATACTCGCTCTCTGAGGATGCAGATAGTGCTGATATTATCATAATAAATACGTGTGCCATCCGTGAGCATGCGGAAATGAAGGCACTGTCAATACTCGGACGCTTCAAGGAGCTAAGAAAAAGGAAGCCGGGGCTCATCATCGGTGTAGCAGGATGCATGGCACGCGAGAAGCACAAGGTTGATATGTTGAAATGTGATTTCCATTACGTCAGCTTCACTATGGCACCCGGAGAGATCCACACGCTCCCACGTCTTGTGTACAGTGCTATGTGTGAGTCGAGGAGAATATTCGATATACCTACCGACTCAGGCAATATAACGGAGGGACTGCCCGTCCTCAGATCCTCACGCCATAAGGCTTGGGTATCAATAATGTACGGCTGCAATAATTTCTGCTCATACTGCATTGTCCCCTACGTCAGAGGAAGAGAGCGGAGCAGAGCATCATCTGCGATTATCGAGGAATGCAGAGGGCTTATTTCCGACGGATGCCGTGAGATAACTCTGCTTGGTCAGAACGTAAACTCATACTGCTCGGATATGAATTTTCCCGAGCTTATCAGTAAAATAGCAGATATTGAGGGAGATTTTCTTATAAGGTTTATGACGAGCCATCCCAAGGATGTATCGGATGAGCTGATAAACGTAATGGCAGAAAGACCTGATAAGATTGCACCTTATTTCCACCTTCCGCTTCAGTCGGGATCTGACCGCATTCTTGAGAGGATGAACCGCACCTACGATAAAGAGGGCTTTATAAAGACTGCACTCAAGCTTCTTGATAAGGTGCCGAATATAGCTCTCTCGACGGATGTTATTATAGGCTTCCCGGGGGAGAGTGAAGCGGACTTCGAGGATACTCTTGACGTTCTTCGCCGTGTGAGGTTTGACCTTGTATACTCATTCCTTTTCTCGCCTCGTGTCGGAACACCTGCCGCAAAGATGGAGGGAGACGTGCAAAGAGAGGTCATGAATGACAGAATGTCGAGGCTTCTTGCCCTTCAGGACGGCATTTCTCTCGAAAGAAGCAAGAGATATGAGAACAGTGAAATGCGTGTGCTTATCGACTCCTATTCCTGCCGTGACGGAAAGGGAATACTGTCGGGCAGAACCGATACGAATAAGCTTGTATTTTTAGAGGGCGACGAGTCGCTAGTAGGCTCGATAGTAAATGCCCGCATTGAGAACGCACGTGCGTTCGATCTTTTTGGAAAAATAATAAATTAACAGTGAGGATAGAAAAATGACTAAAATTATTGAGATCGCACATATGCTCGGAACCGAGATCGCAAAGAGTGACGAGATTGCCAACCTTGAGAAGGCAAAGGCTGTATTTGATTCGGATGCAGAGCTTCAGGCAAAGATGAGCGAGTACGAGGCTGAGAGAAAGCTTCTTGGCGAGGAGTTCTCGAAGGATCCCACGCTTGCAGATCAGAAGGCTATTGCAGACCTTCGTGCAAGAATAGAGGAGCTCACACGTGAGATTAGTGCTATGCCCAATTACATCGCATTCTCCGAGGCTCAGCAGGCTATGAACAAGCTTATGGCTGAGGTTAATGCTGAGATTAAGTTCTGTATTACCGGAGAGCGTGACGATTGCACTCACGATTGCTCTACCTGCAAGGGATGCCACTGATCAGAATTCTAAACTTTAAATTTTGAGGAGTACTTAGTATGTCTGTGCATATCCAATCAAGACATGAGTTAGAGAATCCCACACCGATGATGAAGCAATATCTCGAGGTTAAGGAGGAGTATGACGGCTTTGTGCTTTTATACCGCCTCGGCGATTTTTACGAATGCTTCTTCGAGGACGCAATTCTTGCCTCCCGTGTGCTCGAGCTTACTCTCACCTCACGTGATTGCGGAGAGGGAAGAAGAGCCGCTATGTGCGGTGTTCCTTTCCATAAGTCCGACGTTTATATAGGAAGACTTGTTGATAAGGGATACAAGGTTGCTATATGCGAGCAGGTGGAGGATCCGAAGAGTGCGGTAGGACTTGTCCGCCGTGAGGTGACCCGTGTAGTTACCCCCGGTACCGTTACCGACGGAGAGATACTGAATAATTCGACTAACAACTTCCTTGCTGCGGTAGCCTACGGCACGTCGGGAGTATCGGTCTGCTTTGCAGATATATCTACGGGCGACGTCAACGTTACTTATATTGACGGAGATGATACTGAGGTTCGTCTTATAAACGAGCTGGCCGCTTATCAGCCCTCCGAGGCTATTATTAATGCTTCTGAGAAGGACGTAGCCACTGTCGCCGCGTTCCTTGCAGATAAGTGCGGAACCGTTGTTAACTGCGGTATGTCCGCTTTGTTCTCGTTTGACAGAGCAAGAGAAAGAGTCAAGCAGATATACTTCTCCGAGATGGACAAGCTTTCCGAGGCAGAGATGATAATGTCGGTAGGTGCTGTTTTGTCTTACGTCAACGAGACTCAGAAGACAGACGTCGCCTTTGCTAAGGCGATCAACGTTTATTCCAGAGGAGAGTATCTTGATATAGATCTCAACTCACGAAGATCTCTCGAGCTTGTTGAGACGCTCAGAAACAAGGAGAAAAGAGGATCACTCATCCATATCCTTGATAAAACGAGGACTGCTATGGGTGCGAGACTTCTCCGTAGCTGGGTGCTCCGTCCCTTGCTTAATCCCGTAGCGATAGCCAAAAGACAGAGTGCAGTGTCAGACGTATACTCCAACAGACTTCTTAGAGAGGAGCTTTTTGAGCTTCTTTCCGATACTCTTGACCTTGAGCGTCTGTGTGCGAAGGCAGTATACGGCACTGCTAACGCAAAGGATCTGCGTACGCTTTATCTCTCTATAAAGGGTCTTCCCGAGATCAAGTCGATTATTATGAATTCGGGTGCTGAGAGCCTTAAGGTAATAGCCTCTTCTATGGACACCCTCGAGGAACTCGCAGACCTTCTGGGAAGGGCAATCGACGACAATCCTCCCCTCACCGTGCGAGAGGGACGTATGATACGTGATGGCTTCGATGCCGACGTAGATTACTACCGCTCCATCAAGGGTGGCGGCGATGAGATCATGCGTACGATAGCTGAGCGTGAGCGTGAGGAAACGGGCATAAAAAATCTTAAGGTAGAGTACAACAAGGTCTTCGGATACTTTATAGAGGTCACAAAATCGCAGATAGACCTTGTACCTGACAGATACATAAGAAAGCAGACACTCACTAACTGTGAGAGATATATAACACAAGAGCTTAAGGAGATGGAGACCACCATCCTTTCTGCTGAAGACAAGCTTGTCAGCATCGAGTACGAGATATTTACACGCCTTCGTGATGTTGTAACCGAAAATAACGAGAGAATACGTAAGACTGCGGCAATTATCGCAGAGCTTGACGTTTATTGCTCGTTTGCTGAGGTCGCTGATAAGAATTCCTACGTATGTCCTGAGGTTGACACCTCCTTTGACCTCGTTATCAAGGACGGACGTCACCCCGTTGTAGAGAAGTTTGTTTCGGGCACCTACTTTGTTCCCAACGATACTACTCTTGACGTCTCGAGAAATAGGCTGATGCTTATTACCGGACCTAATATGGCGGGTAAATCCACGTATATGCGTCAGGTTGCGATTATTACTCTTCTCGCTCAGATAGGCTCGTTTGTGCCTGCAAGAGAGGCGAGGATCGGTATTGTAGATAAGATCTTTACACGTGTCGGTGCATCCGACGATCTTGCTTCGGGACAGTCCACCTTTATGCTTGAGATGAATGAGGTCGCCTTCATTCTAAACAATGCTACCAAACGCTCGCTCATCATCTACGATGAGGTAGGACGAGGCACCAGCACCTATGACGGTATGGCTATTGCACGTGCAGTGGTTGAATACACTCATTCCAAGAAGCTCGGTGCTAAGACTCTGTTTGCTACTCATTATCATGAGCTTACAGCACTGGAAGAGGATTATGAGGGCGTTGTAAACTATAATATCGCCGCTAAGAAGCGTGGCGATACGCTTATATTCTTAAGAAAGATAGTCAGAGGCGGTACGGACGATTCGTACGGTATAGAGGTTGCCAAGCTCGCGGGAGTACCTAATGAGGTCGTTAAGAGAGCGAGGGAGATACTCACTGAGATAGAGAGCGGATCCTGCGTATCTCTTGGCAAGGGAGCGAAGCCGCGTAATGAGGAGCCGGATCTCTTCACATCGCTTGTTGCTTCGCGTGACAGTGAGGTAGCCGATAAGCTTCGTGCTATTGATCTTAATACCATTACGCCTATCGAGGCTATGAATACACTGTTCGAGCTCAAGAAGATGCTCGATTAAGGAGAAAATATGGGAAAAATAAATGTTCTCGGCTTTGATGTCGCGAACCTTATTGCCGCAGGTGAGGTAGTAGAGCGTCCTTCCTCCGTGTTGAAGGAGTTGATTGAGAACTCAATCGACGCAGGAGCTACCAGCATCGTAGCGGAAATAAAAAGGGGTGGTGTTTCTCTTATCAGAGTTACAGACAATGGCTCCGGAATAGAGAAGGACGATCTGCCCATCGCCCTCCAGCGTCACGCAACGAGTAAGATACGGGGCAAGGATGATCTTGACTCCATCGCTACTCTCGGCTTCCGCGGCGAGGCTCTTGCCGCTATTTCCTCTGTCTCCAACGTTACCATTATTACTAAGACAAAGGATTCGGACACGGGATATATGCTCACCTCTGAGGCCGGCAGAGTGCTCGACGTCGAGGAGGTTGGTGCCGCAGAGGGAACAACTGTCGTTGTCAGCGAGCTTTTTTATAACGTCCCTGCCAGACGTAAATTTCTCAAGAAGGATTCAACCGAGGCGATGAACGTTGCCGCACTTGTCGAGAGAGTAGCACTGTCTCGCCCCGATATATCCATACAGCTTCTGATCGACGGTGAGGAGCGTTTCAAGACACCCGGAGATTCCGAGCTTTATAATACCGTTTATTCGATCTATGGCCGTGATTTCGCTAAGAGAACTATAAAGGCAGACGGATCGGCGGGCGGAATTGAGGTTACGGGATATATCGGCAGAAGCGATAACGTCAAGAAGAACAGAAATATGATGAACGTCTTCATCAACGGTCGTTACGTCAAGAGTATGACTGCTCAGGCTGCGATAGAGAAGGCATATACCTCTTATATTGCACCCGAATGCTTCCCGACGTGTGTTCTCTTTATAAATATGTCACCGTCGAACGTGGACGTCAACGTGCATCCTGCGAAGCTCGAGGTTAAATTTGCTGACGAGCGTGCTGTATTCGAGGCTGTATACTATACTGTAAAGAGAGCACTCGAGGAGCATGAATACCGTCCCGAAATGGAGCTGGCCTCGAAAAAGAGCGAGAAAAATGTTCTTGCAGCATTCGTTCCTATCGGTGAAGATACAAAGGGCGAGCAGATATCAATAGCTCCTCCCCCTTATATTCGTGAAGCTCCCGTAAGGGCACCTCAGCCCGTGCAGGAGTCCGCTGAGAGAATAAGCAGAATGAGAGAGAGCGGGTACGATCCCGATGCACGTGTAGGGCTTCGCTATGACTCACGTCCGCACGTACAGTCGGATTCACTGACCCCTAAGGGCTCGGTCGAGCTTCTTGAAAAATATAAGTCTTATTCCGAGGCAGAAGCCAAGAAGGAAGCGGAAAATGAAGAGATCCCAATAAGAGTCTCTGAGCCCGTTCCCGAATATAAGCTTGTCGGAGAGGCATTTAATTGCTATATAATTATCGAGTATGAGGGTGCCTTGCTGGTAATAGACAAGCACGCCGCACACGAGAGAGTGATCTTCGAGGAGCTCAAGGCTAAGAGGATGAAAGACGGAAGGATCGGATCTCAGCTTTTGCTTTTACCCTTGACCGTTCTGGTCGATCCCGATGAGATGGCTGCGGCTGTCGATATGAAGGATGAAATCAGCTCCGTTGGCTTTGAGTACAACGTACGCGAGGGTGGATGTGATATTCTTGCAGTGCCCGAGGCGATAAGTCCTGTCGAGGCAGAAACGCTTTTCATTAAGATGCTCGACGATATTGTAGATGGGAAGGGAGATCCCAAGGTCACCGATGAGATCAGACGTGAAAGAGCCCTTTACCAGGTTGCCTGCAAGGCGGCTATAAAGGGTGGCAGAATATACGATCGATCGATCACAGAGTGGCTTATCAAGAAGGTATTAGCTTTGCCTGACATCGTAGTATGTCCTCACGGGCGGCCAATCGCCTTCAGGTTAACAAAAACTGAGCTTGACCGTCAGTTTGAGCGTATAAAATAAGCATAATAAGAGGTTTAATGTGGCAAAATATACATTGTTAAAAAAAGAGGGCCGTGCACGCCGCGGAAGATTTGAGACGGTGCACGGAACAATAGAGACCCCGGTTTTTATGAACGTAGGAACCTCCGCTGCTATAAAAGGCGGAATTTCCACCAATGATCTGTATGAGGTTGGCTGTCAGGTAGAGCTTTCGAATACCTACCACCTTCATATACGTCCCGGAGATGATCTTATCCGTAAAATGGGAGGTCTTCATAAATTCTTCAACTGGTCACGTCCCGTGCTTACAGACTCGGGAGGATTTCAGGTCTTCTCGCTTGCCAAGCTTCGCAAGATCACCGAGGAGGGAGTTCATTTTAACTCACACTTTGACGGTAAAAGAATATTTATGGGCCCTGAGGAGTCTATGAGAATACAGTCGAATCTCGGCTCAACCATTGCCATGGCGTTTGATGAGTGCGTTGAGAATCCCGCTCCTTACAGCTACGTTAAGGCATCCGAGGAGCGTACAGTGAGATGGCTTAAGAGATGCCGAGACGAGATGGACAGACTCAACAGTCTCGATTCGACAGTTAATAAAAATCAGCTTCTCTTCGGTATCAACCAGGGCGGTACGTATGACGATCTCCGTATAAGAAATATGGAGGCCATCAAGGAGATAAACTGTGACGGATATGCAATAGGCGGTCTTGCGGTAGGTGAGAGTGCCGACGTTATGTATCACGTTATCGAGGTTGTAGAGCCTCATATGCCTGAGGATAAGCCCAGATACCTGATGGGTGTCGGCACTCCTCAGAACATAGTTGAGGCAGTATACAGAGGAGTTGATTTCTTCGATTGCGTTATGCCCAGCAGAAACGCACGTCACGGTAACCTTTTCACCTGGGAGGGTAAGATGAACCTTCTCAACGAGAAATATATCGATGATGCACGTCCGATCGCTCCTGAGTGCTCTTGTCCTGCCTGCAAGAGCTATTCACGCTCGTATATACGTCATCTCTTCAAGGCGAAGGAGGCACTCGGTATGCGTCTTGCAGTTCTTCATAACCTTTATTTCTATAATGAGCTTATGCAGAAGATCCGTGATGCTCTTGACGCAGGTGAATACGAGGCGTTCTATCATAAGTATAAGGACAAGCTCGCAGAAAGACGAGAGGATTGATAATAAAAAGGACAGAGACGGTTTATCCGGTCTCTGTCCTTTTCTTATGGTATGTAAATCAGGATTCGGGAAGCTCTACCGTATGTCCCGAGCAATGCCCCTCGAACATACCCTCCATATTTACAAAGAGTCTTCCGTCCGGGAGCTCTCTGAATCCGATAGCGTGTAGAAGGCGTTCATCGCCCCCATCCTTGTTAGCATATGCCGTGTGCATACCCATCAGGTCGATGAAATTCATGGTTTGTCTGCCGAGTATAAACATCGCCTCTACGTCGTTTTTGCCGGGAACCTCCCTTAGATCGGCAATATATCCGCCGTCCTTTGTTATCTCGAACTGTGAGAAGCCCATGAGCTCCTCTGTCTCGCAGTCTCTCATAACGTATCCGAAGTACATCGGGCGGTATTCGCATCCGACAGCTTCGGCAACGATCTTTTGTTCATCGGGGGAATTTATAGGTGTAATCTTAAACATTGTTCTTGGTCCTCGTTTCACGGTAAAGATATTCTACCTCGTCGTCCTCGAGATATCTCCATTTTCCTACCGGCATTCCGTCTAGCTTCAATTTTCCTATAGATATGCGTGAAAGACGCTTAACAGTCAAGCCAGCCTGCTCGCACATCTTTCTTATCTGTCTGTTTCTACCCTCGAGAAGCGTCATTTTCAGAACTGTTCCGCCCTCATCCTCGCCTGTTACCGTAACCGTAACGGGCTTGATCTGATATCCGTCTATCACAAGAGCAGAGGAGAGTATATCAAGCTGTCCCTCCGATACGGATCCGCCAACCTTTACACGGTAGACCTTGGGCAGGGAATGGCTGGGATGTGTGAGCTTGTTCTTAAGCTCTCCGTCATCGGTGAGGAGAATTATGCCCTCGGAAATGAGGTCAAGCCTTCCTACGGGGTATACACGTGCATCTACTCCTGCAAGAAGCTCTGTTATGCATTTTCTGCCTCTGTCATCCGAGGTAGAGGATAGATAGCCTCTCGGCTTATTCATCATTATGTATGTATATTTACGCTTTTCGTACTTGATGCGGCGTCCCTTGTATGTAACGAGATCGACGGTAGGATCGATCTTCGTGCCGGGCGTTGCAACGTGTCCGTTAACCGATACGTTAGAATTTTTGATTTCCTCCTCAGCGGCACGTCTTGACATTATTCCCGCATCGGATAAAAACTTTTGGAGTCTGATTTTCTGCATTTTATAATTCCTTTATCAGCTTATGATGCTTGTGATTTAAATTTGCTTATATTTATCAACATGACCGATTGGTCAAGAGTAAGGTCGATTTCCTTATAGATTTTTCCGTTTTTGTAAACGTTGATCTTACCGACTGTGTCCCCCTTTTTAGCTCCTATCGGGATACATTCGGGTATATCGTATTTTATAGTCAGCTCTTCTCCCGCAAGGGTAATGAGAGTCATATCCTTGGCAGATACGCTGACTTTCTCAGCGAACACTCCCGAGGCGGGGAGTGACAGACGTATATCGCATAGATCCGAGAGGTGGATCGTATTTATAGATGAAAAGCCAAGGTCCAGCAGTGACGTATGGTCTTTCCAATCGTTCGGTGCATCAAGAGTCACCGCAATCATGAGAACTCCATCCCGCTCTGCTGCAGAGACGAGGCATCTTCCCGATCTTTTGGTAAATCCCGTCTTCACTCCTACCGCTCCCTCATACGATCTTAAGAGCTTGTTGTGATTTACGACCGTTCGCTCGGATCCTGAGACGTATACCGTTCTTTTGTATGTTGACGTGATCTCACGAAGGGTAGGGGATTTCATAGCCTCAGCGGCAATAATAGCGAGATCGTGTGCGGTAGTGTAATGTCCGTCGCTATCAAGTCCGTGCGGATTTCGGAAGGACGTATCGGTGAGGCCAAGCGACTTAGCCTTATTGTTCATCAATTCCGAGAAGCTGTCGATATCGCCCGATACGTGAATCGCAAGAGCTGAGGCGGCATCGTTGGCACTTCTCAGCATAAGTGCATATATCAGGTCTTCAACAGTTACGGTGTCTCCGGCCTTGAGGTATAAGGAGGATCCCTCTATCCCTACCGATTCCTCTGTTACGGTGACTGTATCATCCAAATCGGCATTTTCTATTGTCACCAATGCCGTCATGATTTTCGTCGTGCTGGCCATAGGGAGGCGTTCGTCCTCCATCTTTTCAAAAAGAAAGATGTCTCTCTCAGGGAGATACAGTGCGGCGGCACGTGCGGTAACCTTGCTTTTTGCCTCTGCTGATGCCATAACGGTCATGACCGTAAGTATCAGTGATATGATTAGAAAAAGCGTTATAAAAAATGTTCTCTTGTCTCTCATAATAATCTCCTTAGTGATATTATTTCCACTTTGGTCTTGTTTATGAGAGAAATATCAGTTGATCGCTCTTTTTATTTTTTCAATTATTTCCGGAGCACGCTCGATAACCGATACGATTTTATCAGCACCGCTTCGACCGCCGTCTGCGGGAATGAGATCAACTGCACCGTTTTTATCTATTGTAAGGAATGCCACGGGGGTAACCGTGACACTTGTGCCGCTGCCTCCTCCGAAGCTCTTCGCATCGTGTCCCTTCTTGCCCGGTATATCAATACCGCCTCCGGCAAATCCGAGGCTGACCTTCGAAATGGGGATCACGGTTATTCCGTTTGGTGTGCTTATGGCTCTGCCTACCAGTGTATTTATATCCGACAGTCCTTGTATTCCCTCGAGCGATGTACGCATAATTTCTGCCATTCTGTCATCCGGCATTTTTTAACCCTCTTTTGATAGTGTACTTTATTTTGTAGTATACCGCGGCAAAGAGGGAAATAATCAGCCTGATGAGGAAAAAGTCGAGCCTTACTGAGACGTCAGGTAAATTGTTTTCGCATACATCGGTAAGATAAGCGTTGTCTGTATAGCTAACCCTGCGTGCGTTTTGTGCTGCGAGGGGAATCAGTGATGAGCCGAAAATGTATAGAACGGCTTGCTTCCCGAAGCTCTCCGTCATCGTGCTGAAATTGCTTAATATAAGCCTTTCAATGTGTAAGGATGATCCACGCAAAAGAATTTTAACCGCATGGAAGAGGGGAAGAAAATCGGGTATCTTGCCTTTTTTTGAATTAAAATCCGAAAGTATTAACGTTATTAGCCCCGTATCGATTGATAGCCGAGCTTCGTCATCAATTTGAATTCTGAGAGATATACGCTTGAATAAAAGAAGAATGATTATCAGAGTGACGGTAGCTATTAAAATACCGCCGCACCTCATCAATCTATGTCTATGTTGTCGTCAGCGGAGGGATCCTCGTACTCGACCTCTTCCTGTACGTTCTCGGTAGCGTCCTCTCCCTTATCGGAGCTGTCCGAGTCGGGATTTGGAAGAGCAGCATCGATGTCCGCTGTGATCTGACCCTCGATGACCTCCTCCTTCTTTTCTGCGTTGGCAACGCTGGCGAAGGCCTCGACAAGCTCGTCTGTTGTCTTAGGAAGCTCTGAGAGATCGGAAAGTCCGAATGAGCGTAAGAAGTCCTGGGTAGTACCGTAGAGCATGGGTCTGCCGGGAACGTCAAGTCTTCCAGTCGATACTATGAGTCCTCTATCAAGAAGGTTATTCATAGCATAGGAGGAGTCTACACGTCTGAGAGCGTCGACAAATGCTCTTGTAACGGGCTGATTGTATGCAACGATAGCCAATACCTCGAGGGCTGAAGACGAGAGAGTGCCGCTCTTTCTTATTCCCAAGGCATTGCGTATTTCATGCAGGTAATATTGCTTTGTGCAGAGCTGGCACGTATCTCTGAAGGTGAGCAGAACGACACCTCGGGGCAGCTCTGTATTATTGTAAATTTCTGCGTATTTTTCTACACTTTCCTTTACCTTTGCAGGAGTCATTTCAAAAACACGTGCAAGGGTGGAGTATGAGACGGGATGGCCCGCTGCGAAAAGAATCGCCTCTAACGCTTCCTCAAAAATGACTACGCGGTCGGGGATCTCTTCGAGCTCCTGATCCTTTACTGCTATATCTTCACTCATGTCAATTACTCCTCATCTTCGTTTTCATCGGATTCTGGTGTGTCAAACTCACTGTCCGTATGCTCGTCTGCTACGTAGTCGGGATTAAGCTTGAACATCATATCGAGTCCGTTTGTATCGTATTCTATTGCGTCCTCTGTAACCGTGTAGGACGTTATAAGTATTCTTCTGATTTTGATAAGCTCGAGGATACCCATAAATCTTGCCACGAGCTCAGGGCGTGAATCGGAATCCTTTAAGAGGAAGAAGAGGGATGCCTCCTCTCTCTCCTCGAGCAGCTCGCATATCTCCTCGATCTTTTTCTCAACCGATACGACCTTATGCTTAATGAGCGGGTTTACAAGCTCTGTGGGCTTTCTTATCGCCTCAGCCACCTTAATACGCTTAAGAATTGTATTAAGTGCACGTGTCAGAAGGGCAGTGTCAAGATTGAGAGGGAGTCCCTTCTCGGGCGGAACGTCATCTGTGCCCTTAACGTATCTGCCCGAATATTCGTCATACATCGGACGAAGCTCGAGTGCCGCCTGCTTCGCACGCATATGAAGAAGCACGGCATTCTGTATTTCACGTCTCGGGTCGTTCTCCGTTCCTTCCTCGTGGGGAAGAAGCATTTTACTTTTTATGAGCATAAGCTCGCTTGCCATAACGATAAACTCGCTGGCTATTTCAAGGTCCAGTCTCTCTGCCTCGTGGATATATTCCATATACTGGTCGCATATGAGAGCGATCGGTATGTCTGTTATGCTGACCTTATTCTTTTGTATCAGGGCGATCAAAAGGTCAAGAGGGCCCTCAAAATCGTCTAATCTATAAGTTAACTGTTCAGTCATTTAGTCCTCCGTAATACGGAAAATTTAGAAATTGATACCGGGCAAGAGAGCCCAGGCCTTCATCATAAGCCACGATACACCTGATATCGCATCGGCGATGAGATCGGAAAGCGAGAAAATGCGTGCAATACCAGATAAAAGATTACTTGACGCTATAAAATCAAATGATAATAGGGTTCTGTATACGTTCGTACCAAGTAAGAGCCAAGCGATTACTCCCCAATAGATATATCTTTCGTACTTCATTATTCCGAAATATATCCGCTTGGGCAGAAAAACGTTGATTATCCTCGAGCCGTCAAACGGCGGAATGGGCAAAAGGTTAAAGACTCCGAGACCTACGTTTATTACGTGGAATAGGAAAATAAACAGTACGGTGTTATACAAGAGGTTATTTATAAATTCGTTATCCGTATACGTGAGATTGTTTATACACAACAGATACACAAGTGCCGATAAAAAGCCGAGGATGATATTCGATAAAGGACCTGCAAATGCAGTAATGGCGAAATCCCTCGTAGGCTTTTTGAAGTATCTGGGGTCTATCGGCACGGGACGTGCCCATCCGAAGTGGAAGAAGACCATACACAGTGTTCCGAAGGGGTCAAGATGCTTTATGGGATTTATCGACAGTCTTCCGAGACGGTGAGCTGTCGGATCACCGAGCTTGTATGCCGCATAAGCGTGTGAAAACTCATGCACAGACAAGGCTAAAAGGGCAGCGAATACAGTCAGTATCAGCCTTACAGTATAATCCGTAGAAAACATCCTTTACTCCTTTCCAAAACTTAAATTAACCTATTGCACTGAATATTATTTTCCAAAGATCCTCACGTCCCTCACGTGTAACGGAGGAGAAGGGGAGAATTGTGACTCCCGTACCGTCGAAATACTGACGGTACAGATCGTCAAGTGCGTTTTTTAACGCTGTTTTTGACAGCTTGTCCGTTTTGGTCGCCACAACGGTGAAGGGGATTGAATTATCAATCATCCAGTTTATCATCATTATATCGTCATCGGTGGGACCCGTACGTATGTCGATCAGCTGAATAACAAGCTTAATCGCATCAGCCGACGGATTTTTAAGGAAATAGTCCTCTGTGAGAGTGCTCCATACTCTCTTTGACTCTATCGACCTCTTGGCATATCCGTATCCCGGAAGGTCGACAAGGAACATTTTGCCATCAACCGAATAGTAGTTGATCGTAATGGTTTTTCCGGGAGACGATGAGACTCTCGCCAGAGATTTTCTGCCGAGGAGCGTGTTTATCAGGGAGCTTTTTCCCACGTTGGATCTGCCCGATAAAGCGATCTCGGGTCTCGGATCACGCGGGAACTGTCTCGCATTACCGACAGTCATAGCTATATCGGCATTATTGACGTTGATCTTCATTTTTATAACTCCAATTGCCTCGATTAGCGTACAAGTGCGTGTGTCAGCACGTCACTCGCTGTTTTACAGGGAATAAAGGTGAGGTGATCACGTGCCTCTGCATCGATATCGTCGAGATCCCTCATATTAGCTTCGGGGATAAGGACGGTCTTGACTCCTGCACGGTATGCCGCAAGTGTTTTTTCCTTGAGACCTCCAATGGGCAGAACCTTTCCTCTCAGAGTAATCTCTCCCGTCATGGCAACGTCGCTCTTTACTCTGATATTACCGAGTGCGGAAACGATAGCGGTGACCATGGTTACTCCTGCAGAAGGGCCATCCTTGGGCACGGCACCCTCGGGAAAGTGGATGTGGATATCCTTATTCTTGTAGAAATCAGTGTCAAGGGAATATTCCTTGGTTACGGTACGGACGAAGGAGTGAGCGATCTTTGCAGATTCCTTCATAACGTCACCAAGCGAGCCTGTGAGCTCGATCTTTCCCGTGCCATCCATTACCGCTACCTCAACCTTGAGAAGGTCGCCTCCAGTCTGGGTGTATGCGAGACCGTTAACAACTCCTATCGGATCAGCTCCCTCAAGCTTCTCTTGGATAACCTTGGGCTTGCCGAGGAATTTCTTTATATTTCTTTCAGTGACGGTGACGGATTTGGCTTCACCCTCTGCGATTACCTTCGCCACCTTACGTATAAGAGAGGCGATCTCACGCTCGAGACTTCTTACACCTGATTCACGGGTGTAATCTCTGATAAGGGCAGTAATACCGCCATCGGTGATCTTGAACATTTTCTTCGAGATACCGTTTGCAGCAAGCTGCTTGGGAACTAGATGATTCTTCGCTATCGAGAGCTTCTCTGTGTCAGTGTAGGTCGAGAGCTCAATGATTTCCATTCTATCAAGAAGAGGAGCAGGGATGCCCTCATAAGTGTTCGCTGTCGCTATGAACATGGTGTCGGACAGATCGATGGGTATCTCAAGGAAATTATCTCTGAAGCTCTTATTCTGCTCGGGATCAAGCACCTCGAGAAGAGCCGAGGTGGGGTCACCTCTGAAATCACGCGACATCTTATCGATCTCGTCTAGTACAATGACGGGATTCTGTGCACCTGCATTGATAAGAGCGGTAATGATTCTTCCGGGCATAGCTCCGACGTATGTTTTTCTGTGTCCGCGTATCTCAGCCTCATCGTGCATTCCTCCGAGCGAGATTCTGGCGTACTTTCTCTTCAAGGCTCTTGCAATGGATGCGGCGACCGAGGTTTTACCAACGCCGGGAGGGCCTACAAGGCATATGATCTGTCCCTTGACGTCGGGTGAGAATTCCTTTATGGCTACAAACTCAAGAATTCTCTCCTTAACCTTCTTAAGTCCGTCGTGATCCTCATCGAGAACGACTCTGGCCTCTTCCACGGATACCTCATCACGTGACATGATGCCGAAGGGGAAGTCTAAGCAAGTGTCAAGATAGGTGCGGAGCACCGTACCCTCAGCTGCACCAAAGGGGGTCTTGGCGAGCTTGGATAACTCCTTGAAGAGCTTTTCTCTGACCTCATCGGAGAGGTTAGCGGACATAATTCTGTCCTCATATTCGGAGATTTCATCCTCCTCATCCTCGCCGAGCTCGGACTGGATAGCCTTTATCTGCTCACGTAAGAAATAATCCTTCTGATTCTTGTCTATCTTCTCACGAACCTGAAGCTGAATATCATGCTCACATTCAAGGAGCATGATCTCCTCGGTAAGGAGTACAAGGAGTCGCTCGAGTCTGATTGTCTGGTCGATGGTCTCGAGTATCTCCTCCTTCGATTTGTAGTCTATAATCGCACCTGACGCTACGAAATCGGCAAGATATCCGGGAGACGTTATAGCTTCAGCGGACATACGCAATTCATCGGTGAAGATGGGGTGGATATGTCCTAGACCCTTGAGCTTAGATTTAACCTCCTGCATAAGTGCAAGAGTCTCTTTCTTGTCGGAAACAGCTTCGGTGTCCTCGATCACTGTATATGTAGCAGAGAAATATCCGCTGTCGTTTGACACAGTCTCGATGGCTACTCGTGAGAGACCCTCAAAGATAACGGAAAGGTTGCCCTGAGGATTCTTTACCACGTGCTTGATCTCAGCGAGAACTCCTACCTCATAGAGATCCTCGGGCTTCGGATCGTCTACCGATATATCTCTTTGTGCAACAAGGAGAACCTTGGCGTCATATATCGTAGCTCCTGCCGTAAATGCCTTCAGGGATACGGGTCTCACAATCTCGATATTCATCTGGACTGAGGGGAAGCCTACTATTCCGCGAAGAGCGATAAGAGGGAGCTCGGGTGTCTCCTTGGAATCGGAGAGCATCTCATCTATTTCATTTTTATATATTTCGTTCATTGGGTTATACCTCCTCGGTAATGGGAAATGTTTATCTTCATAGGCGTAAAATACGCCAAATAACATTATAACACACTAATTAAAATAAATCTATACCTTTTGGGAGAAAATTATAAATTTTTTTAAAATAATAAATTTAGATTGACAGCTAACGGCAAATATGGTATAATATCTTGATAAGAAACAACGTTTTTGCGAGGAGGTGAGAGTATGGCATTTGAGAATGAGAAGGATGAATTTTGGGATCTATCCCGAATAGTGCCCAAGAAGAAGCCGCTTTCAAAGTTTGCTACCGAAAGCCCTGTGAGAGATTACAGCTTGCCGGGGACCGAGACTCAGGATTCATGCGAAGAGAGAAGGCTGACGTTTCCCGATGCATCGATTACATCCTGCGAGGAAGAGATATACGTTCCCTCGTGGAGTAGGCTGATAAAAAGTGTTACGATCAGAAGGAAAAATGACAAATATGATTTCTATGACAGCTTCAGAAAATCGGCTATTCTGTATTTCGATGTAACTGCGGATAAATGTGATTTTGCCCAGTTTTACTCCTACATGCCTCAGTACTCTCAGCTGAAGGACTCGCAGAAGAGCTACTATTTCTATTGGCGTAGCGAAATGAGAAGGGGAAAGTATATAAAGACCGACTATTCCTATCTGTATCTTGCGGTCTATGAGATAATAAATCTCCCCGATCTTATTCCGCCCGAGAAGGGAATACGTATGCTCACAGATCTCTGGCGTGCATACAGACACGATCTTCCCAGAATTGATTTTTACTTCGCGATCTGGGTTCAGGATTACTGTCTGATACACAAATTGCCGTGCCCGACAGATGAAATATCCGATTTTGTTTTTGACATTTTATCTACAACATCTCTCAAGGAGTTTTATTTGACCGACATTGCGGGTGCAGGCGAGAAGGGGCTTATAACCATGCTCACCTACCTCTCGGGATACGATTACCGAAAGGGAAAATACAGAGACGGTAACCCCGATGCTCCCGAGGATAGGAGAAAGAGACAAGCGGAATTATACAAAGCTCATATGAACGGATCCCTTCTTGAGGTCTTCAGGAATAACGTCGAAGGCTCGTTTTCAGGTATGGTTGAAGCTAAAACGAAGGAAATTGTAAGGGATGCCTTTCCGAATTCTCTCGCTACACACAGCGTGAAGAGTCAAATGAGGATAGAATATCATTCTCTTACCGATGATCCCGAGCTCTCCGAGAGAATTACGGCAGCGGTAAGATATGCCGAGAATAGGATGCGTGCACTTATCGGAGTGAAGAGCAGACTTGCGGTGAAAGGTCTTCCTGCTGATTATAAGAGGACTCTCGACGGATACTTTGACGCTCTTGACGCCCGTGAGCGTGCCTTGCGTGCTAAGGAGAATGAGCCCGCATATGAGAAATTTTACTCAGCTCCCATAGAGAGAATGTCAGTTCAGAGTGCAGATGAAATAGAGAGCATTTCATGGATGACCACAGCTCGTCTTGTGGAGTCAAGCGATGAAAATACCCAAGAGGATATCATCACGTCCCACGTAACGGAGAATCCGACACTCAAGGAAGCTCCAATCGATGATAGCACAAATGATGATGCTGACCTTATGGGACTGTCAGGCATGGATATTGCTCTTGTCGCCGGCCTTGCCGGAGTGTATACGCCTAAGTACGGAGACGTACCCAAGGGAGTGGAGCTTGAGAATTCGGTTGATAAGATCAACGAGGCCTTCAGCGATGCCTTTGGCGATATTCTTATCGAGGAATATGACGGGGAATATCAGATTATAGAAGATTATATGGAGGATGCTAAAGAGTGGCTTTTGAAAATACAGGCGTAAGGGTGCCGAAAAGAATACTTAACTCTCTTCTTGCGAGTCTCACTGCGGGTGTAGTGCCGAGATCGGGAGCACCGTATATTGCTATCGGCAGAACAGATGAGATCGCATCCTTACTCGATAATTTGGATTCTGTTGCAGAGGGAGGCTCTGCGTGCAGATTTTTAATAGGACGCTACGGAAGCGGTAAGAGCTTTCTAATTCAGCTTATCCGAGGATACGCACTTGATAAGGGATTCATCTGCTTTGATGCGGATCTTTCTCCCGAGCGTAGACTTGTCGGCAGCTCGGGCTCCGGTCTTGCGACCTACAAGGAGCTCCTCAGAAATATGTCGTGTAAGTCATCGCCCGACGGCGGTGCATTGCCGACTGTTCTTTCCCGTCATCTTACGTCCTTACGCACCGAGCTTGTCGGAGAGGGATATGATCCCGATAGCGAGAGCTTTATGAAGGAGCTGAAGAAAAGAGTTCATATGACGCTTGATGAGCTTGAGGGTGACGTTGGCGGATTTGACTTTGCACGGGTTTTGGGTGAATACTACGCAGCTGCCATAGCTGACGATGCAGAGAAGAAGAGTGCATGTCTTCGTTGGCTTCGAGGCGAGTATTCTACTAAGAAAGAGGCTCGTGATAGCCTTGGATTTTTGGTAAGCACCATTATCGATGACGATAACTGGTACAATTATATCAAGCTGTTTGCAAATTTGGCGGTTCGTTTCGGCTACCGAGGAGCCGTTGTGTTCATTGACGAGTGCGTCAATCTCTATAAGATTCCCAACAGAATATCGAGAGAGTCGAATTACGAGAAGCTTCTCTCCATATTCAACGATACTCTTCAGGGGAAGGCTCCTTACCTCGGAGTAATTTTTGGCGGTACACCGCAGTTTTTAGAGGACAGCCGCAGAGGTCTTTTCAGCTATGATGCACTCAGGAGCAGGCTTGCAGACAGTAAGTATATAGAGATGGGCTACCAGGATCTTTCGAGCCCCGTTATACGTCTTCGCAGACTCTCCGATAATGAGCTTCTTGCACTTGTCAGAAGACTTGCACGCCTTTACAGTGAGCGTGAGGGAACGACTGAATTGCCCGTTACAGACGAGGAATGCGAGCGTTTTGTAAGTGCCGCTATGTCACGTGCGGGAGCGGATGAGATGATTACCCCGCGTGAGATTATACGAGACTTTTTGACTCTACTTAACATTATGAGGGATAATAAATCGGTTAGCTTCGATGATCTCATGAAGAGTACCGTACGCACATATGAGACTCAGGCTGTTCCCGAAGGAGCACCGTTGCCATTTGAAGAGCCTGAACAGAAAAAACGCGTTGATTTGTTTGATATCGAGATATAAAACAAGGCAGAAAGGAATGCTATGACTGAGGCAGATAAGGTTTTCTCTAGATTTCCAAGCTTCATAAAGGAATTTATCTACACGAGCGGATGGCGTGAGCTTCGCGATATACAGATCGAGGCTGCGAGGGTTATATTCGATACTGATTCGAATCTTCTTCTATCCTCCTCGACCGCTTCAGGTAAGACTGAGGCAGCTATGTTTCCTATAATATCCGAGATTGTCACGCATCCCGAATATATGGCTTCTATCTCGGTTCTCTATATCGCTCCCCTTAAGTCTCTTATCAATGATCAGTTTTCCCGAATAAGCGAGCTTCTCGATTTAACGGAGATACCTGTTACACACTGGCACGGCGACGTCGGAATATCTCATAAAGCAAAGCTGCTGAAGGACCCCTCCGGCATCCTCCAGATAACCCCCGAGTCTCTTGAGTCAATGCTCATGAACAGGTCAAACGATATACCGAGGCTTTTCTCGGAGCTGCGTTACGTTATCATAGATGAGATACACGCTATGATAGGCAGCGACCGTGGAAATCAGGTTATGTGTCAGCTCGAGCGTATTGCGAGACTTATAGGCCGTCATCCGAGAAGGATAGGACTCAGTGCTACACTCGGAGATCGAGAGCTTGCGGCGAAGTGGCTGTCTGCAGGTACGGGCAGAGATACTGTTGCACCCGAGCCTGCACGTCTTCCGCTGAAATGGCGTCTCGGATTCGAGCATTTTTATATTGAAGATCCTAATGAAGCTCAGACTTCGGTTCGTCCATCAGGCGGTGAGCTTGGTGACAGAGGAGGATGTGCACGTCTTGATGCAGGATACGAATACCTTTATGACACTCTTGTCGGCAAGAAGGCACTTGTATTCTCGAATTCACGTGAGGAGACTGAGTACGTTACTGCAACGCTCAGGCAGATCGCACGTGCAAGGGGGGATAAGGATATATTTCTTATCCATCACGGAAATCTCTCCGCCTCCTTACGCGAGGATGCGGAATTGCGTATGAAGGACTCAACGGAGGTCGAGGCTGTTACGTGTGCTACCGTCACACTTGAGCTGGGTATTGATATCGGCAGACTTGATAGAGTAGCACAGATTGGCTCACCCACGTCGGTCTCGTCGTTCTTACAGCGGCTGGGAAGGTCTGGACGAAGAGGCTCTCCCCCCGAAATGTTTATGCTTTTCAGAGAAGAGATACCGCTTCCCAACGCACCGCTGCCCGAGATCATTCCGTGGGAGCTGCTACGCGGTATAGCTCTCGTTCACTTGTATTCGAGTGAGAGGTTTATCGAGCCTCCTAGCTTGAAGAATATGCCTTTAAGCTTGGCATTCCACCAAACTCTGAGTATTCTCTTTGCGACGGGCGAGCTTACTCCAAAGGCACTCGCAGATAAGGTTTTGTCACTGCCTGCTTTTGAAAGGCTTGATAGAGAGGCTTACAGGGCACTTATCGTATCTATGATCAATAATGAGTGTATCGAGCTCACCGAGTCACACGGGCTGATAGTAGGTCTTAAAGGCGAGAGACTTGTAAATTCCTTTAAATTCTATGCTGTATTTAAAGACAGCGAGGACTATACCGTAAGATGTGATAGTGAGGAGATCGGAACTATCACAACACCGCCTCCCGTAGGAGATCGCTTCGCTCTTGCAGGCAGAGTGTGGGAGGTTACCGAGGTTGACGTTGCGAGAAAGCTTATATTCGTTAAGTCCGTTCAAGGAAAAATGGAGGTTTCCTGGCCGGGCGAGGGCGGAGAAGTGCACACAAAGGTTCTTCTTGCGATGCGTGAGGTTTTACTCTGCGATAAGGAATATCCGTTCCTAGGCGATAATGCAAGGGAGAGACTTGCACTTGTACGAAGAGTTGCCCGCAATGCTCACCTGGACAAGAAGACTGTCGTTCACCTGGGCGGACAGAGCTATTGCATGCTTCCTTGGCTCGGAACAAGATCCTTCAGAACGATGAAAAGACTCCTCTCTAAGTACTCTAAGGAGTTAGGAATATCCGATATAGAGAGCGAGGGATGCTATTATATTACGTTTAAGGCACGCCCTGAGGCAGGGGATATGCTGAATGAAAATATAAAGAACATTCTCCTAAGAGACGGTCTTGATACCTCTCGGCTTGTGAGGGACGGCGAGTGCCCCATATTTGATAAATTCGATGAGCTTATACCTCCCGAGCTTTTAAGAGAGGCATTTTCTAAGGATAGGCTGCGTGCAGATGAAATTCTCGAAAGATATACTTGATTTTGGAGAACAGTATGATATATGATCTTATAGCAGACCGATATGATGGCGTTAACAGGGATATAGATTATTCCAAGTGGGCCGATTTTATCGAGAATATTATGAAAAACGAATGTCCTTCAGGCTCTCCCGAGCTCATACTTGATCTCGGTTGCGGTACCGGCAGTATGACTCTCGAGCTGGCTCGCCGTGGATACGATATGACGGGCATCGATTATTCTGTCGAGATGCTGGATGTTGCAAGGGCGAGGGCTGAGGCTCATTCTCTTGACAAAAAAATACTTTGGCTATGTCAGGATATGACAGAGATCGATCTTTACGGCACGGTGGACGTTACCGTTTCGTGTCTTGATTGCATCAATCACCTGACACGTTCCGAGGATCTTGAGAAATGCTTCTCGCTTGTCCATAACTTCTTAAATCCGGATGGACTTTTCATATTTGATATTAACGGTAAATCCAAGTTTGAGAATCTCTACGGAGACGAGTGCTACGTCCTTGAGGATGAGGAAACCTACATTGTATGGCAGAATCATTATAACAGAAAGACTCATCTCTGTGATTTCTTTATAACGAGATTCACAGAGGACGAGGACGGACGCTACGTCAGAGAGGACGAGATGCAAAGAGAGAGAATGTATACTCTCAGAACTATCAGACAAATGCTTAAGAAAACGGGCTTTGAGCTGATAGGTGAGTACTCTGATTTTGATATGTCTTTAGGAACCGATAATGATGAGAGAATATATATTGCCGCAAGGTGTAAGAAATAAGGAGATATGAAAATGAGTGAAAATAAAAAGTCTACAATTCTTCGTGGAATGACACGTGACGGCTCGGCGAGAATACTCGTAATGAACTCGACCGCAGTAGTTAACAAAATGAGGGAGGCTCACCTGACGTCTCCTACCGCTACCGCAGCACTCGGAAGAACTCTCACAGCAACGTCTATGATTGGAACAATGCTGCCCGAGGACGGTGATACGGTTACCGTTTCATTCTCGGGAGATGGTGAAGCTGGTAAGATAATAGCTGTCGGCGATTACTTCGGAAACGTGAAGGGATATATACAGAATCCTCTCGCAAATCCTCCCAAAAAGCCTAACGGCAAGCTTGACGTAGCGGCGGCTGTCGGTGCGGGAACGCTTTCCTTTGTTAAGGCTGTCGGCGAGGGTGAGCCCGAAACCGGTGTTATTGAGATACAGACGGGCGAGATCGCCGAGGACATCGCTACCTATTTCGCAATGTCCGAGCAGGTACCCACTCTCATCTCTCTCGGTGTAAGGGTGGATAAGGATTATTCGTGCCTTGCGGCGGGCGGAGTCCTCATTCAGCTTTTACCTTTTCCCGACGATGCAACCGTGGATCTTATTGAAAGAAATGCGGCATCACTTACGAACGTTTCCTCATATTTTGAGCGTGGACTCAGCAACCTCGATATTGCCAATATCGCTATGGAGGGAATTGAATACGATGTTTTTGATACCCTCGAGGTTGAGTATAAATGCGATTGCAGAAGAGACCGTATGCTGAAGAAGATCAAGAGCCTTGGCAGCGGCGAGATCGAATCTATGCTTAAGGAGCAGGAGGCTGAAGGAAAGGCAAGAGAGCTGACTGCAGAGTGCAGATTCTGCAATAATAAATACACGTTCAAAGAGGCGGAGCTTCTTGGTTAAATAAGAATAAATAAGGATTCGAGAGCATATTTTTTCTTGGATCCTTTTTTATTTTTGTGAGGAAAAATGCTTGAATTTTTAAGTGAAGGAAGCCTTGCACTTCATATGGAATACGTAAGGCGGCTGAGATTGAAATATTCGATTTTAGAGAAGAGCGTTAAAGAGATTAAAAACAAGAATCCGTATGATATATCGAGGCAGAAAATAAAAATCGCTGATAAAACAGATGCATTGAATCTTATATCGGAGATCGTTTTACACGATGTTTTTTTCTCTTCCTTCCGTGATGAGGAATGCATGGCTTCTCAGGAGGCAAGACACCATTTCGGGAGCGAGTCTGCTCTTCTGTATAGCCTGTACCGACAGGGGATGAAATTACGCTTCGGCTTCGTTTGCGTCTACTGTAGGGAGGATAAGATATGGACGCGTTCATCGGAGAATATGATCGATCTGGTTGTGCCGACCGAGCCCACACTCGCTGTTGACGTGTGCGAGCACTCTTACTTTTGTGACTTCGGATTTGATAAGGAAAGATATCTTTTGTCGGCTCTTTCTCATCTTGATCTATCGAGACTTGAGAAAAAGTAAAAAGACTCTTGAAAAATATAAAAATATGTGGTAAAATGGTTGATGTTAAATATAGCTTGAAAGGAAGTTTAAAATGTCTATTCTTTACGGAAATGCAGTGGTTGGTCAGTCAGGCGGACCTACCGCAGCTATAAACGCTACTCTTGCAGGTGTTATCAGAGGTGCTTTGGATGCACATGAGAAGGGAGTAATCAAGACTCTTTACGGTATGCGTAACGGAGTTGAGGGATTCCTTCGTGAAGATTTTGTTGATCTTTTCGCTTTCTTTGATACCGAGGATAAGATTGTGGCACTTGAGAATACTCCCGCCGCTGCTCTCGGCTCTTGCAGACGTAAGCTCAAGTCGCATCTTGAAGATGCTGAGACCTACGCTAAGATGCTCGAGATCTTTAAGAAGAATGATATCCGCTATTTCTTCTACATAGGCGGAAACGATTCTATGGATACAGTTCTTAAGCTTTCTCAGTATGCAGCATCTCACGATTACGAGATGCGTGTCGTCGGAGTGCCCAAGACCATTGATAATGACCTTGTTGCTACTGACCATACTCCCGGATTTGGCTCTGCGGCTAAGTTTGTGGCTACTACTATGAAGGAAATCAAGCGTGACGTTTCCGTTTACACCGTTAAGGCTGTTACAATAGTTGAGGTTATGGGACGTGATGCAGGTTGGCTCACTGCCTCTGCGGCTCTTCCCGCACTTTCGGGTGATGCTCCCGATCTCATTTATCTTCCCGAGAGAAGCTTTGATCTTGATGAGTTTGTATCCGACGTTAAGGAAGCTCTTGATAGACATCCCGCTGTTCTTGTTGCAGTATCAGAGGGTGTTAGATTTGCTAACGGAGAGTACGTTGGAGCAGGAACTCAGTCGGGTGCAGTAGACGTATTCGGACACAAGTATCTTTCGGGTACCGGTAAGGTGCTTGAGGGTATAGTTAAGGAGAAGATAGGCTGTAAGGTCAGATCTATCGAGCTCAGCCTTCCTCAGCGTTGTGCTTCTCATATCGCATCTCTTACCGATATTACCGAGTCTGTTAGAGTCGGCAAGGGTGCAGTTGCAGCAGCAGTTGACGGTAAGACCGCAGTTATGATGACGTTTGTACGTGATGATAAGGATGAATATTCTGTTTCGGTTGCTACCGCGGATATTGCAGGTATTGCAAATGAGATCAGAACTGTTCCCGATGCGTTTATAAATGAGCGTGGAAACGGCATTACCGAAGAGGGAATTCGTTATCTTGCTCCTCTCATCGAGGGCGAGGTCGCACCTGTATATGAGTTCGGTATGCCTAAGCACATTGTGATATAATATTTTTTATCTCCTCTCGAAAAAAAGAGAGGAGATTTTTTCGCAAAAATAAGAAAAAACTATTGCATTTTGTCTATCAGTATGATAAAATGTAAGAGTAAAATTTAACAGTGCTTATCAAGAGTGGCGGAGGGACTGGCCCTGTGAAGCCCGGCAACCTGTTTTATATAAGGTGCCAATTCCTGAGAGATGAGTTGCTTCATTCGGGGATTGTCGCTTGTGACAGTTTCCGTTTTTTTATTGATAGGCAAGAAGGAGATAAAAAATGAATAGATTTTTATTCACGTCGGAGTCTGTAACCGAGGGACATCCCGATAAGATCTGCGATAAGATATCGGATGCTATTCTCGATGAGATTCTCAGACAGGACCCTGCGAGCAGAGTAGCTTGCGAGACCTTTGCTACTACCGGTGTAATCACCGTTATGGGCGAGATTACGACTAACGCTAAGTATGACGTGCAGAATATCGTAAGAGAGACTGTCGCCGAGATAGGCTATGACAGAGCTAAATACGGCTTTGACTGCACTACCTGTGCCGTGCTTTCCTCAATCCATGAGCAGAGTGCTGATATAGCTCTCGGAGTGGATAAGTGCCTTGAGGCTAAGGAGGGCGAATCTACCGATGCACTTGATACCGGAGCAGGTGACCAGGGCATTATGTTCGGATTTGCTTGCGATGAGACACCCGAGCTTATGCCTTTGCCCATTTCTCTTGCTCATCAGCTTGCCAAGAGACTTACCGAGGTACGTAAGTCAGGTAAGCTTTCCTACCTTCGTCCCGACGGTAAGACTCAGGTTACAGTTGAATATATTGACGGTAAGCCTGCCAGAATTGATACCATCGTTGTATCCTCTCAGCACAGTGCAGAGATAGACAGTGCTACTATCCGTAAGGACATTATAGAGCAGGTTATTCTTCCTACTGTTCCCTCTGAGCTTATGACCGGCAAGGTAAATATTTACGTAAACCCCACCGGCAGATTCGTTATCGGCGGACCTCAGGGCGACACAGGTCTTACCGGAAGAAAGATTATCGTTGATACGTACGGCGGATACTCCCGTCACGGCGGCGGAGCATTCTCGGGTAAGGATCCCACAAAGGTTGACAGAAGTGCATCCTATGCGGCGAGATACGTTGCTAAGAATATTGTTAAGGCAGGACTTGCTACCAAGTGTGAGGTTCAGCTCGCATACGCTATCGGTGTAGCGAAGCCCGTCTCCGTAATGATAGAGACCTTCGGCACTGCTGTTTGCCCCGAGGAGAAGATCGCAGATGCAGTCAGCAAGCTCGTTGACCTCAGACCCGCGGCAATCATTGAGAAGCTTGATCTCAGAAAGCCTATATACAAGGATCTTTCGGCATACGGTCATATGGGACGTGAGGATCTCGGAGTAAAGTGGGAGGAGTGCGACATCGCTGACGAGCTCCGCTCCATCTGTCTTGGATAAATATAAAAAACGACTCGACTTCGAGTCGTTTTTTATATCCCTATTGATTTTCAATTAGTACAATGCTATAATAATTATATATAATTTTAGGAGGACGGTATGAGCGAAACAATAAGCGGAACTGTTGAGAGTGTCGTATATAGAAATGAAAAAAACGATTATACCGTTCTTGAGCTGGCGGTAGGAGATGAGCTCGTCACTGCAGTCGGAATAGCCCCTCTTATAAACGAGGGAGAGGTTGTTACTATGACGGGTGGATGGGGATATCATAAGGAATTTGGTAAACAATTTAATTTTACCGCCTTTGAGCGTACTCTTCCTGTCGAGATAGAAGGCATTATTCAATATCTTTCGGGAAGCACGATAAAGGGTGTCGGCCCTGTAACAGCTGTTAAGATCGTTAATAAATTTGGAATGGACACCTTCGACGTTATAGAGAACCATCCCGAGTGGCTTGCCGACATACCTGGTATTACGAGGAAAAAGGCTGCCGCTATTTCCGAATCCTTCCGCGAGCAGGCTGACTTCCGTAACGTTATGGTGTTCTTAAAGGATCATATGGGTACGGGCGAGATCACGAAGGTTTATAAGCGTCTCGGTGCCTCTGCGGTAGGAATTATCAAAGATAATCCTTATATTCTTGCAGGTGGCGGATATGGTATAACCTTTACAAAGGCTGATGAGATTGCTGCGAGCATGGGATTCTCGAAGGATAGGCATGAGAGAATTGCGGCCGGAGTCCTTTATCTGCTTTCATACAATGCTAACCTGAACGGTCACACTTGCTTACCTGAGGAGAAGCTTGTACTCGGTGCGACAGAACTTTTAGAAATCGATAGCGACAGTGTAGCCTCAGCCATAAAAAGAATGCTTGAAGATAATGATCTTGCGTCATATAAGATGTCTGATACTGTGTATATATCTACATCAGAGGTTGCAGATGCAGAAAAATACATCTCGTGGCGTTTGTATGAGATGACCACGTCGGCTGTAACCTTCAGCAATGCTGATATCGCCTCGATTATCGAGAGTGTGGAAGGAAAGTTTGATATTTCGTATGCAAAGCTCCAGAGAGAGGCTCTGTTTGCCGCTCTTGCTTCCGGAGTATCGGTTATAACGGGAGGCCCCGGTACGGGTAAGACAACAGTAGTAAAGGCCCTCATCAGCATATTCGATAATATGGGTCTGAAGACAGTTCTTGCGGCTCCTACCGGCCGTGCGGCGAAGCGTTTGTCGGAGTCTACCGGAGAAGAGGCTAAGACTATACACAGAATGCTGGAAATGGAGCGTAGCTCTCAGGACGAAATCAGATTTAACAGAAATACAAGATGTCCTCTCGACGAGAAGGTTATTATCGTAGATGAGGCATCGATGATCGATCTTACCCTCATGGATGCTCTTCTGCATGCCATATCACGTGGATCGAGGCTTGTTCTGATCGGTGACGCTGATCAGCTGCCGAGTGTAGGTGCGGGAAACGTGCTCTTCGATCTGATCGATTCAGGCGTCATACCGCTCACTCGCCTTACCGAGATATTCAGACAGTCGAAAGAGAGTCTTATAGTAACCAATGCTCATAATATAAACGAGGGTAAGCCGCCGATATTGAATATAACCGATAACGACTTCTTCTTCGTTCGCAGAGAGAACGAAAGAGAGATAGCAGAAACGGTGGCGAGCCTGGTTCTCGAAAGACTTCCGCGTGCTTACGGACAAAGCATTCGTGATGAGATTCAGGTAATAACGCCGTCACGTAAGGGAAGCGGTGGTGTCGATACCCTCAATAAGGAGCTCCAAGAGCGTATCAATCCCCATACGGGAGTGAAAAAGGAGCGTGTAGCTCACGGCACTGTCTTCCGAGAGGGGGACAGGGTAATGCAGATCGCCAACAACTACGAGATCGAATGGCAGAAGTATGGAATTGACGGCGTTGGAATATTCAATGGCGATATCGGTGTTATCGAAAGTATCAATTACGTAAACGAGTATATGACGATAAGATTCGATGACAGACTCGTTGAATATCCGTTTGATAACCTAGATGAGTTAGAGCTCGCATATGCTATAACCGTTCATAAGAGTCAGGGATCCGAATACAACGTGGTCATCATTCCCATGTATTCGTGTCCTCCTATGCTTATGACAAGAAATTTACTCTACACTGCAGTAACCAGAGCTCGCAGAATGGTTATTCTTGTAGGTCGCAGTGATATACCCGAGATAATGGTGAATAATAACCGACAAATAATGAGATACACAACGTTATCTGATAGAGTTAAAAAGCTATTCGAGGTTTAATTTAAAATATTTATTTATAATCACTTGCTTTTTTATAAATTTATGATATAATTATTATGGATTTCTTTTGGTTAGTATAAAGATAAAATCGAAAGTGATTATATAATCAAAAAAGACGGAAAGGAGATACGGCATGGTAACGAAGATCGGACTCGACCTCGGTTATGCGAATATAACTCTTAGTGACGTTACTTGCGAGATATACCGAGAGCCATCCATAGCTTTGATTCAAAAAGAAGCACGAAGTGACAGAAGCCGTATAATCGCCGTCGGAAATGATGCAATGTCTTACACTCCGGAGGAGGGAACGGCTCCTCTCGGCGTTATGGTTCGTCCCTTTAAAAATGGCATTTTGTTTGATCACCAGCTGACAGAGGAGATAATTCATAAGGCTATCGGTGCACTTGGCGAGACGGATAGGATACGGTGCGTAATAGGCGTGCCTGCCGATTTTCTCCCCAAGCAGGAGAAGGAGCTATTTGCGATGCTTGCAGGAGCGGGGGTTGATTCCGCACTGTCTGTTTCCAGATCTGTCGCCGCACTCATCGGTGCAGGATATTCTCCTAACATTAGCGTTATATCGGTTAATATCGGAGCTCTGTCGACCGAGATGTCAGTACTACATAAGGGTAAGATTATATTATCAAACCGAGCTGAAATCGGAGGCGAGGATTTTGATAAGGCGGTAAAGCAATTCGTTCTTGATCAGGGTGATGTGAACATTTCTCTGTCTGTTGCAAGAGCTATCAAGGAACGCCTCGGTGCTGTATGGAAGGGCAAGCCTAACGACAGCATTGACATAGACGGTACACTTGCCTTAACAGGAAATAAACTCCGAATGAATATAACAACCGAGGATATAGTCGGCGTTTTCGAGGATCCTATTCAGCGGTTGATTCTCGCTATTATCGAAATAGTGAAGGGAATACCTGCGGAGGCTGTTGAGGACGTATTCGAGAGCGGTATAATCCTGACCGGAGGCGGAGCTGAGCTCTACGGAATAGATATGCTCCTAGAGAAGGTTCTGGGCATTTCCGTGACAAAGCCCACAGATGCGATCGACTGTGTAGCGAAGGGTCTATCGAGGGTTAACAGTTTTATTCCGCTGAGATTCAAGGGACAGAATAAGAACATCACAGCACAGCTGGCCGATATGTATGAGCAATCAAAAACTAAAATGTGAGGATATAAAAATGGAGAACAAAAGACAGAAGAAAAAGGAAGCTAAGATCAGGCTTATGGCTACTATTATCGTGGGTGTTATGATCTTCAGCGTTATTGCAGGCGTACTTGTTTATTTCATAAAATAACATCCTGATCCCGGGGGAGGGTGCTCCTCAAAATAAAAGCGTCACCGCATTATAATAGGCTTTTCGGTACAGTCCGATTTATCCTATATAGCGGTGACGTCTTTTTTTATTTACCCCATAAAGTAGGCAAAAAACACAAAATACACTTTTCCGAAAAAGGCACAACTTATGTTGATAGGTGTTAATAACACAATACCGAACCTTGATTATCCACTTATTTTCTGTTGAAAACTTTTAAGGTAAAAAGTACACGATTCCGATGATAAAAGAAAAATAGAGTAAAATCCAAACTATATTACAAAATTATAGGCAATACATTGTTAAAAACTTGATGACGGAAAAGTATATCTTGATTTTTTATCAACAATTTTTCACATCGGAAAAATATATTTTGTGGATAACTTTCTTTGTGCCCCCGTTCTTTTTTGAGGTGTTTGGAAAATTTGTATTTTTAGTTTTTTGGGAAATAGCTTTCTTTTTTCTTTAAGCAGTTTATTGTATTTTCGCTTTAGAGCTCATCTTCGCTTTTGGCTTTTTTCTCGTTGTGTTTTTCGGGTATGTGATTTTTCAGGTGGTATTTTCCTTTTCGTTTTAAGGCGGTTATACAGTCTGAAATTATCTTTGCTGGGATAGTAGTAAATGAAGACCGTTTGGAGAAAAAGTTCCGGCAATGCACAGAAGCTTATTCAGACCATCTTCCTGCCTTTTTTGGTGGGCATAAAAGATTGAGATGTCTTGTGATTTTGATCTGGAAAAAGACAAACTTTTATTTCGGTTATTCTTTATGACGTGTTCGCAAAGTCATTCTCATTTTATCATAGTGCGGTTACCGTACGGTCATTTTGAGAAATGATTTTTTCAACTTTGATTTTCCGGAATTGATTATTTTAAAATAAGGAAAGCTCATTAACTTTTTTATGCCCGGCAACGGGGGATATCCGAGCGAAAAATGCACCTATCCTTTTGCTATACGGTGATCGTTTTCTATAATACTTTTTCTCAACGAGGTCTTTTTTATTACGTACCAAGCTCGAGTGATTCTGTTTGATATTTGAATTGTGGTAAGAAGCTTATTTTCTCACCTTCATCTCCTTTTGCAAAAGGTGTATTTTGGTATTGTGCTTGATTATTTTCTTTAATAATATATTCCTTACGTGTGCAATATCGGGAGCTTGAAGAGAGATGCTTCCGTCTTTTGATAAGATGCTTTCCCTATTTACTAATCATATTTGTCTACTGTATTTATGAGCTTGAAAGCACTGTCAAGCTATGGCGAAAAACATCCCCATCAATGTGCTCACTAAAGGTGTCATTTACATTTCTTTCGGTTGTTTCTTTTTGAATTTTTATTCTATATAAACTAAATTAAGATGAGGTGTGTTTTAAAAATAATATATGGATATTTAGGGTGAAAACAGTTTTTATGTTTCAATTGGTTATTTGTCAAAATGTTTGAAAATAAAAAGGCAAGGACAGAGCGGTGCTCCATCCTTGCAAAATATTTATTTGAACTAATGAGGTAAATGAAATTACTTACCCTTTCTTCTGATGAAGTTGAGAATATCGCCGTACTCCTCGTCAATATCCGAAAAATCGTCATTTCCGGACTGGGGCTCGGCTGCAGGCTGTGCAACAGGTTTTGCGGGCTGCTCAGGCTGTGTAACGGGCTGTACGTGAGCTGCTGCGTCGACGGGAGCGGGAGACACGGGGGTGTAAGCATACTCACGTGCAACGGGAGCAGCTGCGGGTTGTACGGGCTCGATAGCGGGTGCTACTCTGGGAGTAGTGTCTACAACAGTTGCATCGTTTGCCTGATTCTTGACAGCAAAGTCAGCATTTTTATTTCCGTTATTATCAATAAATCCGGTTGCTATAATTGTTACTCTGATCTCATCCTGAAGATCGGGAGCGAATGCAGCACCCCAAATGATGGTTGCATCGGGATGAGCCTCCTCGTAAATCATTCTGGATGCAGTCTCTACCTCCTCGAGCTGAATATCCTCGGATGCGGTAATGCTTACAAGAACGCCGGTAGCACCAGCAATGCTGGTCTCAAGAAGGGGAGAGGAGATTGCGGCCATAGCAGCGAGCTGAGCCTTGTCAGATCCCTTAGCAGAGCCAACGCCCATGTGAGCGTGTCCTGCATTCTTCATGATGGTAGTAACGTCAGCAAAGTCAAGGTTGATGAATCCGGGAACGTTGATAAGCTCGGATACAGACTGAACTCCACGTCTTAATACGTCATCTGCGATCTCAAATGCGTTAGCAAGAGTGATGTGAGTGTCCTCAACCTGCTTAAGTCTCTCGTTGGGGATAACAATGAGAGAGTCAACGTACTTGGTAAGCTCGTTGATTCCTGCCTCCGCCTGTATGTATCTCTTACGTCCCTCGAAAGAGAAGGGCTTGGTTACGATACCGACTGTAAGAATACCCATCTCCTTAGCACATTTAGCGACTACGGGAGCTGCTCCGGTTCCGGTACCGCCGCCCATTCCCGCGGTGATAAATGCCATATCAGCACCCGCGAGAATTGCCTTGATATCCTCGATGGATTCCTCGGCACTACGCTTACCAACCTCGGGGTTAGCACCTGCACCCTTACCGCGAGTTATCTTATCACCGATAACAAGCTTCTTTGATGCACAAGAGGTGTCGAGCACCTGGCTGTCCGTGTTGACGGCGATGAACTCAACTCCGCGAATATTTGTAGAGATCATGCGGTTAACTGCGTTGTTTCCGCCACCGCCAATACCTATGACCTTAATGTTAATGCCGCTATCATATACCTGCTCAAAATCAAATTCCATTCTGCCGTCCATTGTTTTTTACCTCCGTATTTTAGTCAAAAAGGGATGTGTTCCCTAAATATTTTGTCTCATATATTATTATAACTTAAATATAAATAAATTGCAAGCGTTTTATAGAGAAAAAATGTCGATTTTTGAATTTAATTAAATCTGGCAGTTAATTCAAGGCAGACCTTGTTTTTTTGAAGTTACGATGTCGGACAGCGTGTGTAGAATTATGCTCTCGCATTCTTCTCCCCGAGCACATTTTTTCGTAGCAGATGACCTAGCCGTTTTCTCTCTCGAGGCTAATATTTTCTTTACAGTTTTCTCTAATGCATCACTAGTCAGATCGGCCTCCTCTATGATATGTGAACCTATCATCTCTTTAGCGTAGAGTGCATTGTAGTACTGATGGTTTGCTGCCACGTTTGGTGACGGAATGAGAATTGACGGAGTGTCGCAACACATAATTTCAGCTACCGTCATAGCTCCGCTTCTGGTGATTGCAAGGTCGCAGGCTGATAATAACGTAGGCATATTTTCGATATATGGTACTATCCTGCACCTTGTGTTTTTGCCGTTGTCAAAAAGGTCGGGTTGGCTCTCCTTTACCTCATGATAGCTTTTTCTTCCGGTAGCATGAATGTGTCTGACTGACGGATCGTTTATCGAAAACTCTCTCATTAAATTTATCATAGCTTCATTCATTTTTTCAGCTCCGCCGCTTCCGCCGAAGGACAAGATCAGCTTCTCACCTCTCTTGATCCCGAGAGCCTTCCTCGATAAGAGGTAGCTTGAAGCCTTGAAATTACGTCTTACGGGATTGCCTGAGATAACAATTCTCGGGCACTTTTTCAAATGATCCTCAGCGGCCTTCATTCCGAGTAGAACTACATCGCATTTTGACCCGAGCGTCCTGGTTACCAATCCCGGATATGCATTTGACTCGTGTATCGCAGTAGGAATCTTCAGCTTTATCGCCCCCTTTAATATCGGATATGAGACGTATCCTCCTGTCGCTACTACAATGTCGGGGGAGAAATCACGGATGATCTTTATAGCATCTCTACCGGCTTTGATGAGCCTATAAACAGCACTGAAGCTTTTAAGCGATATTTTACGCGGTATAGGCGAGATGTCTATTGTTGTCAGCTTATATCCGCTATTGGTTATCGCCTTGTTTTCATCGCCGCCTCGTCTTCCGACAAATAGGCAATCCTCCAGCATTCCGCCATCCTTGAGTATTTCAGCTATTGCAATCGCAGGTGCGACGTGTCCTCCTGTACCTCCGCCTGTAAAAAGAACCTTCACTTCTTTTATCCTTTCAAGATTTATGTAGTCTGGCTTCACGTGAAATTGAGAGAATAATTCCCATTTCAAATAACAGCATCACAAGAGAAGAGCCTCCGTAGCTGAAGAAGGGGAGTGATATTCCGGTATTTGGAATGGTGTTTGTTACGACCGATATATTTAAGAGAACCTGAATAGCCACCTTCATACATATTCCAAGGGTCAGCAAGCGTGCAAACTCGTCCTTGCTCGATAAAGCAATTGAGAACCCCCTTAATACAAGGAGGGCAAAAAGAAATATAACCAACCCCGCTCCGAAAAGCCCCATCTCCTCGCAGAGTATGGCGAATATCATATCGTTAGCCGGCTCGGATACGTAACTGTATTTCAGCTCTCCTCTTCCGAGACCTTTTCCGAACAGTCCCCCGGAGCCTATTGCCATCAGCCCCTGGAGAGTTTGCCAGCCTCCGCTGAGCTTGTATTGCTCGGGATTCCTCCATACGCTAACTCTCTCCTTGGTATAATCCGTGAATAATGCAAGACAAGTAACTCCGACTACACCAACAGAGGAGAAATACCCTATATATTTTATACTTACTCCCGATAGAATTATAATCGAAAGACCGATAAGTCCGAGAATGATAATGCAGGATAAATGCTTTTGAAGCATAACCAGAACAATGGGAATTATCATTATAACGATAGGGATTAGCGTACCGTATATAAAGCGTCCTTTCTTCGACATAGCCTTCTCCGAGAATTCGCTGAAATACCGTGCCAGCATCATCACCATTGTCAGCTTGGCTATTTCGGACGGTTGCAGAGTAATAGGTCCTATCGCAATCCATCTTTTTGCTCCGTTTCCGACAAATCCCACGATTAAGGTCAATATAAGAAGGGCTAACGTAACTGCATATAAAATGGGAGAAAGCTCCTTATATTTTCTGATCGGAATGCGGGATGATACAGTGAGTGCTATCATGCCTGCAATTAACCATATTATTTGCCTTTTTACAAAGTACGTAGAGTCTCCGTATCTCACTGATGCGTATGCAGACCCGGCTGTAAATACTGTAACCGTACCAAAAAGGGAGATTACAACGACCAATAGAAGAAAGAATATATCTATCCTTCCTCTGTCGGTTGTAAGTGAGGGTAGTTTTGAAAATCCTTTCTTCATGGCAGATAAAACGCAAATGCGGGAATAGAGAATATAAAGGTGAGTATAATGGCGGTTATGCAAATTTTGTTTTCGCTCCAGCCGCATTTTTCAAGATGGTGGTGAAGAGGAGACATTTTAAAAACTCGCTTTCCCGTCAGTTTAAATGATATGACCTGGATAATGACAGATGCCCCCTCTATTACGTAAATTCCGCCTATGAAGAGTATCAGAATGGGATTGCCGAGCGTAATTGATGCCGCCGCACCTATTGCACCGAGAAACAGCGATCCCGTATCGCCCATAAAAATACGTGCGGGGTGAATGTTAAATATAAGAAAGGCACTCGATGCACCCATCAATGCGGAGGATATGAAGGCTGCGTCATATGAGAGTGCATAGGATATATAGAACAGTGATACACCTATGGCAAAAGCAACTCCGCCGGCAAGCCCGTCTACTCCGTCGGTCAGATTGGCACAGTTCGTTATACCTATTAGAACGATAAACGATAATGGATAGAAGAATATGCCAAGGTCAAATGCTCCAAAGGTAAAGGATATTACCTCAATGTCGCTTCTCGTCATATAGAGGAGAAAAAGGAATATTGCCGCTGCTATGGATTGAAGGAGGATCTTTTCCCTTGGCTTCAACCCTAAATTCTCTTTCTTGAATAGCTTTTTAAGATCATCAAGCATACCGATAAGAGAATTCATTACAGCATAGAAAAGGCATATTAAAAGACTTACAGCAGATCCTCTCTCGCCTCTTACGTATAGATGTAAAACACCAAGTAGAATTGAGAAGACAAAAGCGGAAACAAAGGCGATACCGCCCATGGTCGGCGTACCTCTTTTTGCCTCGTGCCACGAGGGGCCTTCGGTATAAATCGGTTGCTTGGCACTGCTGCTAAGTAAAGGAATCAAAATTCTTTCGGTTACCACTGTCATAATAAAGGTGATAACGAATACCGCCATGTAGAGAGGGAAGTTATTATCGAGCATTTGCTTTTCCTTTCATTTTCTCATCAGGATGTCTATTACACGGCATAGCTTAACCTTGTTCGATGCTTTGAGGAGAATAAGCTCTCCCTTTTTGTGATGGTCTCTTATTTGCTTCGCTGTCAGTTCGGGTTCATCAAGGTTAAGGTTAGTGAAAATATTTGCAGCTGACATGCCACTAGACCCGGCACCCTCGGAGATATATTTTGAATATGTGCCGAATAGATATAGCTTATCAATACCGTATGAGTGAGCCATTGCACCGATTTTCTTGTGTATTTGCTCGGTCATTTCTCCGAGCTCATATATATCGCCGAGAAGTGCGGAGATGCCTCCACTATGATTCTTTATTAGCGAAAGAGCACCCTCGATTGATTCTAAAGAAGAATTATAGGAGTCATCCAATATATAATAATCATCTATCTTGATTATTTTATGTCTTGCTGTCTCTTCCGTTATTTCCCATATTCCTGCACGTATTTCATCTATCCCGCATCCAATCTCGGTTGCAAGTGCGATAGCTATTCCGAGACAGTGTAGCACGTGCCTTCCTCCTATATTTATGTCCAGCGTGTCTATCAGATCGCCCTTCAGGTATAGATCGAATCGGGTGCCATCAATTTCCTCAAGTATCGGTCTCAGATATATGTCCGCTTCTACGTTCTCGCAGGATGCGGTTATTGTACGTGCCAAAGACTTGACAGCTCCTTTGGGGTCGCAAACAAGGCAGGGAATACTCATACCGGATATTATATCCGTTTTCTCTTTAATAAGCTCTTCTATTGATCCGAAGTTTCCGATATGAGATGTACCGATGCGGGTTATCGCAGATAGGGTTGGCGATATTGCCTGCGAGAGGGATGCAATCTCGCCTCTATGATTAGTTCCGAGCTCTAAGATGATGGCCTCGGTTTCGTATGGAGCGGCAAGTACTGTTAGTAATAGACCCAGCGAGTTATTATAATTCTTATACGTATAATGTATTTTATACCTTTTTGAGAGTATTTTTGCTAAGAATTCTTTTGTAGTCGTTTTGCCCACGCTACCCGTGATGGCGATTCTGTGAGAGAGACAGGGGAGTGAATTGAGGAAGAAATGAGAGAGGGATAAAAGGGACTTCTCCATATTATCTACAACGATCGCTCCCTCCTTTCTCAGGCTGGTCAGAATGATGCCACCCTTAATCTCGACCTCCTTCTCATATTCCTCCTTTTTCTCTTCATCCTTGCAGAGTGAAAGGAAAAGGTCTCCCTTACGTACTTCACGTGAGTCAGTCGTCACGTATTCTATTACCTTGTTCTCCGAGAGCGGTTCTGTATGTAAAAGCGATGTGATTTGAAAGAGAGAAACTTTCTCGAAAAGCTTAATTCTCATTCTGACATTTCCTTTCTCCGAGAGCTGACATGATGATTTTCTCTTCATCAAAATCATGCTTTCCCGACGAGTCGATAATGTACTTCTCATGCCCTTTGCCGATCACAGCTACGATGTCATCCTTGTTAGCAGATAAGATGGCGGTACGTATAGCATCACTTCTTGATTCTATAACTATATGCTTATTTTTTGTCATTCCGCTTAAAATCATTTTGACTATTAAATCAAAATTTTCTCCTCGGCTATTGTCCTCGGTAACAACTACTATGTCGGAGAAGCTTTCTGCTATTTTGCCCATTTCCGCTCTCTTCGACTTGTCTCTTTCTCCTCCGCATCCGAATACGGTTGTTAGACTCTGCCCGGGGCTAAGTGTTGATTTTAGGAAAAACAGCACTTCTTTCAGTGCTGCGGAGGTGTGTGCATAATCTATCACCACCGTCACGTCGCTTTTAATAACATTAAGCCTTCCACGCACGGATTTCAGTGTTGGAATGGCTCTTCTTATGGTACAAGGATTTACTCCGAGTGATATTGCACACTTGATTGCCAGCATTGAATTGTAGACGTTGTATGCTCCTCCGAGAGCTAATTCAATTTTAAATATTTTATTCTTCTCCTTATAGAAAAATGCTGAGCCGTCGAGTCCCTTGGAGGTGTAGGCTGTTATGCAGGCATCTGCCGAGGTGTCTATTATTCCGATCGATTCGCCTTTCATTCCTGCCTCTCCAAGTGCTCTTTTGGAGTAAGGATCATCGAGATTAAATATACCCGATTCAGCCTGTCTGAAAAGCGATAATTTGGTATGATAATAGTCTTCCAGGTCCGTGTGAAAATCCATGTGCTCCTCTGTGAGATTGGTGAAAATTGCTCGCTTGAATTTAATAGGTGTGACCTTGGAAAGAGAAAGAGAGTGACTGGATACCTCCATCACTGCGTAATCGCACCCTTGTCTTTGCATATCCGAAAGTACCTTATATAAGTCATCGGGATCAGGCGTGGTCATTGAATAGCTTTTATCAGAAATTATATTCTCGTTAATGCGGATTTCTCCGGTACCGATATATCCGACGTTATATCCTGCGGCTCTTAATAGATAGAATAGTATTTCTGCAGTGGTGGTCTTTCCATTCGTGCCTGTTATGCCTATTACAGATAATTTATTATAATCAATGCCGTACTCCTTACTGAATGTGAATGCGGCACATCTTCTGGGATCAGGAACCTTTATAAGCGGTACGTCGGTGCTTCCTTCGATTACGTCTTCTCCCGCTATGATTGCATAAGGAGCTTTTGAGAGAGCAGGTATCCTATATTCCCGTGTACCCAGCCTTTTCGGGTAGATTAAAATGCTGTCTTCTCTTATATCGGATGTTCTAAAAACGGGGAGAAGGCGTTTTTCACGGTCTATTCTTCTATCAATAAATATTTCATCCTCGTATTCAAATAGATCTTTAACTTGCATTGTGATCCTTCCTCTAATCTTCAAAATCGGTTTTTAAAGCATATAATTCAATTACTGTGCCAATTGGAACCGAATCACCGGGAATGATGGACTGCTTGCATACAGTGACGGTTTCCTCGATGCGATTATCATTCACACCCTTTATAGTAACGTTCAGCCCTGCTTCAGTTGCAATGATGCTTGCTTCCTTGAGGGTTAATCCCACAAGATTAGGTACTGATATTGTGCTATACTGTCTTTTGTCGGTATAAAAATAGACCGTTGCATGCTTGGGATCAACAGTTATTCCGGCTTCGGGAATCTGGGATGTGACAGTATCGCCATCTCCTATAATTTTATAGTTGATTCCAAGCTCCTTCATTTTTTCTGCGAGCTCTTTTTTATCTATACCTATATAGTTATCAAGTGTTAATTCTTTTTCTTCCGCCTCACTGAGGTAGTTAAGATACGGAAGGGCATCACTCAGATAGGATGATATGTAGGGGGCCGCTACGAATGAGCCGTACTTTACTGTGGTCATCGGTTCATCTACCACTATTATCATAGCAATGCTTCGCTCCTCAGACTTTGCGAATGCGACCGTGGAGCCTATCCTAAGGTAAGAGTTGCCGTTCGCATCCAAAACGTCGAATTTCTGTGACGTACCTGTCTTCGCCGCAACGTAATAGCCTTCAACGTACGCATTCTTTGCTCCTCCGTCACCGCTCACTCCTTGCTCCAGAATATCGGAGACCTCCTTTGCGACCGACTCGCTGATAACCTGAGCCTTTACTATTGGAGTATGCTCACTTACTGTGTTGCCGTACGGATCGATAATTCTTTCTACTACGTAGGGCTGCACCAGCTTTCCGTCATTTGCTACTGCTGCAATTGCGGTGAGCTGTGCTATGATCGATACCTTGAAGCGTTGTCCGAATGAGGCTGTGGCAAGCTCGGTAGGGCCTATATTTGCCTTTTGATGGAATATAGTTGATGCCTCGCTAGGTAGGTCAATTCCCGTTTTGGACATATATCCGAACTTCTCGACGTATGAATAAAAAACGTCGCTTCCCATTCTTTCTGCTATGGTCATCATGGTAGGGTTGCAGGACATTTGAAGCCCGTAGGAAAGCTTGAAGCCCGAGCCGTGGCCCGTAACCTTATGACATTTGATTCTCCATCCGCCTACGTTATGGTAGCCGACACACGAGAAGGTATCGGTTGCTTTTGCATATCCGCTGTCGAGTGCTGCACTTACAGTGATTATTTTGAACGTAGAGCCGGGCTCGTAGGTCTCCGAGACTGCCTTGTTGGACCACATTATCTGCATGAGCTCGGTTTTTAATGCTTTATATTCGTCGCTTCCTTCAGCGTATCCTGAAGATTGTAGACGTGATTTCGAAATAATGTCCAGCTCATAAGGATCATTTGGGTCAAACGGTGAGGATGTAGCCATCGCCAGAATAGCTCCGGTTTTGGCATCCATTACTATCCCTGCGACTCTGTTATTAACGTCGTGATTCAATACTATTCTTTCAAGCTCCGCCTCCAGCCGTGATTGAAGATAGGAATCCAAGGTTGTTACAATGCTGTTTCCGTCTATCGGTTCACAATATGCGGCATATCCTCCGGGCAGGGGGCTGCCTCCCGCATCCTTTGCATACATATAATAGCCATTCTTACCTGAGAGAGTGGAGTTGTAGTAATATTCAAGCCCGTATAACCCCTGATTGTCGCTACCCGTAAAGCCGAGTGTATGTGCGGCGAGAGTACCCTCGGGGTAATATCTTGAGCTTTGTGCCTCAGTGAAGATCAAGTCGTCAAGCTTATTTTTCTTGATGAAATTCAGTAATTTATCGTATTCATCTTTGCTTGCACTCTTTTTTACGGTAACGTCCAAGAGTCCCGATTCTTTAATAGTTCTATAAAGCTTATCCTTATCAACACCTAATATATCGGATAGCCCCGAGGAGATCATACCGACATAGTCGACACCATGCTTCTCAGACGCTTTGCGTATTTCCTTCGGGGATATAAATATACGCCACGTGGTTTTAGTGACGGCAAGCGGTGTCATGTTTCTATCGTAGATAGCCCCACGCTCAGCTTTCAGTATGGATGTGGTTGTTATTTCATCCTTTACCTTATCAATATAGTGATTATATTGAAATAAGGATAAATATAGAATATTATAAATAAGAAAAACGGTAAAAAGAGCAAGGGAAATAAGTACTATCCTCGCTCTTTTCGCCGTTTTTATCCTTGTTATATCGGTTTTACTCTTAAGCATTCCTTCTCCACAGAACAAAAAAATATAGCGGTGCAACCTTACGGAAGCATCGCTATATTATATGTATATAAAATAAATATATTCCGAGATCAGTTCTTATCGAGGAAGGGAATTACATCGGGAGTATTCTCGGTATCGGATTCAACCGTTGCGTTCTGCATGGAGGGCATAACGTTCTCCTCTGTCTTACTCGCAGTGAAAATACCGCATGAGATAACAAGAGCACATACAGCAACAGCAGAGAGCATAGCAGAGAAGGTAGACTTTATGGGGAAACGCTTGAGAGTCCTATCCTTTACGGGAGGATTCTTTACCGTAAGCTTTTCGTTCATAAAGCTGATGAATGCACCCATTGACATCTCGAGGCTTCCTCTTTTAACCTCGGTAGGGAGGTTAGAGGCATTTTTCTGCTTTCCTGCCTTCATGAGCATATAATCAGCGACGGAGCATTCCACACCGCCGTTTACTACGGTAAATCTGTTCTTAAGATTAGTATATAATGCGTCATAGGGATTGGTTACAGTACTCATTGTTGTTTCTCCTTCTTTATATTACAGCTTCTCGGCAATTCGGAGCTTTGCACTTCTGGACCTGGGGTTGATCGCAAGCTCTTCATCGGAGGGAAGAATCGGTTTTTTAGTTATTTCTTTTACTATGGGCTTGCATCCGCAGACGCAAACAGGGAAGTCTCTGGGGCATACACAGCCCTTTGCGAGTGATTTGTAAGTGTCTTTAACTATTCTGTCCTCTAACGAGTGGAATGAAATTATCGCTATTCTTCCGCCTTCTGTCAAAGCGTGAGCCGCTGTGTCTATCATAGGCTTGATGGAGTCTAACTCACCGTTAACCTCGATCCTTAAGGCTTGGAACGTACGCTTAGCGGGATGGGGACCATCAGCTCTCGCAGCCTTGGGAATAGCTCCCTTGATTATCTCGGAGAGCTCGTGGGTAGTTTCGATGGGCTTGTCCTCACGGTGTGAGCATATCGCAGATGCAATTTTTGCCGCAAATCTCTCTTCACCGTATTCATAAATGATACGCTTGAGGTCTTGGAAGGAGTACTTGTTTACCACGTCATAGCCTGATAAAGGAGCATCCTTATCCATTCTCATATCGATCGGAGCATCGTGCATATAGCTGAAGCCTCTGTCCGGAGTGTCGAATTGATGAGATGAGCAGCCGAGGTCAGCGAGAACTCCGCCGAGATTGGTTATGTTATACTCCTTAAGTACTTCGGATAGGGAAGAAAAATTCTCGTTGATAAAGGTTACCTGCGATGAGTAATCTGCAAGCCTCGCCTTCGATGCTTCGATAGCGGTTTTATCACGGTCAAAGCAGATCAGATGCGAATTCTTGCCCATTCGGCGAGCGATCTCAATGGAATGGCCGCCACCTCCTGCAGTGCAATCTACGTAGGTATATCCATCTCTTATGTTAAGTGCCTCAATACATTCGTAGAGAAGTACTGATACGTGTGAAAATTTTACATCCGACATAAAAGCCTCACATTAAAGTCCGTACTGACGCATGATTTCACGCATCTTGGAAAGGTCTCTTGTCTTCTCACGCTCTTTCCAGATCTCTTCTGCCCAGATGCGTATCTGCTTGCCCGCACCGACAAAAACTATGTTTTTTATGATTCCCGCGTGATCTGCGAGATCTTCATCAAGGATTATTCTTCCGCTGGAGTCGGGAGAGCATTTCTGAGCTGCACCGAGGAGAAAGTCTTGTATCTCGACTGCTTCGCTCTCAGGGAGCTTTTCGATTCTCTCGACGTATGCGTGCCAATCCTCTGCTGTATATATGGAGAGATAGGTATCGAATTTTCTGGTAATGTAAAATTCTTCTCCAAGCTCTTCACGGAACTTAGAGGGAATGAACACTCTTTTCTTTGCATCGAGTGAATGCTTGAATGATCCAACAAATGACATAAAGACCGCTCTCTCCTTTCTTTCAGAGTAAGTTGATACCACTTTTTTAGTAAAAGTAGGGGATGAATAGTGCATTTTGTGGGAAAATGAGCTAAAATGCTCCACTTTGCCCCACCTGATATTTATTATAATACTTCTTATTATAAAAATCAATAGCTTTTGCAAAAAAAGTTTAAAAAAATTTAAAAAATTAAAAAATGTGTAAAAAGTATTCCCAACTTGGTCTTTTTATGGTAGAATAAGATGTACTCTTTTGATTTTCTTGGAGGAAAAATGGGTTTAATCAGAAAAATACTCGGAATCGGTAAGAATCCGAATAGCTATTCATATAAGCTTGAAAAGGCACGTGAGCTCCACGGACAGGTTGTAAAATACGTAACCGAGAGAGTTGAAGATAACGATGACGTTATCGGCAGAGGCGGAGCCCTGACGGTTCAGGGGGATACGTTTATTGTTGATTCCTCGGGAGACAGATTGTTCAAGACCGAGATAAAGAATCTTGAGATAAGCTGGTTGATGAGTGGAGACGGTGTCATTATCAAGGGCCCGAATTTGCTTGAAGACGGTCGAGAAAGAACGATTACAGTGCATTTTGTGTATTACAGAAAATGATTATGAGGAGAGAAATAAATTGTCTTCAATTAAAGTAAGGCGTGTTTCGGCAATAATTCTTGCGGGTGGCTCCGGAACTCGAATGATGGCGGATATTACGAAGCAGAGAATGCTTGTCGGCGGGATGAGTATCTTAAAGCGTAGTGTGATTGCGTTCGATGAATGCCCGGATATCGACGAGATCGTAGTGATAGTACGTGAGGATGAACTGGATTTTGCGAAAGAGGAGCTTTCGGGGATTCCCAAGGTTGTAAATATCGGTATTGGCGGTAGCACAAGAGCTGCTTCTGCTGAGTGCGGATTCAAGCTGATTTCAGATGACACCGAGCTCGTTGCGATACACGATGCCGCACGTCCGATGATTACATCCGAGATGATATCGGAGGTGGTAGTTGCCGCAAGAAAAACAGGTGCCGCTACTGCTGCCGCACCCGTTACAGATACTATTAAAATAATTAATAATGTAGGAAACGTGCAAGAAACACTCGATAGATCGACTCTTGTACGTGCTACAACTCCGCAAATATTTGACAGAAAGATATATCAGAGAGCACTCGATACTGTTAACGATAAGAGTGATATAACCGATGATAATATGCTTGTCGAAAGGATCGGAGTTAGCGTGTATGCTGTGATTCAGGAAAGGGAGAACCCCAAGGTTACCTCACGTTCTGACATAGCATATTTAGAGATGCTTTTAAGCATGGAGGATAAGAATGGGTAATTTCAGAATAGGTCACGGATACGACGTCCACAGATTAGTAGAGGGGCGTGATCTTATACTCGGCGGTGTTAAAATCGAGAATCCAAGAGGTCTTCTCGGTCATTCCGACGCAGACGTGCTTGTCCACGCAATAATGGATGCCATTTTAGGTGCACTCGGACTCGGTGATATAGGGAAGCATTTTCCTGACAGTGATGAAAGATATAGAGGAATATCCAGTCTTGAGCTTCTCGCTCACGTGCGTGTTTTAGCCTTTAATCAGGGATATGATATCTCTAATATCGATGCTACCGTAATAGCGGAAAGCCCTAAGCTTGCACCGTATATTGATGACATGCGTTCCAACATTGCGGCTGTGCTCGGAATTCGTTTTGATGATATAAACGTTAAGGCTACAACTGAGGAAAAGCTTGGCTTTACGGGCAGTGGCGAAGGCATCTGTGCACATTCTGTCGTGCTTATTGAGAGAATCTGAAAAGGTGGCTTTCGGCATGTTATCTTAGGTGCACGTCATTTTCCTTTTGTGTCGTCATTACCGTCCGCCACCGAGCATCAATATATATTATGATCAAGTGACGGTTTGTGTTAATAATCATATTTATCAGTGATAAAAAGTGATATTGGATACTAAAAGCAAGGCAGAATGACCATGTCCTTTATAAAGCAAGAAAACAAAAAGCAAGAGCAAACGTAAAAAAACGGCGTTTGCTCTTGCTTTTTATGTGGAATTTAATTTGAAAACCGATAAGGGATAGAGTTCTTATAGACTTCAGATGAATCAGTCATCGAGCTCCATATTACTCTGTCCTGCAATCTGCTTACCCTGCGATGGCTGGGAATAGGGAATACCGAGATGATCATAGGCAAGTCTTGTTGCACATCTTCCTCTCGGGGTTCTCGCCAGGAAGCCTATCTGCATAAGGTAGGGCTCATATACATCCTCGATGGTGATTGCTTCCTCGCCTATTGTAGCAGCAAGTGTATCAAGTCCAACGGGACCGCCCTGATAATACTTGATTATAGCCTCGAGCATGCGTCTGTCGATATTGTCAAGTCCAAGGTCATCGATCTCGAGTGCGGCGAGTGCTATTCTTGCTATCTCGGAGGTGATAGTTCCATCTCCCTCGACAAGTGCAAAATCTCGCACACGCTTGAGCAATCTGTTAGCAATTCTCGGTGTTCCTCTCGAGCGTGATGCTATTCCGAGTGCACCGTCCTTAGTGATAGATATGTTGAGAATGCCGGCGGAACGCTCGACGATTGTTGCGAGCTCCTCGTTAGTATAAAGCTCAAGCTTCAAAAGTACGCCAAAACGGTCTCGGAGGGGTGTAGTGAGCTGACCCGCACGTGTGGTAGCTCCGATAAGTGTAAATTTAGGTATTGGTAATCTGATAGAGCGTGCACTGGGACCTTTTCCGATGATGATATCAAGGGCATAATCCTCCATAGCAGGGTAGAGAATCTCCTCCACCGCACGTGACAGACGGTGAATCTCGTCGATAAATAATACGTCACCGTCCTGGAGGTTTGTAAGAATTGCCGCAAGGTCGCCCTGCTTCTCAATGGCGGGACCTGACGTAGTACGGATATTAACTCCCATTTCGTTTGCAATTATCGTTGAAAGGGTGGTCTTTCCGAGACCGGGAGGGCCGTAAAGAAGCACGTGATCAAGGGCCTCGCCTCTCATTCGGGCACTCTCTATGTAAACCTTTAAGTTTGATTTAGCCTTGGTTTGTCCAACGTAGTCTGCAAGGCTTTTAGGGCGAAGATCGCCCTCGACCTCGGCGTCCTCGTCGGGGGTGTATTCATTGGATACTATTCTGTTTTCATAGTCGAATTCGACAATTTCTTCATTCATATCAACATTCTCCCCGAATTATCTTGACAGATTTTTAAGAGCGGTTTTAATGATCATACCCACGTCGAGCGAGGGATCGATAGACTTAAGGGCATTAATAACCGAATGGTTATCATAGCCGAGAGCTATCAGTGCCTCCTTAGCTTCATTGAGGTTACCTGAAGATACGTGCGGAGCTGCACCGGCTGATCCTGCCGTCTTGGTTGATGCGGAGCCCGAAATCATATCCTTGGCTACCTTGTCTTTCAGCTCAAGCACGATTCTCGCTGCAGTTTTTTGGCCAACGTTCTGTGCCTTTGATATTGACTTAACGTCATCCGTTGCTACTGCCATTGCAAGTCTGTCGGGGGTAAGCACTGACAGAATATTTATTGCGGCCTTAGGGCCAACACCGCTTACAGAGGTAAGGAGATTGAACGCCGATCTCTCCTCGTTAGAGCCAAAGCCGAAGAGCTCTACACCGTCTTCTCTTACAGCGAGATAGGTGAAAAGCTTGACCTTTTTATTAAGCGAGCCGGAAAGGCTCTCGGAGGTGATCTGGCTGATTGTAAGAGCGTATCCGACGCCACCGCAATCAACGACACACATATTTATATCACGTACCGTAAGCACGCCGTCAAGGTAATAGAGCATAAGACCTCACTGTTCTGTATTTGTTCTTGAAATGACCTTTTTTGTGTTTTTCTCAACCGTAATTCGAGGCAGAGTTAAATCTCTTTTGCAACCGTCGCACACAATTCTCACATCCGAGCCTATTCTCATAACTGTAAACGTTAGAGAACCGCAGGGATGCTTTTTCTTCATTTGGAGAGTATCTCCAACGTTGAATTTTAAAATTTCCATATGGATTTTTACTTATTAAAACGAGGGGTGTAGTTATCGGATTTCTTGGTCGACTTGCTCTTTTTTGAATTTGCACGCTTGGCAGTACGCTTGTCAAGAGACTTGTCTGCGGCTGATACTGTGAGGCGTACCAATTTTATGATACCAAGGAAAACGAAGTAGATGAGAGTGTATATGATGATTACGATAAATACACCTGCCACTCCTGCTTTTTTCACATAACCGCTTCCTGCGAGGAACACTATTAAGAAGGCACCTAAGAGCAGGGTGTAGTGAAGGATCATTTTCAAGAAAGGGTTAATCTTAAGCATAGAGTAGATGAACTCGGCAAGTGCAACCAGCATTCCGAAGCCTAAAGCCAAAAAGAATACGTCGAATCTGATTGCTTCGCTTTTTTGATCGGCAAATGCTGCCAGCATAGTAAGTATAAGAATACAGTATCCTGCACCACGCTCAAGTGCTTGTTCAATTCGTTTCATTTTAATACCTCTTCGGGAATTATATTTCACTCCTTTAATTATACCATAGCTTTTGTGCTTTTGCAAGTGGTCGAACGAGAAATATTTTGAATAATATATTTACATGCATAATTATGCAAAAGTGGTTGACAAACTTTAAATTTTATCTTATAATTAGTTGATGAAAATATTTTATTAAAGGATTTGCTATGAACAGAAAGACAGCTAGAGAGAATGCATTCATTCTTTTATTTGAAAAGGCGATCAAGTCCGATGAGTCTTGTGAGGAAATTTTCAGACTGGCAACCGAAAAAAGAGGGCTCGAATATGACGATTACGTAAAGAAGGTATTCTTCGGCTCGGGTGAAAATAAAGCCATCATCGACGAGACGGTCGAGAAGTGCTTGATTGGCTGGAAGAAGGATAGAATATCCTACGTGTCACGTGCTATTCTCACTCTTTCCGCTTTTGAGCTTATGTTTATGGAGGATATTCCGGTATTCGTTTCCATAAACGAGGCTGTTGAATTATCGAAGAAATACGATGAGGATAAGGCATATTCGTTTATAAACGGCGTTTTGAACGCCTTGGCTACCTTGATAGGCAGAAAATGACAGATCAAGAGGTAATCATAGGAATTGATACAAGCAATTATACTACCTCTGTCGCTATTCTCGGCGTAGACGGTCAGTTGATTGCAAATATAAAACGTCCTTTGCCGGTAAAGGAGGGCGAACGCGGGCTCCGTCAATCGGAGGCCGTGTTTTCACATATAAAAAACATTCCTTCCGCTATGGAGGAGGCCAAGAAGCATCTTCCGGGTAAGAGGATTGTAGCTGTCGGAGTGAGTGAAAGACCTCGTAATGTAGACGGATCATATATGCCGTGCTTTTTGGCAGGAGTAGCTTCTGCGGAAAGTATATCATGCACTGTCGGAGCTCCGCTTTTTAGGTTTTCACATCAGTGCGGTCATATTATGGCGGCTCTTTATTCATCTAATGCTGATATAAAGGACGGAGAGACGTTTTGTGCCTTTCACGTTTCGGGCGGTACCACAGAGTGCCTGCGAGTAGTCCGGGATGAATACGGATTCCGTGCCGAGCAGGTTGGAGGCACACTTGATCTTAATGCGGGACAGATCATCGACAGAATAGGTGTTAAGATGGGGTTGAAATTTCCTGCAGGCCCTGAGCTTGAGCGTCTTGCACTTTCGTACGGTCAAAAGGTTTCTTACAGACGTCCCCATATTTCCGATACGTATGTAAATTTGTCGGGTCTTGAGAATATGGCCGAGAAAATGCTGAAGGACACCGGGGATCAGGGGGAGACGGCGATGTTTGTGCTTAATTATATCGCGGACTCACTCATCGGGATAACTGATTCATTTGTTTCAAAGTATGGCGAGATGCCGCTTGTTTTTGCAGGGGGCGTTATGTGTAATTCGATCATTCGCAAGCGTATAAGCGATAAGTACGGTGCATATTTCGCCGAGCCTAGCTTATCCGCTGATAATGCAGTAGGAATCGCTGCTCTTGCAAGAGAAGAGCATTTAAAGTAAAGAGAGGCGGATACATGGATATAAATTCTCTTCGAGACAGACCGTTAGAGGGAACTATGACGGTCTCGGATTTGAATGAGTTTATCAAGAATATGTTTGACTCTAACAGAGTCCTTACCTCTGTGACGGTTAAGGGAGAAATATCGAATTTTGTTAATCACAGAAGCGGTCATATGTATTTTTCTCTCAAGGATGCGGATTCTCAGCTGCGTGCTGTAATGTTTCGCTCCTCAGCGTCCAGATTACGCTTTATTCCCGAGAACGGAATGAAGGTTATCATCCACGGATCTGTAAGTGTTTATAGTCAGGGAGGTACCTATCAGCTATACGCAAGCTCTATGCAGCCCGACGGTATCGGTGCTTTGTATCTGGCGTATGAGCAGCTGAAGGAGAGGCTTGCGGGAGAAGGCTTGTTTGATCAAGAATGTAAGCTTCCGATACCTAAATTTCCGTCGAAGGTGGGCGTAATCACGTCCCCCACCGGAGCTGCAGTGAGAGACATTATCAACGTTACCGGAAGAAGATATCCTTTAGCAGATATTTATCTTTATCCCGCACTTGTCCAGGGAGACGGTGCAGAGGCAAGCCTTTGTCGGGCTGTTGAATATTTTGAAAAGAGCAAGCTTGTCGACGTTGTTATCATTGGACGCGGCGGAGGCTCTATTGAGGATCTCTGGGCTTTCAACAGTGAAAAGCTGGCAAGACTCATACATTCTGCGACCGTTCCGATTATTTCAGCTGTTGGACACGAGACGGATTTTACCATCTGCGATTTTGTGTCCGATCTCAGAGCTCCCACACCATCGGCTGCTGCCGAGTTAGCCGTTCCCGACATCAGGGAGCTGAGCCTTACCGTAGATAATTTCTCCGATAGGCTTGATATAAGCTTGATGAATGCCCTCGAGAGAGGCCGCTCACGCCTTGAATCTATAACTTCGAGAGAGATAATGCACTCTCCCGTGAATTTGCTTAAAGGATTGCGTGATACGACTGTCGGTCTCAGAGAGAGATTAGATGACTGTATCGGTGACGTGTTCGTATCTCTTAAAGGTAGGATGGGTATCGCACTGAGCAAGCTTGAGGCTCTTAACCCTCTTTCCGTTCTGCAGCGTGGTTACTCGGTTCTGGAGTCGGAAGGCAGGATAATTACCAGTCGAAAAGAGCTTAATAAGGGAGACTTAGTAAATATTCGTATGACTGACGGAGCGGTAGTTGCTGAGATTAAAAATACCGAAATGGAGAATTAATGCTATGAAAAATATAGATGAATTAAAATTCGAAGATGCGATCGAGATGCTTGAGACATCCGTAAAGAAGCTTGAGAGCGGAGCACTTCCGCTTGATGACGCTATAAGGCTGTACGAGGAGTCGGTTGCACTTGTGAGAGCTTGTCACGAGAAGCTTGATAATGCAGAGCGTAGAATAAGGATTCTCGTAGAGGGCGACGATGGAGCGGTTTCTGACAAGCCCTTCGGTGAAATAAATGAGGATTGATCTTTTTCTTGCCGATGCGGGGCTGGCTTCCTCCAGAACTGAGGCAAAAAAATATATCGAGGCAGGTGCCGTTACCGTAAACGGTAGGGTAATAGATAAGCCGTCCCATGATATTGATGCAGATAGAGACGTTGTTTACGTAGACAGATCGCACTTTAAATACGTAAGCAGGGGCGGAATTAAGCTCGAGAGAGCACTGAATGAGTTCGGAATTGATCCATCGGGAAGGCTGTGTCTTGACGTTGGTGCGTCGAGCGGCGGTTTTACCGATTGCCTTTTACAGATGGGGGCCGACCACGTGATCGCCGTTGATTCCGGAGTTGGACAGCTTGTTGCGAAAATAGCTTCCGATGAAAGAGTGACGTCGATTGAGAAATATAATGCTAGGTATATGCAAAGAACGGATCTCGAGTACACACCGTCTCTTGCAGTGATGGACGTGTCATTTATTTCTGCTACGTATATAATTAATGCGATATTTGGCTGTCTTTGTGAAGGTGGAGATTTTGTTTGCCTTATTAAGCCCCAGTTTGAGGTTGGCAGATCTGCCATTGGAAAGGGCGGCATAGTCAAGGATGCCAAAGCACGTGATGAAGCAGTCAGGAAGGTTGTAGATTTTGCGAATCAGTGCGGCTTTAAGCATATGGCACTTATCGAGTCTCCTATAAAAGGCGGAGACGGAAATACTGAATTTCTTGCACATTTTGTAAAACCGTAAAGGATAAAATATGAAAAAAGCTCTGATCATACCGAATCCCAAGAAGGATCCGGGACTTACAGTTACATATAAAGTCAAGGAAAAGCTTTTCTCACTCGGCGTAGATTCGTATATTGAAGAGCATTTTATTGAGAAAAGCACTGAAAATTACAAAATAGACCGTGACAGCTTCGACTTTCTCGTCGTTGTAGGTGGCGACGGAACGCTTATAGATGCAGCCAGATACGCAATTGTGCGTGATATTCCTATTATCGGAGTAAATCTCGGACGTGTTGGATACCTTAGCGAGATCGAGCCCGAGGCTATTGATCAGCTTGAGTCTCTTGCCAACGGCACTGCGTCTGTCAGTGAAAGAATGTTGCTTTCAATAGAGTCGCCCTTCTGCGATGAAGCTCACAGATATGCAGTGAACGATATTGTCATTTCACACGAATCTTATCTCGGAATTGCCTCGATCAGACTTGAGGACAGTGCGGGCAACTCGATAAAATACCGTTCGGACGGACTGATCCTTTCTACTCCGCAAGGTTCGACAGCCTATTCGCTTTCAGCAGGAGGCCCGATTGTTGCACACGATCTTGACAGTGTTATAGCAACACCTGTATGTGCACATTCCTTCTTTAACCGTTCGGTTATTTTCAACGCCGGCGAGCATATAAAGGTTACTAATATCAGCAACGATCCGCTGAACGTCAGCGTTGACGGAAGATTTGTCGGCAGCTTACCTCCGGGTGAGAGCTGTACGGTATCGAGGGCTGATAAGAGAATGAAGATGTTCACTCTTTTAAAGAACAGTATGTTTTCAAATCTCTTCAATAAAATGAAGATGCTAGAGGATAACGAATAATGAAGAATTCAAGACAAGAGAAAATACTTGAGCTTATAAAAAGATACGAGATTTCAACGCAGGAGGCTTTGATCGAGAAGCTGAGAAAAGAGGGCTTTGACGTCACTCAGACCACAGTTTCAAGAGATATAAGACAGTTGAATCTGGTTAAGGGACAGATTTCCGGCGGCGGATATAAGTACGTTGAGCCGGAGTCTCACATAAGACCTAAGACTCCCGTCCATACATCCTCACTGTCTGACTCCGTGCTTAAGGTCGAGGCTGCACAGAATATCGTTGTTATCAAAACTCACGCCGGCATGGCTAATGCCATAGCTGTATGCATCGAGGATCTGCACCTTGATGGCTTGGTAGGCTCGGTGGCGGGTGACGATACGATGATAATGGTTTTCAAGGATAATGAAAAGGCGGATCTGGGCGAGGCTCAGCTCTCAAGGATGTTTAAGCACTAAATTCGATTTGTAGGGGTTTTGAAATATGCTTTATTCATTGCACATTGAGAATATAGCGGTAGTCAAATCACTTGATATTGACTTTTCCTCAGGCTTCAATGCACTTACAGGTGAAACGGGAGCGGGAAAATCCATAATCATTGACAGCATAAATTTGATTCTCGGAGCGAAATCCGAGAAGGAGCTTATAAGACACGGAGAGCAATCGCTGTTTGTCAGTGCACTGTTTTCTGATCTTGGACGTGATTCGATTGCCACCCTTGATGCGGCAGGTGTTTCTCTCGATGAGGAAGGCCAGCTTTTAGTTGAAAGAAGAATTACTCAGGACGGCAGAACTCAGGTCAAGATAAACGGCAGAGGCGTTTCCGTTTCCACACTTAAGGCTATCTCATCTGCACTTGTGTGTATCCATGGGCAAAACGAAACGGGTGCTCTCCTCGATCCTTCGTCGCATCTTGAGCTTATAGATATTTTTGCGGACAACGAGGAGCTTCTCTCGAAATACCGCAGTCAATATACCAAGCTCGAGGAAGTTCGTAAGAAAATCAATGATTTGAATCTTCTTGAGGGCGAGCGTGAGCGACGCAGAGAAATGCTCGAATATCAAATAAAGGATATCGAGGAGGTTGGACTCCATCCGGGAGAAGAGGAGGAGCTGATAGATAAGCGTCTGAAGATCCGTAACAGCGAGAAGATTTTAAAAAATTCCGAATTTGTCTACAAGGCTCTTAAGGGAAGCGAAAAGGGAAGTGCTCTTTTGCTTGTTGAGAAAAGCATCACCGCTCTTGAGCATTTAACGGAAATTATTCCGAGCTATGCAGAGCTTGTAGAAAGCCTGAGGGACATTTCATACAGAATAATCGACGTCGCTGAGGGAGCACAGGCAGTTATAGACGATATTGACTCTCCCGGTGATACTCTTGATCTCGTCGAGGAAAGGCTTGATAAGCTTAACAAGCTTAAAAGAAAATACGGACTCACTGTTGAAGAGATTCTCGCATATAGAGACAGGGCAAAGGCTGAATTGGATACGATTGTCAACCACGATGATATACTTTATCAGCTATCCCGTGATGAGGCTAAGCTCTATGAATCGGCTCTTCAAATTGCCGAGGAATTACACACGAGAAGAATGGATGCAAAGATAAGGCTTGAGGAATGCGTTAAGGAAACTCTTGAATTCCTTGATATGCCAAAGGTTGAGTTTTTTGCCGAGGTAAGCGTGGACTCGTGCGAAGAGAGGAAGGTCTTGTATCCTGCAGGATACGATAAGATAGAATTTTATATCAGTGCCAATAAGGGGGCTGTACCACAGCCCATTTCTCGCATTGCGTCGGGCGGTGAGCTGGCAAGAATTATGCTCGCACTGAAGAATGCAATTGTGAGAAAGGAGGGCACACCTACTCTTATATTCGATGAGATAGACAGCGGAGTATCAGGAAAAACAGCCAGAAAGATAGGCATTAAAATGATGCATTTATCCGAGGACTCACAGATTATCTCCGTCACTCACAGTGCCCAGATAGCATCTCTTTCGGATAAGCATTTTCTCATATCTAAGTCAGATCATTCCGGTGCTACCGAGACCTCTGTTGTTGATCTTGATAAAGATGGAAGAATAAGAGAGCTCTCGAGGATACTCGGAGGCATCAACGTTACCGATTCACAAAGAAAGGCTGCTGAGGATATGCTGAATATCAGAGAAATCTGATTATTGGGGTTTAATATGCTTGATTCGATAATCTATCAGCTTGCAGAAAAGAGAATTGATTTTAGTGAGCATGCATCACTCAGATCCTTGACAACGATGAGGTGTGGCGGCAGTGCACGTGTTTTAGCTCGTCCTAAGACGTGCGATGAGCTTGCGGATATTGCTCTCCTGGCACACCGCATAGGGGTTAAATACAGAGTGATAGGCAGAATGTCGAATACCTTACCGCCTGACGGAGAGTATGACGGAATAGTGATAGATACGAGTTATCTATCTTCTGTCGGTATTTTGGGAGACGTGATAAAGGCAGAATGCGGTGCCCGTCTGTCAAGAGTGATCTGGGGAGCTTTAAAGCAAGGCCTTGGAGGTCTTGAAGAGTTAATGATGATACCGGCATCTGTCGGCGGTGCGGTATACAATAATGCGGGAGCTCACGGTAGAGTCATATCAGATTGTATTATCGATGCCGACGTTTTCTCCGTACGTGACGGTGTTCGATTAACAATCGCACGTGACGATATGCGTTTCGGTTACAGACATTCCGTATATATGGATGAGGAATACGTTCTTTTATCTGCAAGATTCAAGACTTGCTCTCGAAATTTCGAAGAGTCTAAGCATCGCATAACGGAGCTTGCACACCAAAGGAGAAACGGTCAGCCGCTCGAATTTCCCAGCCTTGGCAGTGTATTTAAGCGATATGAAGGTCAGGGTGCGGGTTATTACATTGAGCGTTCCGGGCTAAAAGGGTACAGAATCGGAGATGCTGAGGTTTCGCGTAAGCACGCGGGATTCATTATTAACGTCGGAAACGCAACGTCGACGGATGTGTTAGCATTGGTTGATTATGTAAAAATACGTGTCTTTGACACGTTCGGAATAACACTTGAGGAAGAAATAGAAATACTTTAGGAGGGAAGCGTGTCCTTTTCAACTGAACAGAAAAAAGAGATGATTAATACTGTATTACGCTCTCATTGCTGTCGAAGGGCACTTCTCGACGGTATTCTTGCCTCTCACAGCGACGTGAGAGATGGAGCAGTATTTATTTCGCTTGATTCCTCGGAAACGGTCGATTTTGTATCACCTCTTATAACTGAAACGTACGGGAAGCATCCGATAGAGGTGAAATCCGCCAAGGGCGGCAGAAGGAAGCTTATATCATTTGAATCGAAGGCTGCTGAAAAATATATAGACTCACAGGCTCGGGAAATCTCATTTACATCAAGGTGTCCTGCTTGTCAGGCGGCTTTTTTAAGAGGAGTATTTCTTGCCTCAGGACGCGTTTCGGATCCCGAGAAGCAATATTCTCTTGAGTTTTCATTAGGTCGTAATACAGATGCATTCTATGAGTTCTTTATCGGCTTGGGGATTACACCCAGGATATCCGAGAAGCCTAGTGAAAGAATAATTTATTTTAAAAACAGTACGGAAATAGAGGACTTCTTCGCCATGGCGGGAATGAATGCAACAGCCTTTATTTTCATGAACAAAAAGATTCAGGGTGAGATCAGGAATAATGCAAACAGAGTTGCAAACTGTGAAATAAACAACATAGGTAAGGCGGTATCCGCTTCCGTAAGCCAAATAGCGGAGATAAAGGAGCTTATATCGAGAGGTCTTCTCTCACAGCTTCCGGACGAGCTTATAGATACAGCACTTGCCAGAATGCAGCACGAGGATCTTTCTCTCGCTCGCCTAGCATCTATTATGACTCCCCCTATATCAAAGCAGGGATTATCGCACAGACTCAAAAAGATATCTGAGATTGCAGGAGAGCTTCTCAGGGATAAAAAATAAAAACGAAAGGAGAGTCCTTATGTCGGATTTTGTTCATCTGCATCTTCATACAGAATACAGCTTGCTTGACGGAGCGGCACGAATATCCAAAATAGCTGATAAGGCTCTCTCTCTTGGACAGTCCGCCGTTGCTATAACCGATCACGGAGTTATGTACGGCGTAGTTGAATTTTATAATGCACTTAAGTCGAAGGGCGTAAAGCCAATAATAGGCTGTGAGGTCTACGTCGCCGAGAGAGGACGCTTCTTCAAGGAAGGAAAGCAGGATATATCGGGCCATCACCTGGTACTTCTCTGCAAGAATGCAGAGGGCTATAAAAACCTCTCTTATATGGTATCGGAAAGCTTTATAAACGGATTCTATTCCCGTCCTCGAATAGATATGCAGCTTTTGCGTGAGCATTCGGAGGGACTGATAGCTCTTTCTGCCTGCGTAGCGGGCAAAATTCCTCAGTTGATCCTTAGCGGTGCGGTCAAGGAGGCAGAGCGTACAGCCATTGAGATGAAGGAGATTTTCGGGGAAGATTTCTATCTCGAGATACAAAACCACGGTATAGATGAGGAAAGACGTGTAGCTTATGGCCTGAAGCTCCTTTCGGAAAAGCTGGATATTCCTCTTGTAGCTACTAATGACGTTCATTATATAGAGAAATCAGATGCCGATATGCAGGCTATACTGATGTGTGTGCAGACGGGAAACGTGATAACCGATGGCAGACCTCTCGGATTTGAAAATGATGAATTTTATTTTAAGTCAAATGAAGAGATGTCGGAGCTGTTTTCCATTTACCCGGGAGCCATTGAAAATACGGTTAAGATAGCTGAAAAATGCTCGTTTGACTTCGAGTTCGATACGCTTCATTTGCCTAATTTTGTTCTGCCAGGCGATCTTACGCATAAGGACAAGCTCAGGCAGGATGCCTTTGACGGATTTGCCAAAAAGGAAAAGGACGGCCGCTTTGATTATTCCAAGCATTCCCGTGATTCATATCTTGAGAGAATGGAATACGAGCTATCCGTTATTGACAGTATGGGCTTCAACGCATACTTCCTTATTGTAAGCGATTTTGTAGCCTTTGCGAAAAACAGTGATATCCCCGTAGGTCCGGGAAGAGGCTCGGGAGCGGGCAGCTTGATAGCTTTCTGTATCGGAATTACCGACGTAGATCCTATGGCCTTTGACCTTCTGTTCGAGAGATTTTTGAATCCCGAGCGTGTGTCCATGCCTGATTTTGATATAGATTTTTGCTATACCAGACGTGAAGAGGTTATAGATTACGTTAAGAGAAAGTACGGAGAGGATAAGGTCGCACAGATCGTTACCTTTGGTACTCTTGCTCCAAGGGCCGCTGTCCGTGACGTCGGTAGAGCTCTCGGTATGGCGTACAGTAAGGTTGATCAGGTTGCCAAAGCTGTTTCGTCTGACAGCTCAAGCATTGATGAGGCACTCGGTAACCGTGATCTTCATGAGCTTTATATTTCAGATAATGAGGTAAGGCGTCTTCTTGACGTCAGCCGTGGCGTCGAAGGTATGCCCAGGCACGCTTCCACGCATGCGGCAGGTGTTGTTATAACAGAAAAGCCCACGTGGGAGTACGTCCCGTTATCTTATAGCGGAACAGGTGTTGTAACGCAGTTTGATATGGATACGGATGCAAGACTTGGCCTTGTAAAATTCGATTTTTTAGGTCTTAGGTATCTTACCGTTATCCATGACGCTGAGCGTGAGATAAGAAAGAGGGAGCCTGACTTCTCCATATCAAATATTCCTTACGATGATAAGGAAACCTTCCGCCTTCTTTCCGAAGCGAGAACTGACGGTGTCTTCCAGCTCGAGTCGGGTGGTATGAAGCAGGTTTTGACTCGCTTGTCACCTACGTGCTTTGAGGATATTGTTGCGTGTATAGCACTTTACAGACCGGGTCCTATGGACTCGATAGATTCGTTCATAGCGAGAAAGCACGGCCGTGAGAAGACGGTATATAAGGATGATAGACTGCGTGAGATTCTTGATGTAACCTACGGCTGTATAGTATATCAGGAGCAGGTAATGCAGATTTGCAGAGCTCTTGCAGGGTACTCCTATGCAGAGGCGGATATTGTCAGACGTGCTATGTCAAAGAAAAAGACAGAGACTATGCAGGCTGAAAAGAATGCCTTTCTTGAGGGGTGCCGATCTAACGGTGTTTCCGATGCGGTAGCAGAGGAGATCTTTGATGAAATGCTTGGATTCGCCAAGTATGCTTTCAATAAGAGCCACGCCACAGTATACGGTGTGACGTCCTTCCGTACAGCATATCTTAAGGCTCATTATCCCGCGGAATATTTTGCGGCTCTCTTATCCAGTGTTCTCGACAGCTCCTCTAAGCTGAAGGAGTACATTGATGATGCCGCTAAATACGGTGTAAAGGTGCTTCCGCCTGATATAAATTCAAGTGATAAGGATTTCTCGGTCTCAGAGGGCAACATTCGCTTCGGACTCATGGCAATAAGAAACGTGGGCGGTCAGTTTGCGACAGCCGTTGTCAGGGAAAGGAAAAAATCCCCCTTCCTGTCCTTTGATGATTTTGTTACCAGGTTAAGCGAGAGCGATCTTAATAAAAGAACGCTTGAGTCAATGATAAAGTGCGGTGTGTTCGATTCGCTTGGGGTAACCAGAAGCTCGCTTCTGTCCTGCTATGAGAGCATCCTTGAGTCCGAGCAGGGGAGACGTAGGTCCAATCTTTCAGGGCAGCTCGATCTTTTCTCCATGGGCTCATCCGATACTGTAATATCGGCAGGCTCGTATGAGTATCCTAAGCTTGAGGAATTTAAGCTGAAGGAGCTTTTAATTCTGGAGAAGGAAAGCTCGGGTATGTATTTCTCGGGACATATGATCGATAGCTATAAGGATGTAATATCCCGTATGAAATGCGATAAAATATCGGATATACTCGACTCATTCTCCGATGAATCCTCCGGACACGGACAATACAAGGATAGAGCTACTGTGACGGTGGCAGGAATAATCAGTGCCAAGCGTACCAAGGTTACGAAAAACGGCTCGACAATGGCTTTTATTACCTTAGAGGACAGGTACGGAGAAATCGAAGTAATAGTATTTGCTAAGCAGTATTCACAGTATTCACGTGAGATTGTAGCGGATAATGCGGTTTCAATTGTCGGAAATCTTTCATTCGAGGAGGATGACGGTGTCAGGATCATTCTGTCATCGATAGCACCGCTTGTAGGCGGAGCCGAAGAGAAGAATGTAAGCTCCGATGCGGTAAAGGAGCCGGGTGAAGAGCGGATATTCATCAGGGTTCCGTCTCTTTCGGACTCCAGAATTGAGAAAATATACAGAATTGCACAGCTGAACAGAGGTAGTCACCCGATTGCTCTGTTTGATGAGTCGACTAAAAAATATTCCTTGCTCAAAGGATTTTCCGTCTCATCGGATGACAGAGTTATGGCACGGCTTACCGATATTTTCGGTGCAGGAAACGTAATTTTAAAATAGTGCGACTTGACTTTAAATAATACATGTTGTATAATTAGATGGTTAAATTTTGACGTCGCATTTATTCGTACGCTTGGGTCATAAATATATATCGGATGATATGTCGATATTAAATATGACGCTAGTTTAAAAGTATATGGATCGCTTACACGGTCCTTATCAGATTAAGGTTTAAGTAGGTAATTTAATGAATATGCAAAAATGTGCCAGATGTAAAAAGCGACCTGCTATGGTTTTTATTACGAGGCTGGAGCAGGGAAAAAGTATTAATGAGGGGATATGTCTCGTCTGTGCCCGTGAGCTTGGCATAAAGCCTGTCAGCGATATGCTTGAACGCATGGGAGTTGACGAGGAGGGTATGGATGCGATGCTCCAGGGGCTTGAGAGTAATCTGCCCGAGCTGATGGATGACGATGCCGATGCATTCGCAGACGGTAAGGTTCCTACTCTCAATCTCTCTGAGCTTTTCGGCATGATGCCCGGAAACCCCAAGGGAAAGGATAAGAAAAAAGGCCCCGAGAACGAGAAAAAGGGTCCTGAAAATAAGGCTCTTAACGCATATTGCACCAATCTTAACGAAAAGGCGAGACTGGGCAAGATAGATAAGCTTATCGGGCGTGACCGTGAGATCGACAGGATTATTCAGATTCTTTCAAGAAGGCAGAAAAACAATCCTTGCCTGATAGGTGAGCCCGGTGTAGGTAAAACAGCAATTGCCGAGGAGCTTGCATCGAGAATAGTAGAAGGACGAGTTCCTGCTCCTCTTCTTGGCTTTGAGATATGGCTTCTTGATCTTACGTCTCTTGTGGCGGGTACACAGTTCAGAGGTCAGTTTGAGTCAAGGATACTCACACTTCTCAAGGAAATAAAAGCCGCAGGAAACATCATTCTTATGATTGATGAGGTTCATAATATAGCAGGAGCGGGTGAAACCTCCGACGGTAGCATGAGTGCTGCAAACCTGCTGAAGCCTGCGTTGTCTAGAGGCGAAATCAGAGTCATAGGTGCTACTACTCTTAAGGAGTACAGAAAGCATATCGAAAAGGATGCCGCTCTTGAGAGAAGATTCCAGCCCGTCAAGGTTGATGAGCCCTCGGTTGATGAAACGGTTGAGATTATAAAGGGAATAAAGAAATATTATGAGGGCTTCCACGGTCTTACCATAACTGACGATACCGCCCGTGCAGCTGCAATTTTGTCCGAGAAATATATTAATGATAGATTTCTCCCCGACAAAGCGATCGATTTGATTGACGAGGCATCTGCCAGGGTAGCACTCAATTCTCCCGAGCTTAATGAGCTTCGCATTAAGTCAAAGCAGCTTGATGAAATCAAGAGTGCAATGGCAGATATTGAGGCAAAGCTTGAGACACCCGAGGGCCAGACTGAGGATAATTACAAGAAGTCAGCAGATCTGAAAACGGAATATCTGAGGGTAGAAACCCGTCTTGATGAGCTTAAAACGATAGTATCTCGCCTAACGGTTACCGTAAAGGATCTCTTAAATGTGGTAGAGACCTGGACGGGAATTCCCGCATCCGATCTTGGCGTTGAGGATCTTGAGCACCTTACGGGGCTTATGGATCGTATTTCTGCCCGTATTGTCGGTCAGGATGAGGCTGTCGGTGCCGTTGTCAGAGCGATAAAGAGAAAGAGAACGGGTGTTTCGTACAGAAATTGCCCTGTATCTATGATATTCGCAGGTCCTACCGGTGTTGGAAAAACCGAGCTTGTTAAGGTGCTCGCAGATGATCTTTTCAAGCAGCCCGACTCTCTTATCAGGCTTGATATGTCTGAATTTATGGAGAAGCACTCGGTATCCAAAATAATTGGATCGCCTCCCGGATACGTTGGCTACGATGAAGCAGGTCAGCTCACCGAGAAGATAAGACGCCGTCCGTATTCCGTTATTCTGTTCGACGAGATAGAAAAGGCACATCCGGACGTTATGAATATTCTTTTGCAGATTCTCGATGACGGCAGATTGACCGATGCTCAGGGAAGAGATATCAGCTTCGCTAACACAGTCATAATAATGACTACTAATGCGGGAAGCGAAAAATCAAGCTCTGTCTCGGGCTTTGCGGAGGATAAGCACGTAGTGGATGAGGATAGAGTTCATAAGGCACTCGGTAAATTTCTCCGTCCCGAATTCATTAACCGTGTGGATGAAATAATTACCTTCAGACACCTTGATGTGAATGATTTTGTTAAGATTGCTGATATAATGCTTGGCAGAACCAAGAATCATCTTGTTGAAAAGGGTATTGAATTCAAGTATTCAAGCGAGTCACTTGAGCTTATTGCGAGAAAATCCTTCTCGGAAAAGTTCGGTGCAAGAAATATGAGAAGATATATTGAGCGTAACGTTGAGGATAAGCTTGCTGAGCTTATTTTGTCGGTTTATCCTGAAAGAATAATCGGCATATCGCTCACTTCTCAAAATGACGAGTTAAGGTTAGATCATATTTAATTATAGGAGAATAAAAATGGCAGGTTGTTCGCACGATTGTGCAAATTGCTCCGAGAAGTGCTCCAAGGAATCTATGCTTGCTCCCCAGAACAAGGCGAGCAACGTTAAGCACGTTATCGGAATTGTGAGCGGCAAGGGAGGCGTTGGTAAATCACTTGTAACCTCTCTTTTGGCTGTTACTATGAAAAGAAGAGGTTATAAGGTAGCGATTCTTGATGCCGATATAACCGGTCCCTCAATCCCCAAGGCATTCGGTCTTAAGCCCGGCACGGTTGAGGGAAGTGAGCTCGGAATGTTCCCCTCTGTTACCAAGACCGGAATAGAGGTAATGAGCATCAATCTTCTTGTAGAGGATGAGACTCGTCCCGTAGTATGGCGTGGACCCGTTATTGCAGGAACTGTTAAGCAGTTCTGGAGCGAGGTTGTATGGAACGAAGTAGATTACATGTTCGTTGATATGCCTCCCGGAACAGGTGACGTTCCTCTTACCGTATTCCAGAGCTTACCGCTTGACGGCATCGTCATTGTCAGCAGCCCTCAGGAGCTTGTTTCAATGATAGTCGAGAAGGCTGTTAATATGGCATCACTGATGGACATTGACGTCCTCGGCTTGGTTGAGAATTACAGCTATATTGTTTGTCCTGACTGCGGTAAGGTCATCCGTCCTTACGGTAAGAGCAAGATTGGTGAGCTTGCTGAAGCTCATAATACGAGAGTTCTTGCTGAGCTTCCTATTGATCCCGAGCTTGCATCGGTTTCCGATAAGGGCGTAGTTGAGCTCTTCGAGGGTGATTATCTCGAGGCTTGTGCGGATTACATCGAGAAGAAGCTTACTGTTTAATCTATATTTGTCATAAAGGTATCGCATAGATAAAAATGCGGTACCTTTTATTTTTTTGCTTACTTTTTATGACATTTTATACGCTTTGTCTATGCTACAATAATTTCGAGGTGATGCTTTTGACTACGGTTTATATAGACGTCTATTTTTTCATTAACCTGACGGTGGATGTTTTGTCTGCATATTTTGCTGCCAAGGCCTTACATATGCACTCTTCGATCAGACGGCTTGTGTTTATCGGTACGATTGGCGGCATCCTGGCTGTCCTCGACGTTATTATTAATCCGCCGATAATTATGAGAATCGCTTCTCTCGTTCTTCTTTTGTCTTTATCGGGTATGATGATTGCACGGGGGGCATCTTTGAAAAGAAGAACAAAATTTATGATAGCATTTCTTTTCTTTGAGGTATTTATTGGCGGTGGTGTGTACTACGGCTACCTCTTAATAGAAAGATATATGTCAGAATTTTTCATCGGAGACTCAAATGTAGCGGAACGCCGGGAGTTGATAACGCTTTCTGTGCTGATTTTGTTTGTGATCGGAGTGCTTAAGCTTTTGATTATGGTTTTGGGAGGAGATAGATTTGTGAGATCGGTTAGGCTGAGAATTGAAATTGAAGGAAAATGCGAGGAGCTTGATGCACTTGTGGATAGCGGAAACCTCGTCAGAGATCCAATGAATATGTGTCCCGTTTTGTTTGTAAAGAAAGCGGCGGCTAAAAGATTGCTTCCTATGAATGTTGTCGAATTATCTAATATTGATGGCCTTGGCGGTCATTTTAGAAAGAGAATACGGTTGATCCCCGTAACACGTAACGGTAAAACACACGTTATGACGGGGGTCAGAACAGATAAGGTGTCGATTATAGGACCTGACGGCGAGGATGAGGTTATGGTAACGCTGGCTATTGATAAGGAGGAGGGAAGCTTCGGTGGCTATGATGCTTTATTACCGAGCTCTGTTATGCAGGATGGTATTTAACGTGTTTCAAAGAGTGACAGACCGGTTCAAGAGATTTATCGGAATATTCAGGTCTCGTGAGCTTTTCTACGTTAACGGCAACGATACTCTCCCACCGCCTCTGGATAAGGAAACGGAGGAGGAAATGATCTCAAAGATCGATACTCATGAGGCACAGTGTGTCCTCATCGAGCATAATCTGCGTCTGGTTGCGTATATAGCCAAGAGGTTCGAGAACACAGGGGCGAATATTGAGGAGTTGATATCAATAGGTGCTCTTGGACTGATGAAGGCTGTATCTACTTACAATTCCGATAAAAACATCAAGCTTGCAACGTATGCATCAAGATGTATCGAAAATGAAATACTCATGTTTGTAAGAAAGGCATCCTCACAAAGACGTGAGATATCAATCGATGAGCCTTTAAGCGTTGACTGGGACGGAAACGAGCTTTTGCTGTCTGATATACTGGGTAGCGACGCTGACGTTGTTTCTAAAGGTATGGAGGAGGATGAAGAGAAGAATATAGTCAGAGAGGCGGTTAAGGATCTGAACCCCAGGGAGAGAGTTATTATCGAAATGAGGTACGGTCTCTCAGGCGAGAGTGAGCTTACACAAAAGGAGGTCGCAGACGCTCTCGGGATAAGCCAAAGCTACATATCCAGGCTCGAAAAAAAGATAATGGTAAGGCTTAAGAAAAAGATTGAGAAAAAAATTTAAAGAAATTTCGAAAAAATTCGATAAAGGTATTGCAAAACCGGAAAATATATGTTATAATCAATCGTAATGAAAAGATTTAAATGTTAAGAGGTGTTAAAATGAAAGCTGGAATTCATCCCGAGTACAAAGAGGCTACTATCAGATGTGCTTGTGGCGCCGTAGTTTCCACTCACTCCGTTAAGGGTGATCTCAACGTGGAAATTTGCTCTAAGTGCCATCCTTTCTATACAGGTAAGCAGAAATTTGTAGATGCCGGCGGACGTGTTGATAAGTTCAAGAAGCGTCTTGCTAAGGTTAAGTAATCTTTGCCGGAAAAAGAGCGTTTGGTAGTCTTAATTGACACACGCTCTTTTTTTCTTTTTTCAGGGAGGTTTTTATGTCGGACGAGATAAAGGGTAAAGCTATACTGGTAACAATCGCAGAGCGTACCTCTGACGTAGATGAGTGCTATCGAAGCTTGGATGAGCTCGAAAGGCTGCTCGATACTGCGGGAGGAGAATGCTATGCCAAGGTTGTGCAGGTTAAGGATTCGTTTGATCCTCGTACTTGTATAGGTAAGGGTAAGGTTTCGGAAATCAAAGAGCTTTGCCATAATAATGACGTTAAGCTTGTGATTTTTGATTTTGAGCTCACTCCGGCTCAGATTCGTAATCTTGAGGGTGACATAGACGATGTTACAGTAATTGACAGAAGTATGCTTATCCTTGATATTTTTGCCTTGCACGCAGTAAGTGCTGAGGGAAAGCTTCAGGTTGAGCTCGCACAGCTGAAATATACCGCTCCGCGTCTGACAGGTAAGGGCTTAGAGCTTTCTAGACAAGGCGGTGGAATTGGCTCAAGAGGTCCCGGAGAGAGCAAGCTTGAGACGGACAGACGTCATCTTCATGAGCGTGTTGTCATGCTGGAGAGAAAGCTCGAGGAGCTTGAGCATAACCGTGCTATAATGCGTTCACAGCGTGATAAGAGCGGTCTTGTTAAAATAGCACTTGTTGGCTATACTAACGCAGGAAAATCGACCCTGCTCAACAAACTAACTAATGCGGGAGTATTGTGCGAGGACAAGCTTTTTGCCACCCTTGATCCCACAACGAGAAAAACGGAGCTTCCGAGCGGTGTAAGTGCATTGTTTACAGATACGGTAGGATTTATAAGAAAGCTTCCTCATCACCTTGTAAAGGCATTCAAGTCCACTCTCGATGAGGTGAGATTCGCCGATATCCTTCTTGTTGTTTCTGATGCTAATGACCCCGAGGTTGACGAGCATCTTGCTGTTACAAACGAGATTATTAAAGAGCTTGATTCATCGGATAAGCCTGCTGTATACGTCTTCAATAAATGTGATACGGTAGAAGACGGAGTCATCGGAAGAGTGAATGAGAATACTGTCAGAATCTCTGCACGTGAGGGTGAGGGAATTGAAGCACTTCTTGACGTGATAGATGAAATCATCTCTAAATCCAAAAGAAGAGTCGAAATACTTATTCCGTATTCCGAGCAGGGGCTTGTAAACGTTCTCTACTCAAATTACAGCGTAGAAAATGTCGAATATGCCGATAATGGAATAAAAATCCAGGCAGTCTTGGATTCTAAGGGCTTAGGAAAGTTTGAAAAATATCTCATCGGAGTATAAAATGGATAGCTATACTACCATACATTATCCCGCTTCGTTTGAATATGAGGATAGAAAATCCTTATTTATAGGTGACTCGTATCCCGTCGAGAGCGAAGAGGATGCAATAGCATTTATTGAACACGTAAGGAAAAAATATCCTGACGCTAATCATCACGTATATGCTTACGTTTTGAGGGAGAACTCTATTATGAGATTTTCCGATGACCGTGAGCCTCAGGGTACTGCAGGTATGCCGGTGCTTGACGTGATAAGAAAGCGTGGGTGCACAAACGTTGTTCTTGTGGTTACACGTTATTTCGGAGGCACACTTCTGGGAACGGGTGGTCTTGTTCGTGCTTATACTGCCGCAGCACAGGGAGCACTTCTTGAATCGGAAATTATCACGTATGACGTTTATACTGAAATTAAATTCACGTGCTCGTATTCCGATTATCAGAAGCTTGGACCTATTTTTGCAGAGCATGGATTCACTGTTACGGATACAGCCTACTCGGACAACGTGGAAATAACCGGAAAAACTGTAAAAACAAATACCGATCCCTTACGCGAATCATTGGTTCAGGTATCATCGGGACGTATTGAAATAGAAATAATTGGCGAAAAATACGATTTTTTATGATTTTTCATAAAATAAAAAGGGTTTCGCCTTTTTTCTTCGTATATTATATTTGGAAAAACACGAAAGCGAGGTGATGGAGTTGATCAGCCGTGAAACAATTGAAGAGATTTTAATAAGAACTGATATTCAAACGCTTATCGGCGGATACGTTTCGTTAAAGCGGGCGGGCTCAAGGTTAAAGGGCTTGTGCCCATTCCACAGTGAGAAAACTCCCTCATTTACTGTATATCCTCAGGATAACAGCTTTTATTGCTTTGGATGCGGTGCAGGCGGAGATCAGATTAGCTTTACTATGAAAATAGAGCATCTTGATTATCCCGATGCGGTGAGCTTCTTGGCGAAAAGGGCGGGTATTACCGTCCTCGAGTCGGATGACTCCGGCTATACCAATAAGCCGAAGTATAACAAGGAACGGTTTTATCAGATGAATAAGGATGCTGCACGTTATTTCAATGCGTGTCTGTTTTCCGACAATCCCGATTCTGTATCCGCACTCCGCTATTTTACTGAGCAAAGAAAGCTTTCCGTCGCTACGATTAAGCATTTTGGTCTCGGATTTGCACCCGACAGCTTTGACAAGTTCTCTAAGTATATGCTGGCGAAGGGATATACATATGATGAGCTTGTAGCGGGCTTCCTGTGCGGAAAGAGTGAACGAGGAACGTATTTTGATGCCTTCCGTAACCGAGTTATGTTCCCGATTATTGACGTGGCGGGTAACGTAATTGCCTTTGGCGGAAGAGTAATGGACGGCTCAACGCCAAAATACAAGAATTCATCGGATACTCCGGTATTCAAAAAGTCAAGGAATTTGTTTGCACTTAACTTTGCTCGTCATGCCTGTGAGGAATGTCTTATCCTTTGCGAGGGATATATGGACGTAATTGCTTTACATGCCGTAGGTATCAGCAACGCTGTGGCAACACTCGGTACTGCGATTACATCAGAGCAGGCTAGGTTGATGAGCAGATATACCAATAAGGTTATCATTTCCTACGATGCCGATGAGGCGGGAAAAAAGGCCGCAACACGTGCTCTGCAGCTTTTGGAGGAGGTCGGACTTGAGGTCAAGGTGCTTTCGGTTCCCGGTGCCAAGGACCCCGATGAATATATAAAAACATACGGTGTAGAGAAGTTCAAGGAAGTTATTAACGGTGCCAAAAGCAAGTTTGAATATAACCTTGAGAGCATTCTTTCTAAATATGACATAAATCTTCCGCAGGATTTAATAAATGCAATTTCAGAGCTTGTAAATCTGATATCCTCGGTTTATTCTGCGGCAGAACGTGATGTTTACATCAAAACAGTTGCATCGAGGCTTAGCGTTAGCATTGATGGAATTCGTTCGGACGTTGACAGAATGATTGCTAAAAACATCGCTAAGCAAAAGCGAGGCGAGGATGATAGAGTCAAGCGTGAGAGTATCGGGTATGCCGATAGAACCAACCCCGATTTTATCAAGGCCCCGATAGTTGCAAGAAATGAAGAGAACGTTCTCGGTCTTCTTTTGTTATATGAAGATCACAGAAAACGTGTATTCACGGAAAATTTGCTTTCAAGCGACGATTTCTTTACCGATCTCAACCGGAGGATATTTGAATATATCCGCACGTGTTATGAAAACGGTGACACCCGTTTCACTGGTATGAATGAGGTGTTCTCAGAGGATGAGGTTGGAAGAATATCGAAAATGAAGATCGCCAGGATGCAGTTAACCACAAACGGCGACGAGGTTTTGCTTGAGAGTATCTCCTCGTTAAAGCGATCTCGCGAGAAGGAATCAGCGAAGAATACAGATAGCATAGACAGCTTAAATGAAATTCTGAAGCGTAAAAGAAATCAATGACACACATAGGAGGAATATAAAATGAGCAGAGACAAGATTGACGTTAATGAATTTATTGATTCCAAAGGGGACAGCAGCATTGCCAACTCCGACATCATGAAGGCACTTGAGGATATCGAGTACGATATTTCTCAGGTTGATATGGAGGATGCATCTCCCGAGGATCTCGAATCCGAGGACTTTAAGGAGCTCGAGCAGGATGCCAAGGCCTTCGATCCCAACGAGAGCATGGACAAGCTCTTTATGCAGGAGGGCCTCGCAATTGATGACCCCGTCCGCATGTACCTCAAGGAAATAGGTAAAATTCCTCTTCTCAGCCCCGAGCGTGAGACCTATCTTGCAGAGCAGATAACCCTGGGTGACAAGGCTGCTAAGGATGAGCTCATCGAGGCTAACCTTCGTCTTGTTGTAAGTATCGCTAAAAGACACGTTGGTAAGGGAATGTACTTCCTTGATCTTATTCAGGAGGGTAATCTTGGACTTATTAAGGCTGTTGAGAAGTTCGATTACGGTAAGGGATTCAAATTCTCTACTTACGCTACGTGGTGGATAAGACAGGCTATTACCAGAGCTATTGCGGATCAGGCACGTACAATTCGTATACCCGTTCATATGGTTGAGACTATACACAAGGTGTCGAGGACAAGCCGTCAGCTTCTTCAGGAGTTTGGTCGTGAGCCCACCACCGAGGAGATCGCAGCCAGCCTCAACATGACCGCAGAGAAGGTCAGGGAAATTATGAAGATAGCTCAGGACCCTGTTTCTCTTGAGACTCCCATAGGCGAAGAAGAGGATAGCCACCTTGGCGATTTCGTTGAGGACGTTGATTCTCCTGCTCCCTCCGACAGTGCGTCTTACTCTCTTCTTCGTGAGCAGCTTCGTAACATCCTTCACACTCTCACCGACCGTGAGGAGGAGGTCATCGAGCTCAGATTCGGTCTTATTGACGGAAGACCCAGGACGCTCGAGGAGGTTGGTAAAAAGTTTAAGATAACAAGAGAGCGTATCAGACAGATCGAGGCTAAGGCTCTTCGTAAGCTGAGACACCCCTCGAGATCCAAAACGCTTAAGGATTATCTTGCTAACTGATTAACCGTTTGCCCTTATTATATTTACATTTAAATAATAGAAAACTATTGACTTTTAAATTTATTTATAGTAAAATAATAAGGTAAGTCTATACCTATTGGAGGATTTTTAGTTCATGAAGAGAATTATTTCGCTTCTTATGTGTCTTGTGATGACTTGTTTAGTTTTTACCGGATGTGCTAAGAGCACCCTTGATCAGTTCAAGGAGGACCGTAAGGATTATGATAATCTCAACCTCAAATCGAAAAGAGAAGAGGTCGAGCTTGATTTCTACATAATTTTCGAGGATGGCACGACCGAGAGTGCAATGGCTACGGTTGAGCGTGATATTAACGCTTATCTTCCTACCATTAAGCTTGATAAGGATTCTGCCGAGCTTAAGACAACACTCGACATCCATTATCTTACAGCTTCCGAGTATGCTGCGAAGGTTGCCAATGACGCAGAGCTTACAGGAGCTGACAGAGCAGATATCGTTCTTATCGTAGGTAAGGCGATGTTTGACGATCTTATGGATAATAATAGACTTGCTGATCTTACTAGCTATTATTCGACCAGAAAGTACGGTCTTCTTAACACTCAGATTGCGGATTCTCTTATCCAGGCATCTAAGGTTAGTGTAAGATCTGTTGACACCATCGGCACTGAGTTTGACAGCATTCGTCTTTACACCGTTCCCAACAACCACGTTGTAGGCGAGTATCAGTACCTTCTTATCAATACTGCCATTGCTGAGCATTACCTCTTCAGCGAGGATAAGCTTGCTGCTATGGACTCTCTTGAGTCTGCTGCTGACCTTTGTGCACGTATTGAGTCCGACGGTCTTGTAGCCGGTGATTACGTTAAGCTTGTCGGCGGAACCTACGCTGATAAGGCTATGTATGAGGCTGCAGGATATACAGTTAATATCGTTTCTTATCCCGTAGCAACTGCTGATGAGGCATTCATGAGTGCCTTCGGTATTATCAGACACGAGCTTGACACCCGCTACATGTACGAGATGGATAGACTTAAGGATGATAAGATATCCAAGGAGAACAGGGAAGTATTCGAGGCTCATTACGACAGATGTATGGAGGTTATCTATGCTCTTAATGCTGATGCGACCTTCAGAAATCTTCTTCAGTACGGTTCTCGCGGCACAACCTACAACTACGATGAGACTACCAAGACTGTAACACGTGTTACCGAGGGTGACGGTGTTTACAGAATCAATCTTTATTACACAGGCGATATCTTTAAGGCTTATTTCTGCGAGGAGTTCGCTTGGAACAAGGATGCCTTCGAAAACGGTGAGAAGCAGAACGTTCAGTCTGTTGCTCCTACCAAGTAATTTCTAAATTCAATTGCTGTTTTAAAGTGCGGCTTCACAGTGAATTCGGATCTATCCGATGAGACTCTAATGCCGCACAAAGACATCTATTGTTTCAAAATCAGACGGAGTTTTAAATATGAGAAAACGCAACGAAGAATTTAATATTAAAGATCTCTTAATGCTTTTCAGACCTTTTATATGGGTAATATGCATTTTTTCTCTTTTGGTTAGCCTTGCATTTGGCGGATATTCAGCCTTTATCAAGAAAGATACTTACACCTCTTCTGCTCAGTTCCACGTTATAAAGCTCAGCTCTACACAGATGGGCACGGGTGATTTTGACTTTGTATCTAAGGTTATCGAGGACTACAAGGTATTAATATATACTGATATTTTCCTTGACTTTGTACTCGATGAGGTTACTGCCAACTCGGATTATAAGGAAGAGTGGGGCGTTACGAGAGGATATATTACCTCTCATTTGGATATCAAGGCTGTGACTGATGATATTCTTCAGATTTCAGTTACAACCGATGATGCGATTAAATCAAAAATAATCGCAACCGCAGTGTCTAACATAATAAGAAATAAATCTTATGATCTTTTTGCATTCGGAAAATCTTTAACAGTTAAGGATCTAAATGCACCTACAACAGGCTCTGCTAACAACAAGCACGTTGTTCGTAATTCGCTTATAGGATTTTTTGGAGGTATGATCGTCTCCATGCTTGTCATCTTTATCGCATCCTCGTTTGATATCGTGATAAGAGATAAGAAGAAGCTTGAGGATACCTTTGATATTCCTGTTATAGGACTTATTCCTAAATATGATGTTGGGGAGGAAGTCGGCAAATGATTTTCAAGTCAAGAAAAAGAAAAGCACTTGCACATAGCAATACTGAGCTTGATAGAAAGCGTATTTTATCTGAAGATACCCCCTTTGCAATAACCGAGGCATATAGAGCACTCTATACAAACATTCTTTATCTCCCGATTGAAGGTAAGACGAAGAAGCTTGCGATTTTCAGTGCTGTTCCCGGTGAGGGAAAGACTACCGTGTCTATTAATCTTGCCTATACGATCGCTTCAAACTCCTCCGAGTCACGTGTTGTAATCGTAGATGCTGATATGAGAAAGCCCAGGGTAGCGAAGCTTATGGGATTCCGCTCGAGGAAGATTTCGGGTCTTTCCGAGTATCTTGCGGGCATTGATGATGAGATCAACTTGCTCGATACAAAATACGAGAACTTGAAGTTCGTTTCATCGGGTGCGATAAATGCTAACAGCCCCGCACTCTTGTCTGCTGTTAAGATGAAGAAATTTGTTTCGGAGCTTGAGGAGAAGTTTGATTATATAATCTTCGATACTCCTCCTGTAAATCTTGTTTCCGATACTCTTATGCTCAGCGATTATGTTCACGGTTATATTATGGCTGTTAAGTCGGAATTCTCCGATTACAATGCAGTTACTGAGGCTATTAAGCGTATTGAAGCATCCGAGAGTAAGCTCTTCGGCTTTGTTCTCAGTGCATATAACATGAAGTCCGCCGCTAAGCGTGGCAACGGCTTCTATAAGTACAATTACAACTATAAGTATTCAAATTATACTACTACTACTGATCAAGATGAAGAAGACGGAGATTAATATTTGCGATTTTCATACGCATTTACTCCCGACAGCTGATCACGGATCCTCTTCAATTGAGACCTCGGTCTGTCAATTGAAGTTAGCTGAAGAGTGCGGAGTTAGCAGAATAGTTGCGACTCCGCACTTTTATCCTCATAAGGATAGTGTCTCATCTTTTTTGGCTAAAAGAGATGCGTCATATGCGAGCCTTCTGCCGCATATACCTGAGTCTATTGAGCTGAGAATTGGTGCAGAGGTTCTTTTCTGCGGTAATTTGGAAAATATTCCCGACGTCGAGAAGCTTTGTATTTTTGATTCAAACGTTATGCTGCTTGAGCTTCCTTTCGCAGCCTTTGACATTAATGAGTTATCTTCCGTTGGTGCTTTGATTGACAAGGGAATTGAAATCATCATCGCCCATGCAGAGAGATACTCCACCGTTCTTATAGATGAATGCCTTGACTACGGAGCTACGCTTCAGATAAATGCAACCTCGCTTGCAGTGGATAAGAGGATTCCCGGTTGGCTTGAGTGTGGATATATATCTGCCTTAGGAAGTGATATACACGGCAGGGATAAGAATGCGTATAAGTGCTTTAAGAAAGCACCGAAACGAATAAAAAGCTACATAAATGAAATAAAAAATCGTTCAGATAGCTTGTGGGAGAAATTTTCTCCGTATAAATCACAGTCTGCGACTGTTATATAAAAGACTCGGTAGAGAAATCTATTGGGTCTTTTGTTGTTTTTACCTTATGTGAAAAAGAAAAACTTAAGTATAAATCCCCTTGCTTTACAGATAATAGAAGTACATTCTTTTATAAAAGAAGGAGATTATATATATGAAAGCCACAGGAATTGTGAGAAGAATAGACGACCTCGGTCGTGTTGTTATACCCAAAGAAATACGCCGTACAATGAGAATTCGTGAGGGAGACCCCCTCGAAATTTATACAGACAGAGAAGGAGAGGTAATTTTCAAGAAGTATTCGCCTATCGGTGAATTGCAGAGCTTTGCAAGCGAGTATGCAGATACCCTGCAGAAGACATCTTCTATGCCGATCTTTATCTGTGACAGAGATGAGGTTATAGCGGTTTCCGGTGCATCGAAAAAGGAATATCTTGATAGGAAGATATCTCCCGCACTTGAGGAAATTGTAGAAAAAAGATCGTTATATGTCCGTGGAAATACTTCGGAGACTATTGCGATAACAAGCGATGGCGGATCGCATTACGTCAACTGTGCTATGCCTATTCTTTCCGAAGGGGACGTTGTAGGATGCGTTATGTCAGCCTTGCAGTATGATGCACCGCAAAGCACAAGAATATCCGAAGAGACTGAGTCCAAGCTTATTCAAACAGCAGGCCTATTCTTGGGTAAGCAAATGGAAGGGTAAAAAGCAAATAAAAAAGGTGAAGAAAAATCTTCACCTTTTTATATTAAACGGTGGGATTGTCAAAATCACCGAAGAGTCTGTGCCAGGATCTGTAACAAAGATGATGGTCGTAAACACGCTCCATCTCTAATTCGTACTTACCGAATTCTCTCATCTTCTTGGTAAATCTATCGAGTGCCTCCTGGTCCTTTCCTTCAGCCTTAACGATCAGAAGCTCTGCAAGATCGGTAACAAGAGACATGTATTTATCAAGCACACGGTAGGATACAGTCTGTACTCGATAGGGCATATTTTTGTGCTCACTTACGAACGAGCGGTATTTCTCAATAATTCCTGCAACACGGCTGAAAGCGGGAACGAGGGAGGGGTTATAATACTTGCTGTTTCCCCCCTCTTGTGTAAGAGATCCCATAAGGTAGCGGTAATCTACCGCCTCACCAAGCTCACGGAACATCTCTGCAACGGTTCTCCAATCATCGCCGTATGCGTGACTGAATATATCTTCCTTTATAGCCTCGAAATCTACCTTAGTGTCGAACAGTGTTGCGGCATAGGTGTGGAAGCATAAGCCGTTAGGGAAGAATGAACGCTGAGATCCGTCCTCGACAATACCGCGGAATCCGTTGGAAAAATAGCCCACAATATCGTTATTGATAAGCTTAGCAAAATCGAAAAGACCGAAATCGTGGAACTGAGGCCACCAGAAGTGGTACTCATAAACGAAGGAGGGAACACGGTTTCTCTCACGCCAGAGATTACCGTATTTGATATACTCGTTAACGGTCTTGGGAAGAACGTTATGGTTTCTGTTGAACGGACGAAGCTCGATTGCATCAAAGTCTATGCTTGTGTCAACACGCTTCGAGTAGTCACGTGAAATAGCAGCAACGAGCAAGGAGAATCTATCGGGATTCTTAATGAATATTTCCTCGGGCGGCCATGTAGTATCAACGTAGCAGATAAATACTATCCTTGTTGCAAGAGCTCGCTTGGTAAGCTCCTCGTCAATCTCGTTCATAAGCATAACGTAGAAGTCGGAGGGGAGCTTCTTCTGACATTCGGGGCATTCGCAGTGGTTGTTTGATCCATCAGCGAGCCAAACGTGAAGATAGTCAACGTTAGTGGAGAGCTCTGCATAGTCGCAAACAGACGTAACTACCTTTTTACGTGCCTCAGGATTCGACATGCAGAAGTTTGTGTCGAGACCTGTGTTGAGATAGAGCTTACGCTCGCCGTTCATCATAGCTACGAAATCCTTCGACTCGGGAGGAATTTTGCCGTCTCCGGCTACCCAACCGTCTGTCGTATCGATCCCGAAGGGCTCGGCTGTCCATCCGTGTCCCATATCGTGGAACTGAAGTCCACGCTTTGAAAGCTCGGCCTCACACTGCCTCTTCCACTGAAGAATGATATCAGCATTGATGGGTTCAGGCTCACGGTATTCGGAATTGAAGGGGTGGTTGTAGTATCTATCATAGTAGATCTTAGGTATATCGAACTCTATCATGAAGATGTTCATACCGATTTTCGGTGTGAAATCTATCTCCTCGAGCATAAGGGCCTGATTCTCAGAGCCCTCATTACACTGTCCGCGGTATCTGCAATCTGCCATCTTATGATACTTGGTGGGCTCGATATTCTTCATAGGAATAAATTCACCGTCAACACCGGGGAAGAGCCAACGGCATCCGTTGATTGTAAGATATCTGTATACCGCAAGAAGGACGCTTCGATAGTTGCTTCCCGCAATTATTCCGCCATTTTCGTCAGTATCGACATGAATAATATCATCAAGGGTGACGTCATCCGCTTCAGATGTGTCAAGACCAAAATCCTGCATCAGACCGAGTCTGAATCCATCGGTAGCGGTGGGGTTGTAGCTGATAGAGATTTCGCCGCATCTCGGCATCATCATACGGAGATATTTCTTGAGCTCTTCAGCCGCGAAGTCAACTGTGTTGTTTGAAGTTATCTTATATATTTTATACATAATCAACCGCCTTTTTTGTTTTTCTATATGATACCATAAATTGAAGGATTAGTCAAGATGTTAATGTACCTATATATTTAAAATAATGCAATTACATTATAAAGCGGCTCTCAAAGAGAACCGCTTTGCTTTAATTGAGAGGATCCTTTACGTCCTTAAACATTCTTTCTACGGATCGGAAGCTTATGCACTGGTCAAAGGAGTGCTCCATTTCCAGCTCATAGACACCGAACTCCTTAAGGAATGCGAGAGCTTTTTCGAGAGCGAGGTTGTTCTTACCGCTTGCTTTGATTATCATAGCGTCGACAAGTCCTACGCAGTAGTCAAGATATCTTCTAAGGATTCTATACGATACCGTTTGAGAACGCTTGGGCATGTTTTTGTGAGCCTCGACAAACGGGCGGTACTTTTCTACAATACTCCTGACTCGCTCAAGAGAAGGGATAACCTCAGGGTTATACCATAGACTGATACCTCCCTCGGCGGGACGCTGACCGAATGTGTATTTGTAGTCGACGGCGTCGCCTATTTCGCGGAAGAATTCCTCTACCGTGTGCCAATCTTCACCGTATTCGTGATAGAATACGTCCTCTTTTATTTCGTCAAATGAAAGGGATGCATCGAAGAGTGAAGCGGCATAAACCTGGAAGAGCAGGCTTGTAGGGAAGAAGCTTCTCTGAGAGCCGTCCTCGACTATTCCTCCAAAGCCGTGAGCACGGTAACCGACAACGTCCTCGTGAATGATTCTTGCAAAATTCAGAACGCCGAGATCACGGAATTGAGGCCACCAGAAGTGATACTCGTATACAAACGTAGGAAGCTTGCATCTTTCCTTCCATATATTGCTGTAAGCAATGTATTCTCCTACTGTTTTAGGCAGAACGTTTTTGTTTCTGACATAGTCCTTAAGGGGAACGAGCGAAAGATCGAGATCAGGATCAAGCGATGATGAATAATCCCTGGATATAGCAGCTACGAGAAGTGAAAAACGGTCGGGATTTTTAATTTTCTCAACCTCAGGGGGCCACGTTGAATCAACGTAGCAGATAAGCACTATTCTCGTATCGAGCTTACGTGCAGTTAGCTCCTCGTCTATCTCATTCATCAGTATAACGTACCAATCGGAGGGGCGCATTTTTCTGCACTCATCACATTCACAGTGGTTATTCTGGCCGTCAGCCAGCCACACGTGAAGATAATCGATATGCGAGGATGCCTCGGCATAATCGGCAACGCTTTTAACAACGATTCGTCTTGCCTCGGGGTTAGACATACAGAAATTAGTGGTAAGCCCGGAACGTGAAGATATGTCTCGAGTACCGTCGATCATAGCAATATACTGCTTCATTTCCTCAGGGACGGTTGGTGCGTTGCTGTTAGCCCAGCCATCAGCAATATTTATACCAAAGGGAGTAGACGTCCATCCGTGGCCCATGTCGTGAAATTGTAGTCCACGCTTTGCTATTTCGACCTCGCACTGACGCTTCCACTGAAGTATTGTATCGGGTGTAATAGGTTCGGGATCTCTTGCCTCGTTGCCGGTATGCTCATAATATCTGTTATAGTAAGTGTAGGGAATATCGAATTCAAGCATAAAGATATTCATTCCGATCTTGGGAGTGAAATCTATGGCTTCGATCATAAGTGACTGGTTTTCTGCACCCTCATTACACTGACCGCGGTAACGGCTATCTGCCATCTTGTGATATTTCGTGGGCTCAATCGACTTGATCGGTATAAACTCACCGTCCACGCCTGGGAAGAGCCAGCGGCATCCGTTGATGGTGAGGTAACGGTATACAGCAAGGAGCACGCTACGAGGGTTGGAGCCTGCTATTATACCTCCGTTATCATCCGTATCAATATGTAAGATATCGTCAAGAGTGACGTCGTCTGCCTCGGACGTATCTATTCCGAAATCCTGCATCGTACCAAGGCGGAATCCATCCTTTGCATATGGGTCGAATTTAATAGTAATTTCGCCGCACCTCGGCATCATCATGCGAAGATATTTTTTCAGCTCCTCTGCCGCGAAATCGACAGTCGGATTTGACGTGATTTTATTTATTGAGTACATAGTGCCTCCTAAAATGCGTTTAATACTTTAATAATATCATAAAGGTATATTCGTGTCAATAGATGTCGGCTTAAATACATCCCTTGTAAAAAAGTATTTACAATGTAGATAGCGGGGGATCTTCATAGCTTTAAATTAAGATTTGCTTCTGTATTTACCCGGAGTCACACCTATTTCACGCTTAAACATACGTGCAAAACCGCTTGGCTCAAGCCCTACCTGTATAGCTATTTCAGCAATTGAAAGCTCGGTTAAGGCCATAAGCATACAGGCTTTGCTGACACGTACGGAATTAAGGTAAGCATGCGGTGTTTGTCCTGTATGCCTCTTGAACAATACTGAAAAATAGCATCTTTCGAGGCCTACTCTATTTGCGATGTTATCAACGGACATATCCTTCATATATTCATTTTCTATAATGTCCGTGGCTTTTTTAATGATACTTGTCGTTTCAACTTTGGTTTTATCATTTATGAGAGCCGCCATTATTTTATATATCTCTGATGTGCGAAGATAATCGGATTTTACGCTTTGGCTTTTTTCTAAATTTATGATACGCTTTATTGATTCGCAAACCTCTTTGTATGCTGACGGTCTGGCAAATGGATTTTCTGCTGTAATTCCTGCTTGCTTTAAAACGTTTTTCATTTCCAAACTGCGAATGAAGCAGGTTAATTCGCTCCGGGGACTTTTGCTGGTGGTTTTGTGCGTTATTCTGTCTCCCGGTATCAGGACGTAGCAGTCGCCCTCTTTTACGGTGAATTCGTTGTCGTTTATTACAATAGTTAATACCCCTTTGGTGCAACACTCAATTATGTAGCAATTGTATATATTCGGGCCGAATTGAGCATCATGTGCTTCAATATGGTTCTCTTCGCAATTTATTATTGCGAGACTTTGGTCGTTAACCGAACTGAAATTATTTTTCTTCATATTATATCCAATCAAACAAAATGGTGATTTTAACAAACAAATAACCCTTGTTACAACGCAGGCGGTGTGATATTATAATGATGTAACCATTTTAACAAATTCGAAGGAGATTGTAAAGCGATTATGAAAAAAAGATTGAATTTTGCTGTTATCGGTTGCTCAGGCATGGCTAGATTACATATGCTCGGAGTTCTCAATAACGATGCCAATTTATACGCCATCTGTGATATCTCGCAGTCACAAATTGACGAAAGGCTTAAGGAGTTTAAGGTTGAGCGTACTTGTAACGATTACCGCGATTTGCTTTACGATTCTAACATTGATGCTGTAATTATTGTTACTCCCGATTACTATCACCTTGAGATGACTGAGGCGTTTTTGAGAGCAGGTAAACACGTTCTTTGTGAGAAGCCTATGGCTCTTACCATGGAAGAGTGCGAGAAGATGATTCAGGTTTCTAAGGAGTGTGATAAGCTTCTTATGGTAGGTCAGGTTTGCCGTTGCAACCCCGTATTTATAAAGGCAAAGCAGCTTATCGACAATGGAATGATCGGAGATCTCTTCTACGTTGAGAGTGAGTATGCACATGATTACAGCCACGTACGCGGATACAACAATTGGAGAGTAGACCCCAGACGTCACGGATTCATTGGAGGCGGATGCCACGCGGTAGATATGCTTCGTTGGATAGTAGGAGATCCTACCAGGGTTTATGCTCTTGGAAATAAGAAGTGCCTTACAGAGTGGCCCATTCAGGATGATGCTAACGTCGCACTTTATACCTTCCCGAACGATGTTATGGGTAAGGTGTTTGTTTCGATAGGTTGTAAGCGTGTCTACACAATGCGTTCTTGCTTCTACGGTACGAAGGGAACAATCATTTGTGAAACGAATGCTGCGATAGGTGAGGTTACTATCTACCGTGAGGATAACGAAAATCCGCTTCCTTTCCATTCCGGTCTCGGCGGCGGAAACAAGGATTACAACGTCGGACACAAGTTATCGATCGGTGTAAAGGATCATAACGTTGCAGATGAGATCAAGCAGCTTATCGATGCGATAGAGAATGGCACAGAGCTTGTTATTTCTCCCAGCGACGCTGCAGGCAGCGTTGCGGCTTGCTGTGCTGCTATTGAATCGGCAAAGACAGGTATGCCCGTAGATATCAAATATCCTAACGTTTAAAAGAATCAGGTGCTTTGCCTTACGGTGAAGCACCTTTTGTCATATAACGTATTGCGGCTCTGTTCTAGAATAGTAAAGTGTTTTACATATTTACACCGGATAATCTTTATTCTGTAATAATCAAAATTTTGAATACATCTTCAATTGACACAAATTTTGCTTTACTTTGCATATTGATTATAAAACCATCTCCTGTTAAAATCGTACCGTAAATATAATTACCCAAAGGGACACTTATAGATACACGTAAATAAGCTTATAAAATTCGCAAAAACAAGTTCAATAGCGTATTTCAGCAATATAAACGTGCTTTTTAAAGGTGAACGTCATGAAAAGAGAGTTTTTTGTATTTGCAGGTAAATCCAACATGTGGGATATTACGACGAGGAAAATCCTGAGGTCTGTGATTGGGAGATAAAGTGGGTGGTTGAGCATGGAATCAACTGAACGAAAAAGACACCCTGTAGTTTTTACAGAGTGTCTTATTGTTATTTATACGTTTTAGTTGGAAACGTAGGGGAGAAGTGCCATCTGGCGTGCTCTCTTAATTGCAACAGTAAGCTGTCTCTGGTGAAGAGCACAAGTGCCGGAAACACGTCTGGGAAGGATCTTCGCTCTCTCGGAGATGAACTTTCTAAGCTTAGCGACGTCCTTGTAATCGATGCCGTCTACCTTGTCCTGGCAGAAGATGCAAACCTTCTTTCTTCTGTGCATAGGACGGAAAGCAGGGCGCTGAGTATCGTTTCTATCCATTTTGAATAGTCCATTAACCTTTCCGACTCACATATTCAATTTTGCCTTCGTTAGAGTGAGTCTTTTAACGAAGGGAGAGCTCCTTATCAGAAGGGAAGGCTCTCGTCACTCGGAATCTCCTCAAAGCTTGCACTGGGTGCGTTGTTAAAAGCAGGGGTGCCGTAAGCCTCGGGGGTATAAGAACCACCCTGGGGAGCACCGTTCTGACCTGCAGGAGCAACGAAGGAAACCTCGTCAGCCACAACCTCGGTCACGTAACGCTTAACACCCTGGTTATCAGTCCAGTTTCTGGTCTGAAGCTGTCCGCATACAAGAATGGGATTGCCTTTTTTAAAGTAGCGGCTGACAAATTCAGCACTCTGTCTCCAAGTTACGATATTGATGAAATCAACGTTCTGCTGACCCTGTTCGCCTTTTGCAAAGCGACGGTTGATAGCAATAGAGAAAGAGCATACGGAAATTCCGCCCGTAGTCTGCTTGAGCTCGGGATCAGCCGTCATGTTACCTATCAGGATAACCTTATTAAAACTTGCCATTTTTCCGCCTCCAAATTCAAAATAAATTATGCCTCAGCTGCTTCTTCTGCAACCTCGACGGTCTCCTCGACTGCTACCTCGATAACAGGCTCGGACTTGAGCACCTTCTCAAGCTTGGTAGTAGTCATGTAACGGATGATACCTTCGGTAATTCCGAATACACGCTCAAGCTCAAGAGGGAAGCTGGGTTCGCTCTTGAAGGTGAGGAGAACGTAATATCCTTCAGTGATATAGTTGATAGGATATGCGAGTCTTCTCTTACCCCACTCGTTAACTGCAAGCTCGCTTGCGTTCTCGTTAACGAGATTTACAAACTTCTCCTTGAGAGCGGTGTAATCCTCTTCGGTGTAGTTGCCGCTGATTACAAAGAGAGTTTCGTAAGAACAAATCTTCTTTTCCATCTGATTTTTTTACCTCCTTCTGGTCTTTTGGCCACAAATCCTGTGGCAAGGGGCTGGACAAAATTATCCAAACTACCACGTTATTATAACACAACGAATTACGGTTGTCAAGATTATTTTATAATAATTTGTGAAATTTCTATTTAAACTTGTATTTTAATTTTATATATGATATAATAAAATGGTATGTCCGGTCGGAGCCTAAGAAATTTGATCTGAAATTATGTTAATCTTTCTTAAGTTTTCCGCCTATATAAGAAAACATCGGAGGGCAAATGAACGCTGTAAAGGAAAAGGCCTACGCTAAGATAAATTTATATATTAACGTCATAGGCAGAAGAGATGACGGCTTTCATGATATAAGCACGGTAATGCATTCTGTAAGCCTTTGTGATGAAGTTACCGTAACCTTGAACGGTATGGGGCGTAAGAATATACGTGTTTTTCTTGACGGCAATAAGAGGCTTCCGACTGACGGTAAGAATCTCGCTTTTGCGGCAGCTGATCTTTTCCTGAGCCGCGGTGCACTTAATGCAGATATCAGCATAAAACTCAATAAGAGGATACCGGTTTCTGCGGGTCTGGCGGGAGGATCGTCCGATGCCGCAGCTACCCTCAGGGCAATGAATAGGCTTTTTAAGCGTCCCTTTTCCGATAAAGCACTGCTTACCATGGCTGAGGCTCTGGGAAGCGACGTTCCGTATTGTCTCTTGGGCGGTACGGCACTTTGCGAGGGAAGAGGAGAACGTATTACACGTATTCCCTCGGAAATATGCTTACATACTGTAATTGCGTCGTCGGGCGAGCATATTTCAACTCCCCGTGCTTATGCCATGCTTGATGAGATTCACGGTAGCTTCTCTCTAACGGATGAGCAGGACAGAATGCAAAAAGCTGTCCTCGAATGTGTGAAAAACGAAGATCCACGTGAGCTTAGGCTCTACAATATGTTCGAGGATGCAGTGCTTCCGCTTTGTCCCATAGCAGAGGCCCTCAGGACGAGAATTATGGAGCTTGGTGCTTTGCAGTCCATGATGAGTGGATCGGGACCCAGCGTTTACGGCATTTTTGAATCCGAGGATAAAGCCAGAGAAGCTGAGAAAATATTATTAAATGAAGGTGTCTTGGCCTTTTACGCAAGGAGTGTTTGACAATGGATAAGAGCTTAGAGATTGAAAAGAAAAACGGAATATTTACAAAGCCCTGGATCATCGTTATCGCAGCGTGCTTCTGCTGTGCACTTTGGGGCAGTGCTACTCCGTTTATAAAAATGGGATATAGAATTATTTACGCAGATTTTCCTGATGCGAAGCCTGATATTCCGTCGACAATTTTATTTGCGGGTATCAGATTTGCATTGGCAGGATTTATCACGATAGTTCTTTACAGCATTGCAAGAAGAAGGGTTCTGTACCCTAAGGTAGAGAATATCGGTAAGATCGGTGCTGTCGCACTTGTGCAGACCGTTATACAGTACTTCTTCTTCTACGTAGGACTTGCAAACACCTCGGGTGCGAAGGGAACTGTTCTCTCAGGCTCAGCATCCTTCTTCTCGATCCTTACATCCGCCTTAATCTTCAGGCAGGAGAAGCTTACTACGAAGAAGATCGTTGCATGCATCATAGGCTTTGCGGGTATTTTAGCTGTTAACCTGAACGGTCTTGATTTCTCAATGTCATTTATGGGCGACGGATTCGTACTGTTTTCCGCAATTTCCGTAGGCTTTTCATTCGTTCTTATGAAAAAGTTCTCTAGCTGTGAGGATCCTGTTGTTATAAGCGGCTATCAATTTATGATGGGCGGTGCTGTAATGATAATTACGGGAGTTGCCTTAGGCGGAGTAATAGATCTCTCGGATTTCAGAGGCTTGCTTATTGTAATATATCTTGCCTTTCTCTCCGCTATTGCGTATGCACTCTGGGGTATTTTACTCAAGTTCAACCCCGTGTCCAAGGTAACGATATTCAGCTTTATGACACCCGTTTTCGGAGTTATACTTACCAAGCTCATGCTTCCCGGCGAGAGTGATATTTCGATCATAAATCTCCTCGTTGCTCTTGCTCTTGTAGCTTCAGGAGTATTTATGCTTAATTACACCGGATCCACTCGTAATAAAAATTGACATACGCAGATATGCGTGATATAATTAAATAAAATTTTTAAAAGGATATATATGATTATTCTTGGCATAGATCCCGGTCTTGCTATCGTAGGTTGGGGTGTAATAGAGAGTGTGCGAGGTAAGATTCGTCCTATTGCATACGGTGCTATCACAACCCCCGCACATACCGAAATAGAAAAAAGACTGCTTATAATAAAAAACGATCTTGAAGAAGTAATAAAAAAATACCGTCCGGATGAGATGGCAATTGAGGAGCTTTTCTTCAATACAAATATTACAACGGGTATAGCTGTTGCAGAGGCACGCGGTGTTATTTTATGTACCGCACATTCACTTGGAGTCAAGATTAGCGAATATACCCCTCTGCAGGTTAAGCAGGCAGTTGTTGGTTATGGAAAAGCAGAGAAGGGGCAGGTTATTGCCATGGTAACCTCCTTGTTAAGCCTTCCTAAGCCCCCTAAGCCCGATGATACTGCTGATGCTATTGCAATTGCTATTTGTCATTCTCATACAGCCGGATCGGCGATGAGCGATTATTTCAATAAACGATAAAGAGGAAATAAAATGTGGTTAGCTGATAAATGGACAGATTATAGGATAATTGACACGTCGAGCGGTGAGAAGCTTGAAATGTGGGGAAAGTACAGTCTTATCCGTCCTGATCCTCAGGTAATTTGGAAAACCGAAAAGAAAAACCGACTTTGGAAGAATGCTGATGCCAGCTATACAAGGAGCAGGTCAGGCGGAGGAGCTTGGAATAATAATAAGCTTCCCGAGTCGTGGAATATAAGCTACCGTGATCTCACTTTTCAAATAAAGCCCATGGGCTTTAAGCATACGGGTCTTTTCCCCGAGCAGGCGACAAACTGGGACTTCTGCCGTGATCTTATTGAGAAGGCAGGACGCCCCATCAAGGTTTTGAATTTATTCGCATATACCGGAGGAGCAACCGTGGCTTGTGCCAAGGCAGGAGCTTCAGTGTGCCACGTCGATGCATCCAAGGGTATGGTTGCATCTGCTAAAGAAAACGCACGCTTGTCAGGTCTTTCCGAAGCTCCGATCAGATATATTGTAGATGATTGTAAGAAATTCATAGAGCGTGAGATCAGACGCGGTAATAAGTATGACGGTATCATTATGGATCCTCCATCATACGGCAGAGGACCTACCGGAGAGGTGTGGAAGATCGAGGAGAGCATTGACGATTTTGTTAAGCTGACGGTAGGCGTTCTATCCGATGATCCCTCGTTCTTCTTGCTTAATTCTTATACGACAGGACTCTCTGCATCTACTATGAAATATATTACTGATTGCAGATTATTATCAAAATACAATGGAAAAAGCGAGGCAGACGAGCTTGGTTTGCCGGTTGTAGATTCGGGTTCTGCACTTCCGTGCGGCTCTACCGTAAGAGTTACTTTCAGTAATAACAGGTGATAAAATGAGTGAAAATGAATTCTTGATCAAAACTGAAAACCTCTCATTCACATACTACGATGATGAGGATGAGGTAAGCTTAAAGAATCCCTTGCCGGCTGTTATGGATGTTTCTATCTCGGTAAAGAAGGGTGATTATATCGCTATTCTCGGTCATAACGGTTCGGGAAAGTCTACGCTGGCAAAGCTTTTGAATTTGATTTTGATCCCCTCGTCAGGTAAAATATATATTGACGGTAAGGACGTATCTTCCTCCGATCTTTCGGATGACGATATTTACGATGTAAGGAAGAAGATAGGCATGGTCTTCCAGAATCCCGATAATCAGCTCGTTGCAACCGTTGTCGAGGAGGACGTTGCCTTTGGACCTGAAAATTTGGGGCTTCCCCGTGAAGAAATAAGACGGAGAGTAGATGATTCCATTAAGCTTGTCGGAATGACGGAATACATCAAGCATGCACCTCACAAGCTTTCGGGCGGACAGAAGCAGAGGGTTGCGATAGCAGGTGTTGTCGCAATGCGTCCGGAGTGTATTATATTCGATGAGGCTACCGCTATGCTTGATCCCGTAGGACGTCATGACGTTCTCGGAATTATGGACAAGCTTAACAAGGATGAGGGCATTGCCATAATCAACATAACACACTATATGGAGGAGGCTACGAAGGCTGACAGAGTCATTGTCATAGATGACGGTAAAATCATCCTCGACGGTACTCCGCGTGAAGTCTTTTCTCATTTTGAATTACTTCACAGTATCGGCCTTGAGGCACCTCAGGGAACTGAGCTTTTGTATCTTCTTAAAAAGGAAGGTCTTGACATTTCAACCGATGCTTTATCACCCGATGAGTGTGCGGATATCATTTTAAATTACTTGAAATAGTTTGGGATTTTTTATTTGTGATGAACATTTTAGAGTTAAAGAATGTCTCCTTCGTATACAGCAAGGGGACTCCGTTCGAAAGAGTTGCTCTCGATGATGTCTCGATAGGCTTCGAGAAAGGGAAAATAACAGGTCTTATCGGTCATACAGGATCAGGTAAATCTACCCTTGTGAGCCTTCTTAACGGTTTGAACAAGCCCTCGTCAGGTACCGTTATATTTGACGGTGCAGATATATGGGAAAAGCCCCGAGAGATCAGTAAAATCAGATATAAAATAGGTCTCGTTATGCAATATCCCGAGTATCAGCTGTTCGATGATACCGTCAGATCCGATATTGGCTTCGCCCCCCGTAATTTGAAGCTTGACAGCGAAGAGATAGAAAGACGTGTTGCTGACGCTATTGATTTTGCGGGTGTCAGTGCCGATCTTCTTGATAAATCACCCTTTGAGCTATCAGGCGGTCAGAAGAGACGTGTAGCAATAGCAGGCGTTCTGGCGATGGATCCCGACGTCCTTATCCTCGATGAGCCCGCAGCGGGACTCGATCCGCGTGGAAGGCGTGAGATCCTCGGCGGTCTTAGAAGATTGGTGGAGGAAAAGGGTACTACGGTTATACTTGTCAGCCATTCTATGGAGGATATGGCTGCATATTGCGATAACGTTGTAGTTATGAGCAGAGCCCGCGTGTTTGCATCGGGCAGCTGCCATGATGTTTTCTCTCACTCATCCGATCTCGGCAAGATCGGTCTTGATTCTCCTATGGTTTCAAGGATAGCTGACATTCTCATCGAGAGAGGTATCGATCTCAAGGGAGAATTATATTCCATTGAAGGCTTGAAGAAAGCAATAATTGAATATTCGAGGAGGGATAAAGAATGATCTCGGATATCACTCTAGGCCAGTTCTTCCCGGGTAACTCCCCTCTTCATAAGCTTGATCCGCGTACGAAGATCATACTGGCTATTCTATTTATTGTTGCGGTCTTTGTCGCAGCTAATCCTCTGTCATTTGCTTTAATATTCGTTTTTACATTATCACTTATAGTTGTTGGCGGAATATCCTTTAAGGTCATTCTTAAGAGTATAAAGCCGATTATATTCATTCTTATCTTCACATCGCTTATTAACGTTTTCATGACTAAAGGAGCCGGCGATCCGCTTGTTAGCCTTGGCGTTCTTGAGATCTATGAGGAGGGAATTGTAAGAGCGGTATTTATGTCGCTCAGGGTTATTATTCTTATAGTTGGTTCAAGCATGCTCTTGACCTACACTACCTCTCCTATCGCACTTACAGACGGAATTGAAAGTCTGCTTTCTCCTTTAAAGAAAATAGGTATACCCGTTCATTCCTTTGCGATGATGATGTCTATCGCATTGCGTTTCATTCCTACTCTCATAGAGGAAACCGAAAAGATAATGAATGCACAGAAATCAAGAGGTGCTGACTTCTCGAGCGGTGGACTTATAAAGAGAGCGAAGGCATTGATACCTATTCTTGTTCCGCTCTTTGTCTCTGCATTTAAACGTGCAGATGAGCTCGCTTGTGCAATGGAGTGCAGGTGCTACCGTGGAGATAAAAACAGAACAAAGCTTGTTAAGTTAAGCTATAAATTCAGAGATTTTCTATGGATTTTATTCCTGGCAGGAATTGTTGCTTCTGCGATATTGCTCAAGATTCTGCCTAACAATATGTATCTGAATAATGAGCTTTTTGATCTATGCTTCTATAAAATCTAAAGGAGACCTTCATGAAATATTTTGCGAAGGTTAGATATCTCGGAACTGATTTTCACGGCTTTCAGGTTCAGCCTGATAAGCGTACCGTGCAAGGTGAGCTATGCCGTGCACTAGCCGAGGCCCTCGGTCACGAGTGCCGTGTGACGGGATGCAGCAGAACCGATGCAGGTGTTCACGCTAATGAATTTTGCATCAAGATAGAATGCGATGGGGCAACAGTTCCCGCTGATAAGCTTCCCGTTGCGGTTGCACGGTTTATGCCTTGTGATCTCAGTCTTTTCTATGCCGAGGAATGCTCGGATGATTTCCATCCTCGCTATGACGTTATATCAAAGGAATACCTTTATAAGATTCGCAACGACAGAATATACGATCCGTTTGAATACGGACGGGTTTATTTTCTGCCAAGGCATCTTTCCGGGGAGGCTCTCGACAGAATGCGTTCCGCCGCCTCATACATTGTAGGACGTCATGATTTCGCTTCATTTATGTCTGAGGGTTCCGATGTTACCGACACAGTAAGAGAAGTTTTTTATCTCAATATTGATGATAACGATGGGCTTATCGAAATAAGAATAGCTGCAGACGGTTTCCTCTACAACATGGTCAGAATTATCGTTGGCACGCTTCTTGAGGTTGCATTCGGAAGAATGGATCCCGATGAGATAAGCGAGCTTATACTCTCGAAGGATAGAAAAAAAGCAGGTATGACTGCTCCTGCCGAAGGATTGTATCTTAACCGCGTTAATTATTGATTACCTTTTTTGTAAAAAAACGCATATAATATTTTAGCTCCCGTGTGAGAAAATGTCATTAGATGAGTTTTCTTGAACGGGAGTTTTATTTATGAGGCGTTTTCTTGTTGTATGTGCATCGGTGCTCGCTATACTGACCTTGATTTTTCTCATGTTGGTTGTGGGAGTGATAATATATTCAAAAAGCAATTCCTTGTGTGAAGTCGATGAGGAGCTTTTTGACCGTGCCCGTCTTTATTCATCAACCTCATATTATACAGATGATGGAAACGGACAGCTGACCGAGGTGTGGCGTGACGGTGAGGGAGGGGTGAAGGCCTGGTACTCATTCTCAGAAATATCGGACAATTTAAAAAACGGCTTTATTTCGAGTGAAGACAGGGGGTTTTATGAACACTCGGGAGTAGATCTCAAGCGTACCGCCATGGCACTTCTGAATACCTTTCTTCATATAAAGCCACGGTTTGGTGCATCAACTATAACTCAACAGCTGATAAAGAACCTAAGCGGAGATAATGAGATCACCTTAAAAAGAAAGCTGAATGAGATAATAAGAGCATATAATCTCGAAAACCATCACAGTAAGGAAGAGATATTTGAGCTCTATCTAAACATTGTACCAATGGCGAACAATATCTACGGCGTCGGTGCAGCATCCGAATTTTACTTCGGTAAGCAGCCTTCTCAGCTTACTGTTTCAGAGGCTGCACTTCTTGTAGGTATTATCAACTCTCCTGCTAAATATGATCCGATTAAGCATCCGACCGCAGCACTTGAAAAGAGAAACAAGGTTCTTTATGCGATGCTCGATAACGGTGTGATTTCAAAAAGCGTATACGAAGAGTCGAAGAGTCAGCCGTTGGGTCTATCGGTTAATAGAAATGCGGGGGATACGCTTTCACCTATGCCTTGGTACGTTGAGTCGGCTTATAATGAAATTATTGAAGATGTATCCCGAAAATATAGCGTAAGCTCAGCCTCTGCACGAATGCTTGTAAGGGGAAGCAAAATCATTCTCAATCAGTGTTCTGTCTTACAGAATATTCTTGATTCTTTCTTTGAAAATAAAGATAATCTACCGACAGAGGCTTCCTCGGGACTTAAGTATGCCATGGTGGTTATAGATAATTCGACGGGGAATACAGTTGCAATGATAGGAGGTGCAGGCGTTAAAGGCGGAGATAAAATTTTGGATTTCACGAATATTCCTATTGTTCCTGGATCCACCCTTAAGCCTATCGCCTTATACGCCCCCTTAGTAGATAGCGGAATAATAAATCCCGCAACGGTGTTTGACGATGTTCCGATAGGCTATAAGGAAGAATACGGAACGCTCGTAGGATACCCTAAGAACTCGCCTAACGTATATGAAGGTCTGATTTCCTTGTACGATGCTGTGGCTTATTCAAAAAATACAGTAGCAGTAAGCGTTTATAACACCCTCGGTGCATCAAGCATCGTAAATACGCTGAGAAACAGTTATGGCTTTAAAACTATTAAGGATAGCGATTTTTATGAGTCCCCCTTAGCACTCGGGCAATTGACGTATGGCGTGACACTGAGAGAGCTTACCCGTGCATACACTGCTTTCCCACGTGAGGGAGTTATATCTGATACGAAATTATACTCCGCTGTATATAAAAAAGACGGTTCTCCTTTGATAACTTATACTCCAGATAGCAAAAGGATACTGTCGGTAGGGGGAGCCAGGGCTATGAATCAGCTTCTTATGGGTGTTGTGGAGCGGGGAACGGCACGGTCAATTGACTTGAAATATTATATCGATACAGCAGGCAAAACTGGAACGTCAGGAGGAAGCCTGGATAAGGTGTTCGTTGGTTACACCCCGTATTATACAATTGGCATCTGGAGCGGATATGCAGATGGAAAAACACCGGTTACGTCTCTCTATCCTTCTCATTTAAAGATATGGGATGACGTAGCCTTGCAGATACACAGGGCTATGGGGGTGCTTGACGAACCCATCGATTTTTCGACAGACGGTCTTAAGCTTGTAAAATTTGATAGGATCAGCGGTCGGGCACTCTGTGATAATTGTAATCTATCTGCATCGGACGTTATAACGGGTTATTTTCTTCCTTTTTCATTACCCGAAAAATGCGAATGTGAGAGTCGTAAGGAAAAAGACGCTATGCCCGCCTAAAGAGAATAAAAAGAGCGATGAACCGGTCACCGCTCTTTTTCTGTAAAATATGTCAACAGCCTGTAAAATCAAGCTTGTGCTCAATGAGCTCGTCAAATTCATAGACAAGCTTTAAGGAGAAGAAGGGGACGTCCTCGTCAAGCAGACGCAGGAATATCTTGTCGCCCTCCCAAAGCTTTAGCGACATGAGCTTGTCCTTATCGATCCACTCGAGAACACCCTCATCGCAGGTTGTCAAAAGCTCACCCTCGAATTCAGTACACTTGAAAAGATTCATATACTGCGTTCCGAATTCGTTAGAAACAAACGTGATTATTCCTCTGTATTTAGGATTGATAAGAGTTAATCCCGTCTCCTCGAGGACCTCACGGCGTATTCCGTCAAAGGGGCTTTCGCCTACCTCAAGCTTTCCGCCTATTCCTATCCATTTATCGTGATTCTCATCGTTTTCCTTTTTGGTACGGTGAATCATAAGATAGGAATTATCCTTTTCAATATAACAGATAGTGGTACACTTCATGTCAGTCCAGCTTCTCGAGTGCAAATCCTATACGCTTCAGTGCCTCGTCCTTACCGATAACCTCCATGATCTCAGTAGCTCCGCCGGGAGTAGCAGCCATGCCTGATACTGCTATTCTTACACACCACATAATGGTTCCGGTCTTGAGTGAGAGAGACTCTGTAAGGGGAGAGAGTGCAGCAAAGAGAGTATCGTTATCAAAGGATTCTACCCCTGATAGGATAGCGAGTGCATTCTCGAGAACGGTTTTCACCGTATCAAACTCGGATATCTTGTTCTTCTTGTTGAGGAACAGCTCCTTGTCATACTCGGGAAGCGTGATAAAGAATGCCATTTTCTCATCAATGTCAGAGAGCTTATTAATTCTCGTCTTGAGGAGGGTCAGCATCTTAGCCTTGTTAACGCTGTCAGGAATATCGGTCTTGATGAACTTCTCGATCTTCTCTGCAAACTCATCGTCGCCAAGCTTGTGAATATATTCACCGTTGAACCACAGAAGCTTCTCGAAGTCAAATACAGCGGGTGACTTGGAAACACCGTCTATTGTGAATGCAGCCTTAAGCTCATCAAGGGTGAAGAACTCAGCTTCGCTGTTCTTGGGACACCAGCCTAAGAGTGCGATATAATTTATTATAGCCTCGGGAAGATATCCATCCTCAAGGAGATCCTGGAAGGAAACTGCACCGTGACGCTTAGAGAGCTTCGATACACTGCCGTCGGCATTCTTACCCATAAGAAGCGGGAGATGAACGTAGTTAGGTCTCTCCCAGCCGAACGCATCATAGAGAAGAACGTACTTAGGTGTGGAGGTAAGATACTCCGACCCGCGTACAACGTGGGTAACGCCCATGAGATAGTCGTCTACTATGTGAGCGAAGTTGTAGGTAGGATAACCGTCAGCCTTGATAAGTATCTGATCCTGAAGCTCATCATTGTTTACCGATATCTCGCCGAAAACGGAGTCTATATAAGACGTTGTACCCTCAAGAGGCATCTTCTGTCTGATAACGTAGGGAATACCGCTTTCAAGATTCTTTTCAATTTCATCGGGAGTAAGATCTCTGCAGTGTCTGTCATATCCACCGGTAGAATCCTCCTCGTGGAGCTTCTCGAGTCTCTCCTTGGTGCAGAAGCAGTAATATGCGTAGCCTGCATCAATAAGCTTCTTAGCGTATTCCATGTAGATGGGCTTACGCTCGCTCTGTACGTAGGGGCCGTGATCGCCTCCTACATCGGGACCCTCATCATAGTTAAGTCCTGTGATCTTAAGGGTGGACTTGATTATATCGGTTGCCCCCTCCACAAGTCTTTCACGGTCGGTATCCTCTATTCTGAGAATGAAGCTTCCGTCCTCATGCTTCGAGATGAGGTAGGAATATAGGGCCGTTCTGAGATTTCCGATATGCATATAACCTGTCGGACTGGGTGCAAATCTTGTTACTATCATTGTATAACCTCACATAAATATCTTTTTACACGTGTATTCTAACATAAAAAAATAAAATAGTCAATATTTAACTTAAATTATTTGACAAGCCTCTCTTATTGGGTGTATAATATACGTAGTAAAACTCGCGGAGGACTTAAATGTTCAAAAGTTTATTTTCAAAATATTTGACAGCTTTTGTTATTATCATATTAGTCAGCTTCTTTATGCTGTCGGGCATAATTACATCGATGATACGAACTCAGATACTGTCCGATAAGAAGGATAAGCTTGAGATGTCCACGTCTATTATCGCAAGCCATATCGAGGAGAAGAACGTTGATGACCTGAGAGAATACATAAAGTTTCCCGAGGGCTCGTCCCCGGTTGCCCTCATGCCTCTTGTCAGCTTCGATTATGATTTTAATATTCTTATTACCGATACGTCGGGAGAGGTTCTTCTGTCTACCGTTGACAGATCTGATGAGGCACACCCCTCGGTGCTCGAGGAGCTCGGAGTGGTCGATATCTCGAAATTCGAGAATAAGCATATAGACGGTGAAGATTATCTCGTCTATAACGGAGTGCTGAAGGGGATAACCGATGATAATTCGATCACTTACGGAAAGCCCATAGTTCACGGCGGTAAGACGATAGGTTATGTTTTTGCTCTCGCATCTCTTGTTAAGGATGACAGACTGATCAGTACAACGAGAAGAACTGTGATCAACTGCTCGGTATGGATTATGCTTGCAGCTGTTATTGCAACGTATTTCATCACCGAGAGGATCATATATCCTCTTAAAAATATGACCCGTGTAACGAAGAAATTCGGTAAGGGAGACTTTAGCGAGCGAGTGGAGGTCTACGGCAAGGATGAGGTCGCCGAGCTTGCGATAGCGTTCAATAACATGGCGGAGTCACTGGATAATCTTGAGAAGATGCGAAACTCATTTTTGGCAAATGTATCCCACGACCTCAGAACTCCTATGACGACTATTTCTGGCTTTATTGACGGTATTAATTCGGGTGCTATCCCCGAGGATCAGCGTACTCATTACCTCGGTGTTATTTCATCGGAGGTTCATAGACTTTCAAGGCTTGTTACACAGCTTCTTGACGTTTCAAGGCTTGATTCGGGTGATAGAAAGTTTGTTTTCTCAAGCTTTGATATAGCCGAGGTTGCACGTCTCATTTTAATATCCTTTGAGCAGCGTATTGATGAGAAGAGAATAAACGTTGAGTTTGACGCTGAGATGGATGAGATGCCCGCATTCGCAGATAAGGATGCTATTTATCAGGTCATTTACAACCTTTGTGAGAATGCGATCAAATTCGCATCCGAGGGTGGAGTCCTTCGTATTAAGCTCGAGAATACTCAGTCGAAGAAGCTGCTTGTTACTGTCTACGACGAGGGACAGACTATCAGTGAGGAGGATGCGAAGCACGTCTTCGACAGATTCTATAAGACCGACAAGAGCAGGGGACTTGATAAAAACGGCGTGGGTCTTGGACTCTATATATGTAAGACGATTGTTGAGGCTCACGGTGAAGAGATCTACGTAGAGTCGGATGAGAAGGGATGCTCATTCTCGTTTACGGTTAATCAGGGACAGCACAGCGGCAGATACAGAAATCAATGACGTAAGGAGGATTTATGGATAGAGTAATTTTGCATTGCGACTGTAACAGCTTTTTCGCTTCTGTAGAGACTGCCATAAATCCTCAATACGCAAACGTACCTATGGCGGTATGCGGCAGCGAAGAGGATAGGCACGGTATTGTGCTTGCCAAAAATGAGCTTGCTAAAAAATACGGTATCAAAACTGCCGAGACGGTATATTCAGCTAAAAGAAAATGCCCGAGTCTTGTTATTGCATCTCCCCACTACGCTGAATACGAGCGTTATTCCGCAAGGGTCAATAAAATATATTCCGAATATACTGATATGGTAGAGCCATTTGGTATAGATGAAAGCTGGCTTGACGTTACGGCGAGTATTAAGCTTTTCGGTTCCTTTCAGAATATTGCAGAAGAGATCAGACGGCGGGTCAGGGAAGAGATAGGCATTACAGTTTCAATAGGCGTTTCCTTCAATAAGGTTTTTGCCAAGCTTGGAAGTGACTATAAAAAGCCGGATGCTATAACCTATATACTTCGGGACAATTTTGAGGAAATTGTGTTTCCTCTTCCCGTTGAAACACTTTTATTTGTTGGAAAACGTACTGAGGAAACTCTTAGAAGGCTCGGGATCAGAACTATCGGCGATCTTGCCCGCTTTGATGTCAGAATTCTTTCCGGCAGGCTCGGTAAGCTTGGTGAAATGCTGCATATTTATGCATGCGGCTTGGATTCTTCTCCTGTCTCTCCTGCCAACAGATCGGATGCCAAGAGCATAAGCAACGGACTGACCTTCAGACGTGATATTACGTCAAGGGATGATTGGAAGACGGCCTTAGAGTATCTTGCCGATGAGGTAGGTGTTAAGCTTAGGGCCAACTCTCAATGCTGTACGGGCGTCTCTCTTACGGTCAAGGATGAATTTTTAAAGTCCATTCAACGCCAAAGGCGGCTCGACTCTCCTACCGACATCGGGGAGGTTATAGCAAAATGTGCACTCTCCATCCTCACAGAGGAGTGGCCTGCCTCTAAGCCTATACGAACTTTGACGGTCGCCGCAATAGGACTTGTAAGGTCTGATACCTTGACTCAGCAGATGGACTTTTTCTCTGACGGAAAAAAGAAAGTTAACGAAAAACTTGAGAGGAAAGAAAAAACGATTGATATTATCAGGCAGAAATTCGGAAACTCATCCATTTTAAGCGGTGCTGTAATGGAGTCCGATCTTTATTCATTTGGCGAAGATGAGACTTAAAACATTTTATTTAAAACAGTATTGACATAAAAGTGGAACTGTGTTAAAATAATGGTAATTTTGTTTTTTAAGGAGATTTCTTGCTATGATTATCGCAGCTGTTGGTAAGAATGCATCCGGCAAGGATTATTTTTTAGAGTTTATTTCCCGTGAGTTCGGGATTCCGATGCTCTCGGTAGGAGATATAGTAAGAGAGCTTGCTGAAATTGAAGGTGTCGAGAAGACACGTGAGAATCTTCATGCTGTCTCTCAGAAGTATATGAGCAAATACGGTCAGGATTTCTTCCCTAAGAGACTTATCGAGAAGATTAAGAAGGAAGGGTATAAGGACGTTCTTATATCAGGTATCCGTCCTCCGTCAGACGTTGAGAATTTCAAGGCAGCCTTTGGCGATCAGTTCTATCTTGTTGCAATCGTGGTTGAGAGCGATAAAAAGAGATGGGAACGTACTGTCGCACGCGGTACCGAGAGAGACCACGTTACCTTCGAGGAATTCCTTGAGCTTGATAAGAAGGAGGAGATTCTTTTCCATACCTCCAAGACTATGAGTATGGCTGATCATACCTTCCACCGCGGTGATTATTCCGACGAGGAGTATCACGAGAGAATTAAGAAGTTCTATCGCGAGACGTTTATGTGATTTTTACATAATATAATTAAGACGCTCTGTCAAGTTTGGCAGGGCGTTTTTCTGTTATTCAGCAGTTTTTTTGCAAATAATATCAAAAAAAGACACGTCTTTTCAAAATACTATTGCTTTTGCCGCTCTGATATGGTAAACTAATTTAGTATGTTAAAATAAAAACCTGTATAAAGGAGAACCTCTTTATGGTTAAAACAATGAAATGCGGCGTGGCATTGCTTCTTGCGGTATTTATGCTACTATCGTTTATCCCTGTTATACACGTTGAGGCGGCTAACGATGACGTCTCGTACGTAAATGATGGCAAATACATATATAACTGGGGTACCCGAGGAGAGACTGCAACCTTCTTGTCGCCGAATGCAAAGGAGTTTTATACCGGCAATAATACTTATGCCGTCCTTTCTTCGTATACCGGAGGTACCAGCCAGTCTAATGCACCCAGCAGTGATCTCTACAAGGCACTCAAGAAGCTTATGACCGAGGCACATACTCATATTACGAGCTACAACGAAACAAAGGACCTTTACAGATACACGGATTGCCAAAATAGCGGCGGAAAGATATCCTCATTCTATTCGGGTAACGCGATAGGTCCCTCTTGGGACGGCGAATGGAACCGTGAACATACCTGGCCTAACAGTAAAGGACTTGGAGGCAGCGACGAAAACGATATCATGATGCTTCGTCCTACCTCTACGTCGGAGAATTCATCCAGAGGTAACACCGCTTACGGAAAGAGCAGCGGTTATTACAATCCTAACGCTGAGTCGGGCGGAAAATACGACCTCAGAGGTGACGTAGCACGTATTTTCCTTTACGTTTACGTTCGTTGGGGCAACACCAACAGAGCATGGGGACAATCCGGAGTTATGGAGAGCGTTGACGTTCTTCTTGAATGGATGGAGGCAGACCCCGTTGATACGTGGGAGCTTGGCCGTAACGATGCCGTCGAGGCTATCACCGGCACCCGTAACGTTTTTGTAGATTATCCCGAGCTTGCTTTCCTTCTCTTCGGAGAGGAGATTCCTGCAGGTATGAGCACTCCCTCGGGCGGTGCCGATACGGGATGTGATCATAATAATTTTGATAACGGCGTAATATATGCCGCTACCTGTACCGAGAAGGGCTATACTGTTTACACCTGTCTCACAGCCGGATGCGGTTATAGCTACAAGGCGAACGTTATCCCTGCAAAAGGACATAGCTATGTTGACGGTACCTGTACTGCTTGCGGAGCTTCCGAGCCCGTTCGTCCTACGTTTGTAACTCAGCTTTCGGTAGGTGTTGCATACAAGCTCGGAATTTATTCAACAACCAAAGAGGCAGAGTATTACTTCACGGGTGATATGAGCGGTTATTACGGTGCAACCGATACCGCCTATGATAACGGTGTCGACGTTTACGTAGAAGAAACCACGGGTGGCTACCGCTTATATTTCAAGGATAATAGCAACAACAAGCAGTATATTAACCTTGTTCTCAGCGGTACTTATTATAACTTCACCTTCGCAACGTCCGCATCGTCCGTTTATACCTGGGATTCCTCGAGAAACTCGCTTAAGACAACCGTCTCAGGCGAGGCATGCTATATAGGTACATTCGGCTCATACGTTACTATGGGAGTTTTACGTACCTCCAAGATAGCGGATACCGACTATTTTGCACACTTCTATACGTCAGGCGGCACAACGGGCGGTGGAGGATCCTCAGACACCTCTTGTACTCATAATTACACCTCCGTGGTTACCGTGCCTACCTGTAGAAAGGATGGCTACACAACCTATACCTGCTCACTTTGCGGTGACTCTTACACGGATAATAAGGTATCTGCTACCGGACATAATTACGTTGACGGTAATTGTACTGTGTGCGGTGCCATGGAGCCGGTAGATTCTAAGGCGGATATCGGTTTCGGTGATACTGCCAACCGAACTGTATTCAACACTAACCAGCAGGTGTGGGTACAGAACGGCGTTACTATTACCAATAATAAAGCTAATTCTCAATCTAACGTTGCCGATTATTTCAACCCTGCTCGTTTCTATATGGGCTCCGAGGTCATTATTGAATACCCCGGAATGACGAAGATCGAGATAGATTGCTCAGGCCTTGATGCTAAGTATGTGAACGGATGGCTTAATGCAACAGGTGCAACTGCAACCAATAACAACGGAATTGTTACCATTGTCTTTGATTCTCCCGTTGATTCCTTTACATATCCCTCGCTTTCTGCTCAGTCGAGAGCACATAGCATAACCGTATACGGTAAGGCAGAGGATAACGCCCCCTGTGAGCACGTCAAGACGAGACTTGAGGGAGCTCTTAAGCCCACCTGTAAAGCAGATGGACACACCGGTAAGACGGTTTGCCTCGCTTGTGACGAAATACTTGATGAAGGTGAGTCTATTCCCAAGACTGATCATGATTTCGGTGCATGGGGACTCGTTTTGCCATCTACTTGCACTGAGGTAGGTGAGGAACGCAGAGATTGTAACAACTGCAATCATTATGAAACGAGAGACGTTGCCATTATCAATCATTACGATCTTGACCGCGATGGCAAATGTGACTTGTGCGGTAAGGAAGTGTCTGCAGGATCAGGATCTGGTTCAACCGACAATCAGCCTGATGATTCGGATGATAAGAACAATAGCACGGTAGCCATCATTGTTATTTCTATCGGAGCTGTTGGTGTTCTTACAGGACTCGGATTCTTCATTAAGAAAAAGAGAGCTAAATAACTTATTCAACTAAATATAATAACCTAGCCCCTTGCAGTAGAGTATTTGCTCTATTATGAGGGGCTCTTATTTTAATAAAGAAGGGAAACACGACCTTTTTCTTATATATTCGACCGTAAATCTCTCTTATGGGCAAGTGAAATAAAAGACGAATGAAATATATTTTCAGAAAACCCCTTTACAAAACCCATAAAATGATGTACAATCATATAGTCACGTCAGATAAGCGGGTGTGGCGGAATTGGCAGACGCGCCAGACTTAGGATCTGGTGGTTTTCCCGTGCAGGTTCAAGTCCTGTCACCCGCACCAAATAAGCACCGTAATTATGATACAAAGCGTGTCGTAAAAGCGGTGCTTGTTTTTTATCGAGAAGCCTTGATTTATAAGGCTTTTTCTTGTTTTTTGGACGAGTAAAGTGTCCGTATAAAAATTATAAAGATTCTTTTTACTGATTTTTTGAGGACTTTAACCTCAAAAGCATACGGTTACTATTTATTCTGAAACTTAACAAAAGATAAGTATCAGAGTGTGCACCATATATAAGGTTTAGAAAACGGTAAGTCTTTGAAGCAGAAAGGTGGTACGCTATGTTGTTATTATTTGTTAGTC
>JAZQYD010000089.1:0-36462 GCA_045633405.1 Eubacteriales bacterium | reverse complement strand
CGCGGAATGCATCGATAAGACGGAGAACGTCGAGGTCGTAGGTAATACCAAGGTCGCCTCTGACCTTATTCTTCTCTATGTCTCCCGAATTGATAGCGATAACAATCTCTGCCTCGTCCTTGATCTCTATAAGCATCCTTACCTTACTGTCAGGTGCAAAGCCGGGCAGCACACGTGAGGCGTGAAAATCGTCAAAGAGCTTTCCTCCGAACTCGATGTACAGCTTCTCACCGAAGAGTGATATTCTCTCCTTAATCTTCTGCGATTGCAGCTTAAGATATTTTTCATTGTCAAATCCCGCAGTAAACATTTAGAAATTCACACCGCCCTTCAAAAAAAAATCAATATACAGTATTGTATCACACCGAATAAGAATTTGCAAGATAAAAAACAAAAAACACACCGAGCATTTATGTAGAAAAAGTGATGGAAATTTCGTATATTTTTAATAGTTTTTTCATAAGCCGTACATTTTTTGGTAGATTGAATGCTATCAGCCAAGTTTTTTTGTCTTATTCCTCCATGGCACTTGCATATTCGGGAAATGAGTGGTATAATTTTAAATAGAATATATTTTCTGATTTACAAAGGACGGACACAATGAACAACCAATTCGATTACAATAACAACGCCTTCACGATAACCGAGACCGCCCTCGGCATACCCGGTGAGAACGTGAGGGAGTCAAAGAGGGTATCATCGAGAGTGCATCTGTCGCTCTTTGTATACCTTCTCGTCACCAACGCTCTCATGCTGATAGCGAGTATTTTCCTTAATATTTTCCTTGAGAATACGGATAATGCGAGGGTTGCGGAATTCATTATGGGATCCACGTTCTCGCTCCTTCTCGGAAGCGTCATACAGTACGTGATCGCATTCCCCCTTCTCGCATTTATGCTGAGTGCTCTCCTACGCCCGAGAACGTATACCAAGTCAAAGCTTTCGTGGAAGGAATATTTCTTCCTTCTTCTTATAGGCGAAGCACTGATGCTTGCAGGCTCGATTGTCGGCAACATGATATCCGAGACTATCGGACGCTTCTTCCGTGTGACGCCCGAGAACAGCGTTAACACCATCGTGACCGAAACACCGCTGTGGGCGATCATACTAACCGTCTGCGTCCTTGCTCCTATATTCGAGGAGCTCATTTACAGAAAGCTGATAATGGACAGACTCGGACGTCTCGGCGGAGTTGTATCGGTTATACTTTCCGCTGCTGCCTTCGCTCTTATGCACTGCAATCTCTACCAGATCTTCTATGCACTCGCAGTGGGAGTGGTTTTCGGCTACGTGTATGAGAAGACGCATAACGTGCTCTACACCATCTCGATGCATATGATACTTAACTTTGTAGGCTCGGTTGCCGTGCTCCCGATTATGAGAGCCTCGGAGAAGGTCACCGAAATGGCAGAGACAGTCGAGGCGGGAGGCACTGTCGATGAGGTAAGCTATTACTTAAATCAGATGCTCGTCAGCGTGTATTCGCTCCTGACCGTCGCTATTATCGCTGTGGGTATCACGCTCTTCGTTCTTCAGCTTAAGAAGCGTGGATGGAAGATACTCGATGACCTCGGAAGACCCTCCCCCGGTACTATGAAGGCGGCGTTCGCAAACGTAGGTATCATCCTCTTTATCATCTTCACGGGTCTGTTAACCGTAATAAATCTTGTATTCGGGTAAAAAAATGACAAAATTGACAACAAAATACGCCGAGGGTATGACAAAATCATGCCCTCATTCATATCATCCCACCCCCTCATTTGTAAGAGAGGGCTATCTCTCACTGAATGGCGAGTGGAGCTTCTCCCTGACGAGGGATAACGTCACCGTCTATGACGGAAAAATAACAGTTCCGTTCCCCCCTGAGAGTGAGCTGTCGGGCGTGTGCCGTGCTATCTCAGAGGATGAGACAATGCATTACAGACGCAGAGTCACCCTTCCCGAGGATATGAAGGGCGGACGTGTCATACTCCACCTCGGAGCGGTTGACCAAGAGTGCGAGGTTACCGTCTCGGGAGTTAAGGTGTGCGAGCATAGGGGCGGATATCTTCCCTTCTCGGTTGACCTGACCGAGCATATCGGAGACGGAGACCTCACGCTCGAGGTTATAGCGAAGGACCCTCTCTCGGAGAAATATCCCTACGGCAAGCAGACGAAAAAGAGAGGCGGAATGTGGTACACACCCGTCAGCGGAATATGGCAGTCAGTCTGGCTTGAGGCAGTCCCAAAGGAGGGAGCGATAGAATCACTGAAAATCACACCTACCGAGGACGGAGTTATACTGAAGGTTGTCGGCGGTGTCGATAAAAAACGTGTGACGCTTGACGACGGCACGGTTATAGAATTCGAGGGAGAGGAGTGCGAGATCAAGCCGAAGGAGCTTGTAAAATGGACTCCCGAGACACCTGAATTATACTATTTCACCGTTGAAAGCGGTATTGACAGAGTCAAGAGCTACTTTGCGGTAAGGACTATCGGCACTGCCACGGCAGACGGTAAGGAATATCTTACGCTTAACGGCGAGAGGTATATCTTCAACGGTCTGCTCGATCAGGGCTACTACCCCGACGGTCTCTTTATGCCCGCTACCGAGGAGGGATATCTTGACGATATAAGGCTTGCGAAGTCGCTCGGCTTCAATATGTTAAGAAAGCATATCAAGATTGAGCCCGAGATATTCTACTACCTCTGCGACAGAGAGGGAGTTGCGGTATTCCAGGATATGGTGAACAACGGTCATTACTCCTTCATCCGTGACACCGTACTGCCTACGGTAGGTCTTCAGCGTATGAGCGACAAGCATCTTCATAAGGACCCCGAGTCGAGGCGTATCTTCGAGGAGACGATGATCGGCACGGCGGAGCTTCTCTACAATCATCCGTCGATCGTCTACTACACCGTCTTCAATGAGGGCTGGGGACAGTTCTCTGCTGACGAGACGTACGGTAAGCTGAAGGCGGTCGATAATACGAGGATCGTCGACTCCACCTCGGGCTGGTTCAGAAGAAGCTTAAGCGACGTTGATTCAAGGCATATTTATTTCAGACGTCTGAAGGTGAAGCACCCATCGGGAAAGCCTCTGTCTATCAGCGAATTCGGAGGATATTCTCACAGAGTGGAGGGCCACCTCTTCGGCGATGAGAATTACGGATACCGACTCTTTGCCGAGAGAGAAAAATTCGAGGAGGCATTCTATGACCTCTACAAGAATGAGGTAGCCCCCCTTGTGAAGGACGGTGCATCTGCATTCGTATATACTCAGCTCTCGGACGTTGAGGACGAGACTAACGGTCTTGTTACCTATGACAGAGAGGTCGTAAAGGTAGATAAGGACAGATGCCGTCGGGTAATGGCTGAGGTATTCACTAAATAATTTAATATTAGAGGGCTGTCAAGCGACAGCCCTTTTTCCTTATTCTCACCAAAATAGAATTTTTTTATAATCAGTTAAGTATAGCTATTAAGAGATTCAGATACCCTGCGAAGATTATCCGGAGAATATACGGAACAAGGAGAAGTCCTGCGGGCTTGCTTATTTTATAGAATGAGACGGCAGTTGTGATGACAAGCACAAGAAGAGCCAAGAGCCACACGAATGCGAGGGTGTACAGTTTAAGGTTGAAGAAGATTATCGACCAGAGAAAATTAAACAAAAGCTGAAGGCCGTATAAGACTAATGCCTCACGCACGTCCTCCTCGCTCCCTTCGCTATTGTATACGAGGAAGCTTGCGACACCCATCAGCACAAAGAGCACTGACCAGACTATCGGAAAAAGCCACGCAGGCGGTGAGAGCGGCGGTTTTTCAAGCCCCGAATACCCTGACATAGCACCCATTGATATAAGTGCGGAGAGCCCTCCTATGAAAATCGGAATGAGTATCGATATAAAAAGCGGCTTGAGTTCGGTTTTTTTCAAAAGCATCATAAATATCCCCTTTTCTTTTTTTATATAATATGCACTTTATATTGAATTTTATGAAGGGGCTTCTTTTTTCTTCTTCCCTGATTAAAACGAAGAGCTTCTGTCAATATTATGTGCATCAGAGAATAAAAAACGCCCGAGAAACGGGCAAGGAGGAAAAAATGAAGAACTTTTTATTTACTGTAACGGTGCTCTTGCTTCTGACAATGATAATAGCGGTCATACCGACCGAGAGCGAGGCGGCGATCTATGACGACACGGTGAGACTACATATTCTCGCACGCTCGGACAGCGAGGAGGATCAGGCTGTCAAGCTGGAAATAAGAGACCGACTTCTCGGAAAATACGGAGAGGAGCTATCATCATACAGAGACGCAGACGAGGCGAAGGAGGCACTCTCTCTTATGACAGAGAGAATAGAGGCGGACGTGAACACGTGGCTTTGCGAGATGGGGTGCGACTATACCGCCGAGGTTGTAATAGACGAGGAGTGGTATGACACAAGAGAATACGGCGAATTTTCCCTTCCCGCGGGGACGTACACCTCTTTAAGAGTCCTGCTCGGAGGCGGAGAGGGCAGAAATTGGTGGTGCGTTATGTTTCCGCCAATGTGCCTCGACGTAGCAACGGGAGGCGGTGACGATAGCTATACAGACTCCGAGAAGAGCCTCATCACGGGCGGTGGCTATAAGGTAAAATTCAAGCTTCTCGAGCTTGCGAGCGGTGCAATTAAAAAACTTTTCGGAAACGGTTGATTTTCATCTCGTATTATGATAGAATTATGAAGGAAAGAGAGGTGATAGGAGTGGCAGAGACGGCTAAGGTCGGCACTAAGCTCATAACCGACAACAGAAAAGCAAGACACGATTATTTTGTAATAGAGACCTACGAGGCAGGCATTGAGCTCTTCGGCACTGAGGTCAAGTCCCTGCGTGCAGGCGGTGTAAACCTGAAGGACTCCTATTGCGACATCGACGGGGGCGAGATATTCGCTCTTGGCGTACATATCAGCCCCTATGAGCAGGGTAATATCTTTAACCGTGATCCCCTTCGCCCAAAGAAGCTGCTGATGCATAAGGCTGAGATCATGAAGCTTACGGGTCTCGTCTCGAGAGAGGGATATACAATAGTTCCCCTTTCTCTTTACTTCAAGGGCTCGAGGGTCAAGATGGCACTCGGTCTTTGCAAGGGTAAGAAGAACTACGATAAGCGTGAGACGATTGCGAAGAGAGATGCCGACAGAGACATCGAGAGGGCTATGAAGGAAAAATACTGATACAAGCCGACAGATGCTCCCTCTCGTAACAATCCAAAAAAACAACTGCGGGAGATTCCCCCCGCCCGGTGAAAAAGAGTACGAATTACACATTCGTACTCTTCTCTTTTTATTTATTATCACGTGAATACCTGAGTGTACGCATAGCGTTAAGTATTGCGAGGACAGCCACACCGACGTCTGCGAACACCGCCATCCACATACCTGCAAGTCCAAGCGAGACAAGGGTCAATACTAAGGCTTTTACACCCAGAGCGAAGCATATATTCTCCTTCGCAATACGCAGCGTCCTACGTGCGATCTTCACCGCGAGAGGTATGCGTGAGAGCTCATCGGACATAATTACGACGTCGGATGCCTCGATGGCACTGTCCGAGCCCAGAGCACCCATTGCGACACCCACGTCAGCACGTGCAAGGCAGGGGGCGTCGTTTATTCCGTCACCAACGTACACGGTGCTGCCATTACCGCTATCTATAATCGTCTCAAGGTGAGAATATTTATCTTTTGGTAAAAGCGAGGCTTCATACCTATCAATACCGACCTGTGATGCCACCTCACCGACAGATGCCTCTCTGTCTCCCGAGAGAATATACACGTCACGTGCACCGAGTGTGCGGAGGGACGATATGCTATCACGGGCATCAGCCTTCACGCTGTCCGAGAGGGATATACATCCAACGTATTCACCGCTTTTCGATACGTAGAGAGATGCATCCTCCAAGTCATCGGGGAGTGTTATGCCCTCCTCTGCCATCAGCCTTCTGTTACCGACTGCGACACGCTCGCCATTAACGGTCGAGACAACGCCCCGTCCGATCAGCTCCTCGTATTCAAGGGGCTCGGTCACTTCGTCAGCCTCCCTCTCAAGTGCCCGTGCAATCGGATGGCGTGAGCCGTATTCCGCCGATGCCGCAAGGCTTATGAGCTTCTCACGGGTCATAACGTCCGAGCGAGCAGACTTAACCTCAAGCTCACCTGTTGTGAGAGTTCCCGTCTTATCAAATATTACTCTGTCGATACGGGACAGAGGAGCAAAAACGTTTCCTCCCTTAAAGAGGATTCCCCGTGACGCCGCACCTCCAATGCCTCCGAAGAATGCCATGGGCACAGAAATAACAAGTGCACAAGGACATGATACAACCAGAAATGAGAGAGCACGGTATAGAGCATCGGTAAATTCGAGGATACCGAACACAGGCGGTATGACCGCCATAAGCAGTGCAAGAGCGAAAACTACGGGAGTATATATGCGTGATAACCTTGTTATAAAGCTCTCCTCCCTCGACTTTCTCTCGCTCGCAGACTCGACAAGCTCAAGAATACGTGCGGCGGACGACTCAGTGCTGGTGCGGAGCGTCACACATTTTAGAACACCGCCTATAACTACCGTACCGCTGTTCACGGTCGAGCCGACCTCGACGTATACGGGCATATGCTCACCCGTGAGGGCTGAGGTATCGAGCTCCGCTCTTCCCTCTATAACTCTCGCATCGATGGGCACTCTCTCGCCCGAGCGGACGATGATGATACTGCCCTCCTCTACGTCCTCTGCATCCTCTATTCTCTCTTCACCGTCAACGAGCACCGTAGCTGTGTCGGGACATATATCCATCAGAGAGCGTATAGAGCTGCGTGACGAGCGTACCGCTCTGTGCTCGAAATACTCTCCGACAGTGAAGAATAAGAGCACCGCCGCACCCTCGAGTGCCTCTCCGATACAGACAGCACCTATTGCGGCAACCGACATAAGAAGCTTCTCATCAAAGACGTCACGCCTGATAAGTCCTCTTACAGCACCGAGCATAACCTCAAGGCCCGTCGTGAGCATTGACAGAAGCAATGCTATAAGCGATATTACGGGCATATCAAGAAACGAGAGGACTACACCTGTCAGAAAGAGCGTACCTCCTACCGATATCTTAAAGGGCTCATTTTTTAATAATATAATCATTTTTCAAGCTTTATATCACGGGAGAACGCACGGCACTCACCAAGGGCGATCTCATAAGCCTTATCCTCGGGGAGGTCACTCTCGAGTGTCATCTTCTCGGTGAGAAAGTTGATCTTGCAGGAGGTTATTCCCTCTTTCTCCTCGATCTTCTTCGCGAGCTTAGCCGCACAGTTGGGGCAATCGAGCCCGGTTACTACGTACTTGATATTCATATTACACCTCACAAATTATTCCTTAATATGCTCGAGAGCTCTCTCGATAATGTCTCTCACGTGATCGTCCGCAAGAGAATAAATAACGTTTTTACCCGATCTCTTATATCTCACAAGATCGCTCTGCCTGAGAACCTTCAGCTGATGCGAGACCGCAGACTTAGTCATCCCCACCGCCTCGGCAATATCGCATACACACATGGGTGAGACGTCTATCGCAAAGAGTATGGAGAGCCTCGTCGAATCTCCTAACACCTTGAAGAAGTCGGAGAGGTCATAGGTGACCTCGCACTCGGGCATTCTCTCCCTCGCAGACTCGACGACCGATGAGTGAACCTCGCACTCCGAGCATACGGGAGCTGTCGCTTTGATGCTTTTCTTCATTATTTCATTTTCCTTTTCGACCTTTACGGTTGAACGGTTGTTCAACTGTTCTATTTGATTATACATCGCCCTTTCCCTTTTGTCAAGGGGATTTCGTACTTTTTTCAAAAAAACGACTACTCCGCCTTTAGTGGAATAGCCGTTCTTATATTATATTTTACTGAGCGTCAACAAGTCCCTGTACGGTAGCGATCCAGATCATATTCTCGTTATACATAACGATGACATCAGAGACGGTAACGTACTCTGTTATATCCTTCCACCTCTCAAGAGTAGCCAGCAGTTCTTCCTTAACGAGAGAGAACGACTCCTCGGAGTCGAAGTAGTAGATATCTATAATATCGACCGCACCTCCTTCGTACGTTTTCGTTGCCTCGATGATAGCCACCAAGCCGTCAAAAGGATTTTCACCAAGATCGTCTCCTACCGAGAGATATGCGTCATATCCCCTATCTACAAGAAATGCATAAGCCGCATCGGGATCGGAGTTAGGGTCTCCTATGACTTCCTTGCCACTGCTATCGTCGGCGTCGCTCTAGCCGCCATCGATTATCTCACCGCCTGCGATCCTGATAGCGGTAGCTGTTCCTGCCCAAGCGATGTTAGCGGTAGTACCGAGCTCGATCTCTACGTCGTCAGCCGCGGCATCTCTCTTGAGCTCAAGAAGTAAGGGGTCAAGCACGTCACGTGCCGCCGCAAGAGCCTCCTCACTCTCAAAGTAGAAGATGAATATAGCATCTATATCATCGCCAAGGCTCTCAGCCTCGAGAACTGCTACAAGGCCGTTCATACCCATTCTTGCAAGATATTCCTCGTCAGTGGTCACCTCAGCCATATAATTAGATTCAAGGAAGCACTCAAGAGCACGCTCGGGATCGGTCAAGGGGAGATTAACGTCCACATTGCCTCCGCCGGGAGTTTTATCGTCCTCGGGAGGGGGAGCGGGAATATCGTTCGAGCCGCCCGTAACCTTCTCACCTGCGGCAATCTTAATGGCATTCTTCGTTCCGAACCAGGAAACGGTATCTGAGCTGCCCGTCTCTACCTCGAGCTCCAGCTCGGCTGCCTGAAGCTTGAGTCTTGCGAAGAACTGATCGAGCATTCCCTTGGAAGCCTCGTGAGACTCCTTGGAATCGAAATAGAAGGCGAAAAGAACGTCAAGTCCCTCGAGCGTATTTCCACGCTCGGCCTCAAGGATACCTACAAGTCCCTCCATCTCCTGATTCTCAAGATACTCAGGGTCGGTTGTATACTCTGCGTCGTAGCCTGCCGCAAGGAGATAGCCCTCAGACTTCTTTCCGTCTGCACCAAGCTTAGTTGCCTTATCGTCCTTATCATCCTTATCACCGCCTATGCTGCAGGACACAAGAGCCGCGGCACAGATGAAAACAAGAGTGATAGCAAGGAAAAGTGCTATGATCTTTTTCATTTTATATACCTCATTTTTCATTTTTATTTCTTCTCTTGAATAATTTTCTGTAAGCCTTACCGAGAAGCGGACGAGGAAGTCGGACGAGATATCTTACAGGATAGATGAAATTCCAAAATCGGGAATATATCCTATATCCGAGCTCGTCTGTCGAATGCCTTTTGCCCTTTCTGTTGAAGGCGGTGAGGACACCGATGATTCTCTCCTTCGCAATGTGCTCGATACGGTAGGTGTTATCGCCTCTGATGAGATACTCGTCCTCGCATACACGGATGACTCTGTGGAGAGTATATGCTCCGCTCCTGCTCTTGTAAAGAGCGACGTCGAAGCGGCGAAGCTCCCCCTTCGGCTTCTCGATTATCACCATATCCCTGCCCGTCCTGAAGAGCGGACGCATGCTCGCCCCCACAGTGGTGGATGCATAGGTGCCGTATTTCTCGAGCTCACCCTCTATGAGGTGCGACTGTCTTGTATCAAACATCAAGAATACCTACTTTAAGGAGAGTCTCACGGAAGCCGTTGATATCAGCTCTCGCACGCTCCTCATCTACATCGTACTCCTCGAGGATGGCACGGAGGAGATCCTCCTCGGTCTTATCCCCCTCGCTAAGCTGCTCCCAAAGGAAAGCACCCGTGCCGTTAAGGCGAACAAGAGCCTTAAACTCGGTCGCTCTCTCGCCCGTCGCAACTGCGAGGTATGCACCTCCGACCTTTTCCATTACAAAACCGCTTTTTATTTTCATTTTTATATAACTCCGTTTTTTTTCTTCTATTCTAACATAGAAAACAGCTTTTTGCAAGTAAATATGAAAAATTTATCATCTCGCTTATTTCGACTCATATTTCGGACTCCTCAGTGTATCATATTCCGAGTGATATGAATAACATAAAAACGGAAGGAGTGGATTTCATGAAGATACATAGAGTAAAAAAGGGCGAGGTCATAAGCGAGATAGCCGAGGAATACGGTGTACCTCCGTCGAGGCTCTCGTCCGATAACGAGATACAGAATTCCGAGAGGCTGGCAGAGGGACGTGAGCTGTCGGTAATCATCCCGACCCGTACCTACTCGGTAAGACACGGCGACACCCTCGACAAAATAGCAGCAAGATTCGGACAGACAAAGGGGGAGTTGAAGAGATACAACCCCGAGATCGGTGAGCGTGAGAGGCTGTACACGGGGCAGATACTCGTCCTGAGGAGCTCGTCTCCCGCCTACGGAATGGGAGTGGCTAACGGATATCTGTACCCCGGTTACAGACGTGAGAGGCTGATACGTGCTATTCCCTATCTCAGCTACCTGACCGTATGCTCTGCGATAATGAAGGAGGGACGGATATCGACCGTTTTTGACGGCTCCGAGGCGATAGAGATAGCGAAAAGGTACGGTAAAATACCCATTCTCCGTGTCTACACAAGGGAGAGGATGACGGGGGGCTGTGCCGAGAGCATTGCCCTTCTTGCATCAAGCCTCGGATACGGAGGTGTATGCGTGCCTCACTCCTCCATAGGCGATATGGAGTCGGCTCTCTCCTTTCGCCGAGTGATGCTGGCAGGAGAGCTCCTGCTCTTCGCAGAGCGTGACATAGAGGAGGATGGGTGCTCGGAGTATGCCGACGTGACGGTGCTTACCTACGATAAGATACATCTTGAGAATATCCCCTCCTTTTCCGACGGCGAGGAGCGTGTCATCTCCGAATACGCAGAGAGGTGCAATCCCGAGGGCTCGCTCATCGATCTGTCGCCCTTTGCCAGGGTTGGTGAAAAGTACGTGGATAAAAGAACGGCATTCGATCACCTCGACCGTGCGGGAGGCACACTCATCTACGATGAGGAAAGAAGGATACTCGAGGGTGATTTAGGCAGAGGAAAAAGAAAGAGGCATCTCATCGCTGAGAGCCTCGAAAATACGGTAGCCAAGCTTCGCCTCGTCAGCGAATACGGGTACCTTGGTATTAGCTTTGATATAATGCGAGTACCCCTCTCGGAGCTGCTCATCTATGCGAGTATGTACAGCGAGCCGCCCGCAGTCAGGTCGGGACCCGTGTGCAATCCTCCGAGCTGAGATCAGCCTCCGATATAGGTACGTACCTTGAGGAATACGCCCGCCTTGTCTGCGAGCCTCTTGCATTCCTCGAGCTCCTCCTCGGTTAGGGTCTCCCTGACAACGGAGAGCATAACGGTGGGTACCTTACCCGAGAGTCTTCTCGCAAGGTCTAAAAGAGCGGTATGCGATATCTCGCCGAAAACGGGATGACAGAGCTTGTCATACCCCTTCGCATTCGGGGTATTAAGGCTTATCGATACGGTATCGAAGGCACCCTCGTACATCCATGCGGTATCCATTTTCTTAATAAGATCGGAGTGTCCGTTGGTATTGATACGCACCTTCATATCGGGGTATCTCTCCTTCACTGTAAGAGCTACCGCACGGCACTCGAGGAGTCTGAAGGCAGGCTCACCGTATCCGCAGAAAACTATTTCCTTATATTTGGTGAGATCGTGGGAGAAAATGCTCTCGAGTATCTCTCCTACCTCGGGCTCACGCTCGAGCCAGAGGCTGTCCGAGCCATACGCACCGTCACCGTTATTGCGTATACAGAAGTCGCATCTGTTAGAGCACTTATTGGTTACGTTTACGTAAAGTCCCGAGTCGACCTCGTAGGTTATTGTCATTGATTTTTTCATATTCCGAAAATCCTCCGTGCATTCTCCTCGGTAATGCGGGCACACTCCTCGGGGGTGATGCCGAGCGATGCCGCAAGGGATGCATTCGTGTACTCGAGATTGCCTGAGTGATTGAGCGTTCCTCTCTTGGGATGCGGTGCGAGATAAGGGCAATCCGTCTCAATCAGTACCTTATCGTGAGGCAGAACAGCCGCAACCTCTCTCGGACGGCGTGCGTTGGTAAAGGTTACCGTACCCGAGAAGGATATCATATACCCCCTCTCGACAAGCTCGAGAGCCATCTCGGGAGAGCCCGAGAAGCTGTGGAGAATACCTCTTACACGTGGGTAATCCCTGATCACGTCCATAACGTCGCCGTGGGCATCTCTGTCATGGATAACAACGGGCAGTCCGAGCTCCTCTGCCATCTCCATCTGACGGCGGAAATAGAGCATCTGCTTCTCCTTGTCCGTGCCCTCATAGTGGTAATCGAGACCGATCTCACCGAGTGCAACTGCACATGATGAGGGATCCTTCAGCATCTCTTTTATCTCGGAAAGCTCGCTCTCGATATCAGAGAGAAAGCGTGTGTCAGACGGATGAATACCTATGGCGGTATACATATTCTCATGTCTTTTCGCCTGCTCTATTGCAAGGCGTGAGGTCTCGGGAGACGTACCGACGTTTACAATATAAGATACGGATGAGCTAAGGAGAGCGTCGATCAAGGAATCGACGCTCTTTTCACATTCCTCTATGAAACGCTCATCGTAATAATGTGCGTGACTGTCGAAGAATCTCATCAGTGTATTCTGTCTCCGTTCTTAGCCGAGGGATCGAGGAACACTACCTTAACGTCCTCCTCACCCGATGCGAGTATCATACCGAAGCTGTCAACTCCGCAGAGCTTGCAGGGCTTAAGGTTGGTAACGAGAGTTACCTTCTTACCGATAAGCTCATCGGGAGTGTAATACTTAGCGATGCCCGATACCACCTGACGGCGTTCGTATCCGAGGTCTACCTGAAGCTTCAGGAGCTTCTTAGCCTTGGGAATGGGCTCGCAGGCGATGATCTCTGCTACACGGAGCTCAACCCTCGCAAACTCGTCGATGCCGATCTCAGGCTCGTGCTCGGGCTCGGCAATAGCGGCGAGAGCCTCCTCTGCCGCCTTCATCTTCGCCTCCATATCCTCGAGGAACTTCTTCTCATCGATTCTCGCGAAGAGAGTGTGTGCCTCACCGAGAGGACGTCCTGCCTCAAGTGCACCGAACTCGCTTACGGTGGAAAGCTCGGTCTTATCCGTACCAAGCTGTGCGAAGATATCCTTGACGGTATCGGGAACGTAGGGAGCGAGAAGCACTGCTCCTACTCTGATGGTCTCAAGAAGGTTGTATATTACGGTTGCGAGACGGGGACGGGACTCCTCGCTCTTGGCGAGAACCCACGGGGTGGTCTCATCGATATACTTGTTGGCACGTCTCAGCATTACGAAGATCGCATCAAGCGAATCCGCAACGTGATACTCGTTCATAAGCGAGACGGACTTATCTATTCCCTCTCTTACAGCCGCCTTAAGCTCGGTATCAAAGGACTCCTCATCACCGGGTGTGGGTACAATACCGTCGAAATACTTCTTCGTCATAGCGTGGGTACGGCTGACAAGGTTGCCGAGGTTGTTGGCAAGATCGTTGTTATATCTTGTGATAACGCTCTCATAGGTGATCGAGCCGTCCGAGTTGTAGGGCATCTCGGAGAGTGCGTAATATCTAACCGCATCAACGCCGAAGATCTCTGCAAGCTCGTCAGCATACACAACGTTACCCTTCGACTTACTCATCTTATCGTTACCGAAGTTGAACCAGGGGTGACCGAAGACCTTCTTGGGAAGAGGAAGGTCGAGAGCCATAAGGAAGATGGGCCAGTAGATGGTATGGAATCTGAGGATATCCTTACCGATGATGTGAACGTCTGCGGGCCAATACCTCTTGAATTTCTCGCTCTGCTCCTCAAAGGTGAGGTCGGGATTATATCCGAGAGCAGTGATGTAGTTGGTAAGAGCGTCAAGCCATACGTATACGACGTGCTTCGGGTCGAAGTCAACGGGTATGCCCCACTTGAAGGAGGTACGGGATACGCAGAGATCCTGAAGACCTGCCTTTAAGAAGTTGTTGACCATCTCACGCTTGCGGCTCTCGGGCTCGATGAAGCCGGGGTTGTCCTCAATATGCTTAATAAGTCTGTCAACGTAGTTCGACATCTTGAAGAAGTAAGCCTCCTCACGAGCCTGAGCCACGTCTCTGCCGCAGTCGGGACACTTACCGCCCTCAACCTGTGTTGCAGTGAAGAAGGACTCGCAGGGTGTGCAGTACCAGCCCTCGTAGAAGCCCTTGTATATATCGCCCTTATCATAGAATTTCTTGAATATCTTCGCTACCGCACTCTCATGGTAATCGTCTGTCGTACGGATGAAATAATCGTAATCCGCATTCATAAGATCCCAGATACCGCGTATCTCGCCCGCTACACCGTCAACGTATGCCTTGGGAGTAATGCCGGCCTCGGCGGCGAGGTTCTCGATCTTCTGACCGTGCTCGTCAGTACCCGTGCAGAGGAAGACGTCCTTACCCATTCTTCTCTGGAATCTGGCAAAGGCATCAGCCATAATGATCTCATAGGTATTACCGAAATGCGGCTTACGGGATGCGTATGCAATAGCTGTCGTTAAATAAAACTTTTCCATAATAACCTCCTCTCCGTGAGCCCACATAGGCAAATGAGCCGTGCGTCGCCCACGAAGCATAATACTTCAATTTAATATTTTACCACATAAAAACCGAAATTACAATATTTTCCGTAAAACTTTTCCTATTTAAAAATTTTTGATTGACTTTCACCTTAAGTGATGGTACAATATATAATGTGAAATTATGTTCGGGAGAGGCTTGATTATGAAATATCTGTCGCGTGTCCTCGGTAACGATGGGACGAAGAACAGAATAGGACGGGCTATCGAGGCAGGCAGACTGCCCCACGCACTGCTCATCGACGGTGCAGCCGGGACGGGTAAGATGACTCTTGCCACAGAGATAGCGGCGGCACTCAACTGCGAGTCTCGGGGCGAGGCACTTCCCTGCGGATTATGCAACACGTGCAGACGTATCTATCAGGGCGGTCACGTTGACGTCAGAGTCCTCTCGCTGAAGGACGGAAAGGCGACGATAGGAGTCTCCGAGATCAAGGATATCCGCCGCGATATGTACCTTTCTGCCACCGAGGGAGCCTTTAAGGTGTATATAATCAGGGATGCCGAGAGAATGACTCCCGAGGCACAGAATGCCCTTCTCATAGTCCTCGAGGAGCCGCCGAAGAACGTTGTGATAATGCTTCTCGCGGCAGGCACGGACAGAATTCTCACCACGATCAAGAGCCGAGCTCAGTACGTGTCAATGGCGAGATTTGATAAGGGGGAGATAGAAAAGCATCTTCTGACGCTTTCTCCGCATGCACCGAGGCTTAAGGCATCGAGTCCCGAGAGCTTCGATATAATTCTGACCGAGGCTGACGGAGTGCTTGGCCGTGCGATAGCTCTTTCCGACCCCGAGCGGGTGGGCGAGCTTGTCGAGAACAGAAAAATGATAACAGACGTCATCGAGGCCCTCGGAGAGAAGTCGGAGTATTCACGTCTTATGAGTGCGATATCCGCCCTTCCCACGAAGAGGCAGGAGCTCACCGAGGCGATTGAGCTCTTAATATCTGCCATCGGCGATATGATAGCGGCGAAGAATGCGGCTGATGTCGGGACTGTATTCCTCCGCAACAGAGACGAGGCACTCGCACTTGCACGCAATATGAGTGTGAGGTACCTTATGTCGGTATATGAGATATTCACAGATGCATGCGATAAGCTTGGCAAGAATGCGGGAGTCAACTCGCTTTTAACCGAGTGCACAGCACGCATTAAGCTAATATAGAGGTAAAAAAATGGCTGAACAGAAATTCAATGATAAAAAGGACAGGATCGAAGCCGTCGCTCCGGGCGACGTAGTGGAGATCAAGGAGGGTGAGCCCTGCGAGATCGTAGGCATCAACTTCCGTGAGGCGGGAAAGATTTATTTCTTCTCCCCCGGTGACATCAAGCTCGCAGTAGGTGACAGAGCGATCGTCGGAACCTCAAGAGGAATAGAGATAGGAACGGTTAAGGTCGGGAACAAGCTCGTTGAGCCCGAGAAGATCGTGCCTCCCCTCAAGAAGGTTATGAGACTCGCTACCCCCGAGGACATCGAGCGTGACAGAAGCAACAGAGACGCCGAGATGGACGCCGCTGTCATCTGCAAGAAGAAGATAAAGGCACACGGGCTCGAGATGAGCCTTGTGGCAGTTGAATACACCTTCGACCGCTCCAAGCTGATCTTCTACTTCACCTGCGAGTCGAGAGTAGACTTCAGAGAGCTGGTAAAGGATCTGGCATCTACCTTCCATACGAGAATAGAGCTCAGACAGATCGGAATACGTGACGAGGCGAAAATAATGGGCGGTCTTGCCGTCTGCGGAAGAAAATACTGCTGTGCGGGCTTCCTCACCGACTTCGTTCAGGTCTCCATCAAGATGGCGAAGGAGCAGAACTTCTCTCTCAACTCGGCAAAGGTTTCAGGTGCGTGCGGCAGACTTATGTGCTGTCTCCGCTATGAGCACGAGACGTACGAGGAGGCTATCAGAAACACTCCCTCGGTCGGCTCTCTTGTGAAGACCTCTGACGGTGAGGGCACGGTTACGGACACCCGTCCTCTTGCGGGCGAGGTTCGTGTCAAGCTCGAGGGAAATGACAAGGATGCACCGAAAATATACAAGGTTCGTGATATCAAGGTTCTCCGCCCCGGAAAGAGGCAGAAGAACGAGGATGACGACGAGGGTGACGTTATCGACGACTGAGTCGTGACACCCGCTCGAAACATTTTTTGAAAAAACTATTGATTTTTAAAAAAACTGTGCTACAATATAGGTAGCTAAATTTCACGGAGGTATATAACTATGGCATACAAGATTACTGACGAGTGCATCTCCTGTGCTGCTTGTGCAGATGCTTGCCCCACCGGCTGCATCTCCGAGGGCGACGGTAAGTTCGTTATCAACGCTGATGAGTGCATCAGCTGCGGTAGCTGTGCAGATGCTTGTCCTGTAGGAGCTCCTGTTGAGGAGTAATTCCTAAAGAGAAAATAGACCGCGTTTTCGGACTCCGAAGACGCGGTTTCTTCATAGTTGAGGTTTTTATGCTTTTATCGGATAAAGAGAGGCTTGACGTTGTCAACGATAACCTGAGCCTCATTCAGAATACAGAGGGTCTTACCTTCGGCACCGATGCCCTGCTCCTCGCAGGCTACGTCACGGGCAAGCACTCACGCATGCTCGAGCTGGGAGCGGGCACGGGTATAATCTCGATGCTCCTTCTGACGAGGGGTAAGGCGGAGAGAGTCACAGCCCTAGAGATACAGGAGGAGTATGCAGCCCTTATCGAGAGGAACAGCGTTCTTAATTCTCTCACGGACTCTCTCACTGTCATCAACACGGATCTGAGAGATTATAAATGCTCGGGCGAATACGATGCGGTATTCACCAACCCTCCCTATATGCGAAGCGATACGGGAAGGTCGAACCTCTCGGACAAGAAGACGGTAGCGAGACACGAGGTTCACGGAGGCATATACGATTTTCTTAAGTGTGCGGCGAGGGCTCTTCGCTTCGGCGGAAGCTTCTATGCGGTATACAGAACCGACAGACTAATCGATCTTATCGATGCAATGCGTAAAACGGGAATCGAGCCAAAGAGGATGACCTTCGTGCATGCGGATGCAAAAAGCGACCCGTCAATGGCACTGATAGAGGGCCGCAGAGGGGGTAAATGCAGTCTTAAGGTCACACGTCCCCTCATCATATACACCTCGGAGGAGCACAAGGATTACACCGAGGATATGAATTATATAATGAATGAAGGATCCTTCGGGAAGGAGTACGGAATCGGAAATGGCAGAAAATGAAAAGAATAAAATAGTCGGCGGTACTCTCTACCTTGTAGCCACCCCGATAGGCAATCTTGCAGATATATCGGAGAGGGCAGTCAAGGCTCTCACAGAGGTCGATTTCATAGCGGCGGAGGACACACGAAACTCTATGAAGCTCCTCAGTGCCCTCGGTATTAAAAACGAGCTTGTCTCCTATCACGAGCACAACAGACGCGAGAGCGGCGAGAGGATATGTGCGAGGCTTCTCGGCGGTGAGAGCTGTGCTCTTATAACCGATGCGGGCATGCCCGCCATCAGCGACCCCGGCGAGGATATCGTGCGTCTCGCACACGGCTATGGCATTAAGGTGAGCTGTATGCCGGGATGCTCCGCCGTGGTAACGGCACTCGCTCTGTCGGGTCTTCCTACGTCGAGATTTGCCTTCGAGGGCTTCCTCCCTCCCAAAGCGGGGGAGAAGCAAAGGAGGCTTGAGAAGGTTAAGGATGACGACAGAACTCTCATCTTCTACGAAGCACCCCACAAGCTTATCGGAACGCTCGAGGCAATGGCTTCCGTCTTCGGAAGCGAGAGAAAAATCGCACTCTGCCGTGAGTTAACCAAGCTCAACGAACAGATCGAGCGTGGAACACTCGGCGAGATGCTCTCCGATTATGCCGAGCGTGAGCCGAGAGGCGAGTACGTGCTGGTTGTAGAGGGAGCCCCCGAGGGCAGCGATAACGATACCTCCCTCTCCGATCTCTCCCCCGAGGAGCACGTAGCATTCTACGAGAAGTCGGGTCTTGCGAGGATGGATGCGATCAAGTCCGCCGCGAAGGACAGAGGCATATCCAAGTCGGAGATGTATAAGCTTCTATTATAATAAAAAAGAGTAAGCCTCAAAAAAACGGCTTACTCTTCTCTTTTTGTTTGTTTAATTAACCGCAAACTTCTCGATCTTCTTAAAGAAGTCGCTTGCATCCTCGGTATGAGCTACAAGGGTGATGGGAGAGAGCATATCGAGAGCGAAGATACCCATAATGGACTTCGCATCAACTATGTATCTGCCCTGCACGAGGTCAACCTCATATTCAAGCATAACCACAAGACCAACGAACTCTCTGACAGACTGAATGTCACGGAGAACTATTTTTGTTTCCTGCATAATAAGCACCTCCAGTTTTTTATTATATTATACTCTTTATATTTCATTATGTCAATAAGGTAAGCATATTTACCAAAATATTTTAACAAAAATCATTATTTTTCACAAAAAGGTGTTGACAAATTTACCGATTTATGATACCATTCTCATAGTGGAACACGTTATGGGATACCCCTTGTGCAAAGAGAGCTGCTGTAAGGTGAGAGAGCAGTCAGAGGGCCCTATGATACCGCCCACCGATACGGCACGCCGTATGCAGTACGAATATAATGAGTTAATCGCTCGGGTGGAACCGTGCGGGACTTATCAGTCCTCACCCCGACGGCACTTTGTGTGCTATGTCGAGGCGGGGGTTTTTTATTTTGTTTTTTAAATGCTATCATATAAAGGAGAAGAAAAAATGGCAAGGATCACATTTGCAACAGGCGAGGTTTACACGTCCTCCGAGGCTGTGTCCATCTACGAGGCTGCACGCTCGCTTGAAATAATCTCAAGAGAGGTAATAGCTGCTGATTTAGGCGGCGAGATCACCGAGCTCTCTCACGTAGTAGAGGACGAGGCTAGCGTTAAGCTTCTCACCTTCCGTGACCCCGAGGGTGCTAAGGTATTCCGTCACACAGCGGCTCACATTATGGCCCAGGCGGTCAAGAGACTCTACCCCACTACCAAGCAGACCATCGGTCCCGCTACCGACACGGGCTATTTCCAGGACTTCGATGCTGAGATATCCTTCACTCCCGAAATCCTCAAGAATATTGAGGCTGAGATGAAGAAGATCGTTAAGGAAAATCTTCTTATTGAAAGATTCGTTCTTCCCAAGGACGAGGCTATCAAGCTTATGAAGGAGCTCGACGAGCCCTACAAGGTTGAGAGAATTGAGGAGCTCGGCGACGATGCTGTCATCTCCTTCTACCGTCAGGGCGAGTACGTTGACCTCTGTGCAGGTCCCCACCTTCATTCCACCGGTATGGTTAAGGCGTTCAAGCTTACTCAGTGTACCGGTGCATACTACAAGGGCGACCAGAACAACAAGATGCTCCAGAGAGTATACGGTATCGCCTTCCCTACTAAGGATGAGCTTAATGCATACGTTACCATGCAGGAGGAGGCTCTCAAGCGTGACCACAACAAGATCGGCCGTGAGCTTGAGTACTTCACCACGGTAGATTCCATCGGTCAGGGACTTCCCATCCTTCTTCCCAAGGGTGCGAGAACCGTCCAGAGACTCCAGAGATGGGTTGAGGACGAGGAGGAGAAGAGAGGCTATCTTCTCACCAAGACTCCCCTTATGGCTAAGAGAGAGCTCTACAAGATCTCGGGACACTGGGATCACTACCTTGACGGTATGTTCGTTATGGGCGATCCCGACGATTATACCAAGGAGTGCTTCGCACTGCGTCCTATGACCTGCCCCTTCCAGTATCAGGTATTCCTTAACAAGAAGCGTTCGTACAGAGAGCTTCCCATGAGACTCGGCGAGACCTCTACCCTCTTCCGTAACGAGGATTCGGGTGAGATGCACGGTCTTATCAGAGTCAGACAGTTCACCATTTCCGAGGGTCACCTCGTTCTCCGTCCCGACCAGCTCGCTGAGGAGTTCAAGGGATGTCTCGATCTTGCTAAATACTGCCTTGAGACCATAGGTCTTTGGGAGGACTGCTCCTTCAGATTCTCGCAGTGGGATCCCAAGCGTACCGACAAGTACGAGGGCACTCCCGAGCAGTGGGATGAGGCTCAGTCCATAATGGGCGAGCTCCTTGACACCTACCTCGGCAAGGATAACTACGCTATCGGAATCGACGAGGCTGCATTCTACGGCCCCAAGCTCGATATTCAGTGCAAGAACGTATTCGGCAAGGAGGATACCATCGTAACCATTCAGGTTGATATGCTCCTGGCTAAGAAATTCGGTATGGAGTACGTTGACCGTGACAACACGATGAAGACTCCCTATATCATTCACAGAACCTCTCTCGGATGCTATGAGAGAACACTCGCTCTCATCCTTGAGAAGTACGCAGGTGCTCTCCCCGTATGGATCGCTCCCAATCAGGTAACCGTTATCCCCGTAGTTGCGGACTTCGCTCCCTATGCGGCTGAGGTTGCCGAGAAGCTCCGTCAGGCAGGCGTCAGAGTTGAGCTCGATGACAGAAACGAGAAGCTCGGATACAGAATCCGTGAGGCACAGCTCTCCAAGGTTCCCTATATGCTCGTAGTAGGCGAGGACGAGATGAACGCCGGCCGCGTCACCGCAAGAGCGAGAGTCGAGGGCGAGGGCGGAAGCTTCACTGTCGATGAGTTCATTGCTAAGATCACAGAAGAGATCAGAACCAAGAAGCACTGATATAAGGAGAAAAATATGCTCTACACTATAAAAAGCGACAAGCTCTCTGTCACCGTTGACACCTTCGGTGCTCAGGTTATGTCCATAAAGTCGGCTGATGGCTTTGAGTACCTCTGGCAGGGCGGAGAGTGGTGGCCCGATCGCTGTCCCGTGCTCTTCCCTACCTGCGGTAACTGCCCTACCCGTAAGTACACCTATCGCGGTAAGGAGTATAAGCTCCCCATACACGGTATCGCTATGTACCGTGAGTTCACGCTTGAACAGAAGAGTGATACGAGGCTCGTATTCGTGCTTCGCTCGGATAATGATACTCTTGCACAGTATCCCTTCGATTTTGAATTCTGTGTTGAGGTATACGTAGACGGAAACGAGCTGTTCGTTAACCTTCTCCCCACCAACACGGGCGACAAGACTCTTCCCTATATGGCAGGCTGGCATCCCGGCTTCAATCTCCGAGGCGACTACGCTATCGGCGAGTATGCGGTCGATTTCGGCACTTATGAGAGCCTTGACTGGTATCCCATTCCTCCCGGAGGCCCCGTTGCATTCGCATCCAAGCCCCACGCACTCGACGGAGGTAAGTACTACCTCAACGAGGAGGAGATCTACTACAACGATACTATGATCTTCGAGAATTATCCTAAGACCCTCGCCCTCCTTGACGGTACGGGTGAGCCTTGGATCAAGATGGAGGTCAGCGACAACCTTAAGTTCTTCTGCATTTGGAAGGAGGCGTCTGCCGAGGCACGCTTCGTATGCCTTGAGCCCTGGAGCAACATCTTCAACAGCGACGGAAGCACCGAGGACTTTGAAAAGAAGAAGATGCAGAGCCTCGCACCCGGTGAGTCGGGCAAGTATTCCTACCGAGTTACCTTCAATTAAAACAAAACCGAAAGAGGACAGAACAATGAAGAAGCTTTTAGCACTTTTGCTCGCACTTTCTCTTATTATGTGCTGTGTATTCGCTCTTTCAGCATGCACAGGCTCCGATGACAAGGATAATAAGGATGACAATAACAATACCGACACGGCAAAAAATCCCGACAAGGATTCCGCCAAGGCACTTGATAATCTTATCAAGAAGGGATATGAGGCGAGAATCCTCACAAGCTCCGACTTAGCAGAGTATTTTGGATTTTCCACTCACGGTTTCGAAGATCTTGAAAACGCTGTCTACGCCTTCAATGATGACGGCTATGGCGTATTAATACTCTACTTCCCCAATAGTGCGGCACTCAAGAAGGCTGAGAGCAGCATCGACACCTTCTTCGGAAATTTAAAGACCGAGGCAGCAGACGAGGGCTTCGACTTCGTTATTGAAAAATCCGATACAATGGCTTGGGTCGGAGACGAGGCATCTATAAAGATCGCGGCAGGTATGGACGTAGAGGCACCCGGCTCGGGCTCGAGCTCCGGCTCCGGCTCGGGCTCCGGCTCTGATAACTCCGGTGACGTCGGGGCACCGGTGGAGCCCAATGCTCCCGAAGGAATACCTATGAGAAATTATTTCGACGCTAAGAACCAGCTTGTAGACCTTAATTACGCTGTAACTCTGTTCTGTGTTGATCACGGCGACGATTTTTCCTCGTTTAATATGGAGGGTATTCAGGCGTATATCGTTGCTATTCATCCCGAGAGAGGCGACTGGATTGAGATTTACTACTTCGAGACCGCAGAGGATGCGAACAATTCATACGATAAAATAAACGAGTACTTTGAGGAATCAAGAAATGAACATCTCGAAATCGGCAAGGAATTCAACTTCATCATCGAAAATTATGATAATATGATCTGGACAGGTACGGAAGAGACTATAAGAGATTCTTCGGAAAAATAATCCTATTTCCTATCGGGTCAAGAATTTGACTTCCCCCGCAAATTCTCGCAATATATTTTAAAAATATTTTAAAGGAGGCTGTCTGATGGCGGCCTCTTGTTTTTTGCAAATAAGCCCTTAATATTTTTAAATAAGGTCTTTCTTTTATCTTTAATATGTGATATAATGATTATTTAGAAGAAAACTCGTCTGGAGGCATAAATTGAAACGACTCGCAAAATACCTGAGGGGCTATATCAAGGAAACGGTACTAAGCCCGCTCTTCAAGCTATGCGAGGCAGCACTGGAGCTCATCGTGCCGCTTGTCATAGCACTGATAATAGATAAAGGAATAAGCGTGGGAGATTACGGATACGTTGGCAGGATGTGTGCACTTCTCGTTCTTCTCGGTGCAGTAGGACTCGTCTTTTCCGCCACGGCACAGTATTATGCGGCGGTAGCATCGGTCGGCTTCATTGCACGGATACGCCACGCCCTCTTCGCTAAGATACAGTCCTTCTCATACACCGACTTAGACCGTCTCGGCACGTCTACACTGATGACGAGAATGACCGCCGATGCCGGCAAGGTGCAGAACGGACTCAACCTTACTCTTCGCCTGCTTCTCCGTTCACCCTTCGTGGTATTCGGAGCAATGATAATGGCATTCATAGTAAATCCCCGTCCCTCTGTTGCCTTTGCGGTGGCTATTCCCCTTCTGTCACTCATCGTCTTCGGCATTATGCTCATCACCATGCCGATGTATAAGAGAGTGCAAAAGAGCACCGACTCTGTTATGAGTGCAACGAGAGAGAACCTCTCGGGAGTGAGAGTCATCCGTGCATTCCGTATGGAGAAGAGCGAGATTCGTGATTTCGATGAGAGAAACGACAGACTCACAAGACTTCACAAGAGGGTCGGAATGATATCCACTCTTATGAACCCCCTGACCTACGTTATAATCAACCTCGCCATTCTCTGGCTCGTATATCTCGGAGCTATCGAGGTCGACGTAACCGAGGGAGGCTTCTCTCAGGGTGAGGTCATAGCTCTCTACAACTACATGTCGCAGATATTAGTCGAGCTTATCAAGCTGGCTAACCTCATAATAACCATAACCCGTGCACTCGCCTCGGCTGACAGAATCGCCGACGTACTCGACATTCCCTCGACAGAGGTATCGGGAGACCGCACTGAGGGCAAGGACTCCGAGTATGCAGTAGAATTCAACGGAGCACATCTTCGATACAGAGGTGCGGGTGACGAGTCGCTCTCGGACGTCTCCTTCAAGGTGCGTAAGGGCGAGACGGTCGGAATCATAGGAGGCACGGGCTCGGGTAAGACCACCCTTGTGAATATGATCCCCGGCTTCTACCCCGCAACTGAGGGTGAGGTGCTGATAGACGGATATGACGTATCGTCATACACAAGAGATTACATAGGAAAAAAGGTAAGCGTTGTTCCGCAGAGGGCTGTTCTCTTCCGCGGAACCGTCAGAGACAATATGCGTTGGCGTAAGCCCGATGCGACGGATGATGAGATATGGGCGGCACTTGAGATCGCACAGGCCCGTGAGGTCGTAGAGGGCAAGGGCGGTCTTGACGCAATGATCGAGGAGGGAGGCGGAAACCTCTCGGGCGGTCAGAAGCAGAGGCTGACGATTGCCAGAGCACTTGTCGGAAATCCCGATATACTCATACTCGATGACAGTGCCTCGGCACTCGACTTCGCCACGGATGCGAGACTCAGGGCGGCTCTTCGCACGCTCGGAGACGGTATCACGGTATTCATCGTGTCGCAGAGAACGTCGTCCATAATGCACGCAGATAAGATAATCGTTCTCGAGGACGGCGAGGTAAACGGAATAGGCACACACGATGAGATGCTCTCCTCGTCCGACGTATATAGGGAGATATACAACTCCCAGTTCAGAGAGGAGGTATCTCAGAATGGCTAAGACTAAAGCAAAGGCAAATCCCGGCACTATGAAACGAGTGCTCGGATACATCGGAAGATACAAGTACTTTCTCCCCCTCTCCATTCTTCTTGCGTTCATCACGGTTGCCCTGACCCTCTATCTCCCCGTGCTTATCGGTGAGGCGATAGACGTCATCGGAGTATTGCCCGTCGAGCTCGAGAAGATCTTCAGCCTCTTCACTATCGGTGCTGTCTTAATAGGCATAACCGCACTCGCACAGTGGCTGATGAGCACTATAAACAATAAGATATCCTACGGTGTCGTGAGGGATATAAGAAGGGATGCATTCCGCAAGATCGAGGAGCTCCCCCTATCGTATCTCGACAAATGCTCACGCGGTGACATCGTCAACAGAGTCATCAACGATGCCGATCAGTTCACCGAGGGACTTCTCCTCGGCTTTACACAGCTCTTCACGGGAATACTTACGATAGTAGGTACTCTTGTGTTTATGCTTATGATGAACTGGGTGGTCGCTATCGTTGTTGTGACCATCACTCCCCTCTCGCTGTTCGTGGCTAAGTTCATCGCGACGAGGACGTACAGCATGTTCCGTCTTCGCTCGGAGTGCGAGGGCAGAGAGACTGCCTACATCGAGGAGGCGATCACAAATCAGAAGCTTATCAAGGCATTCTCGAGAGAGGATGAGACGCTTGAGGGCTTCGATGAGGTGAACGAGAAGCTCTCCGCGAGCACAAGGCGTGCGATATTCTTCTCTTCCCTGACAAACCCCACAACGAGATTCGTATACAGCGTAGTATACGCCGCAGTCGCTCTCACGGGTGCGATAATGGCTATATCGGCAGGCGGAGGCACCGTCCTCGGTATAACCTTCAGCGTAGGACAGCTTGCCGCTCTTCTCGCTTATGCTAATCAGTATACAAAGCCCTTCAACGAAATATCGGGTGTTATTACCGAGTTCCAGAATTCCCTTGCCTGTGCATCGCGTGTGTTCGAGCTTATTGAGGCGGAGTCCGAGACTCCCGACAAGGAGGGAGCCGTAGTGCTCGAGGATGCAAGGGGAAACGTAGAGATGAAGGACGTATTCTTCTCATACACCGAGGATAAGCCCCTTATCGAGAACGTCAATCTCAGGATTACCCCCGGCGAGAGAATCGCGATAGTTGGCCCTACGGGATGCGGAAAGACTACTCTTATCAACCTGCTTATGCGTTTTTATGACGTACGCTCGGGTGCGATACTTGTAGAGGAGAACGATATCAGAGATCTCACAAGAGAGAGCCTGCGTAAAAATTACGGCATGGTTCTTCAGGACACCTATCTCTTCTCGGGTACCGTCAGGGAAAACATATCCATCGGCAAGCCCGATGCTACCGACGAAGAGATCATAGGTGCCGCAAAGGCGGCACACGCACACGGCTTTATCAAGAGGCTGGCAAACGGATACGATACAGTTATCGAGGAGGGCGGCGAGAACCTCTCCCTCGGACAGAGACAGCTTCTGTCCATTGCACGTATAATGCTCTCTCCTCCCCCGATGCTCATACTTGACGAGGCGACGTCCTCGATAGATACGAGAACCGAGATGAAGATACAGAACGCCTTCAGTGAGCTTATGAAGGGACGAACCAGCTTTATTGTTGCACACAGACTCTCAACCGTTATGGGAGCAGATCTTATTATAGTAATGAAGGACGGACACGTTATCGAAACGGGAAAGCACGATGAGCTCATGTTGAAGGGTGGCTTCTACTCCGAGCTCTGGGGCAGTCAGTTCGCTCATTAACGGAGGTAATATGACTACTGTTACTCACAAGAGAATATACAATTACGCATCAGGTGTTATCGATAATGCCCTGCTCTCACGCAGTGCTCTGATTGACGAGATTTATAAGAGGATCACGTCATCCTCTGCTACGTCAGGACAGTGCGATATAGGCTGTGCGAGCTCGCTTCGCGGCGAGATCGGCTCTGTCATCGATGAAATGGAGGCAAACGGTCTTATCAAACGCACGGCAGAGGGCTACAAGCTCATTATGAAGAAGCCCGTCATACTCCGCAGCGAGTCCTGCGAGAGGGAGATAATCGCATCTCTCCGTCAATCGCCGAAGACCAAGGCGGAATTAAGGGGAGAGCTTGAGGAGATATTCGGCACGAAGGAGACTCCGTCGCAGAAGGATGACAATATCCTATCGAGCCTTCTCGGTAATCTCCTGAAGCGTCTTCAGTCTCTCTCCATCATAGTTCTGAAGGACGGAGTATACTCCATTTCTCCGAAAAAGGAAGCGAAAATTGACGATATTCATGCAATTCTCGCCTTGAAGGAGGAGTTTCTCATACGCATCCACTCGAGGGGAGGAGAGTATTTCGAGCATTATTTCATGACCCTTCTTGAGAAATATATGTCGAAATGCGGTAAGACTGTCGAGAGCAATAAGGTAAACGGGGGTACGTCCGACGGAGGCATTGACGGTATTATGGAGACCCGAGACCGGCTCGGCTTCCGAGAGGTCATAATGGTGCAGATGAAGAACCGTCTCGAGGAGACTAACGAGACCACCGTCAGGGGCTTCTGGGGCTCAGTATGTGCTTATCAGGGCACGAGGGGTATATTTGCTACCACGTCCTCCTTCCATCCTATGGCGAAGGAATTCTTAGACAATATCGGCAGCTGTGTAGGACTTGACGGCGGCGATATCTTCAAAATTGCGTGTGAATGCCAGTACGGCATCAAGCGTAAGGGCGGAAGATACGTCATCGACACCAAGGTATTGTAAGAGAGGCGGAAAGAAATGGCACTCGACTTTTCCAAATACACGAAAAAACGCCCCTCTAACTGTGAGACGTGTGAATTCTATATTTACGATGAATACACCGACTCCTATACCTGCAATCTCTCGCTTGACGAGGATGAAATGGTGGACTTCTTAGGCAGGACCTCACGTGACTGTCCCTATTACAGATACTACGAAGAGTACAAAAGCGTACAAAAGCAGATATAAATTCTATTTTTGGCAAGTGAGGAAACGAGAGCATTTGCGAGGAAAAACGAGAAAAAAAGAGCTTCCGTTTTCTAAATCATTTTTTTTAAAAAACTTTTCAAAAAAGTGTTGACAACGCATATTTTATATGTTATAATGTACGGGCTTGTAAAAAAAGAAGTACATATAATATGTACCATCAATTAATGGAGGAAACAAAAATGTCTACATTTATGGCAAACGCTAACAACATCGAACGCAGATGGTTCGTTATCGATGCAGCAGGAAAGCCTCTTGGCAAGACTGCAGTTGCTGCCGCAAACATTCTTCGCGGTAAGCACAGACCCGAGTTCACCCCCCACGCTGATTGTGGCGAGTTCGTTATCATAATCAATGCGTCTAAGGCTGTTCTCACCGGTAAGAAGCTTGAGCAGAAGTATTACCGTCATCATTCCGGTTATATCGGCGGACTCAAGGAGGTTCAGTACAAGACCCTCATGGCTACCCGTCCCGAGATGGCTATGGAGCTTGCTGTTAAGGGTATGCTCCCCCACAACTCCCTCGGTGCGAAGGCATTCACTCGCCTTCACGTTTACGCAGGCGACACTCACGAGCAGGCTGCACAGAAGCCCATCGTACTTGACTGATAAGGGAGGATAATGAATTATGTATACTAGTGCTAAACCCTACTTCTACGGCACAGGCAGAAGAAAGAAGTCTGTTGCAAGAGTTCGTCTCTACCCCGGTACCGGTGCTATCACCATCAACGGCAGAGACATTGACGATTACTTTGGTCTTGATACCCTTAAGCTCATCGTTAACCAGCCCTTCGGCGTTACCGAGACTGAGGGTAAGTTCGATATCGTAGCTAACGTTAACGGCGGTGGATTCTCCGGTCAGGCCGGTGCTATCCGTCACGGCGTTGCTCGTGCTCTTCTCACTGCGGACGAGGCATACAAGCCCCTTCTCAAGAAGGCCGGCCTTCTCACTCGTGACCCCAGAATGAAGGAGAGAAAGAAGTACGGACTCAAGGGTGCTCGTCGTGCACCTCAGTTCTCGAAGAGATAATCAAAATATCTTCAAAAATGCTCAGCTTACGCTGGGCATTTTTGTTTTATCTCTGTATAAAAAAGCCACCGAGCGGTGGCTTTTTTATCGAGAACTTCGATATGAATCCCTTGTGGGATTTTCGATATGTTGCTTACGCAACCCGAGATGCCTTTGGCTCGATATGTTTGCTTCGCAAACAAGGGTTTTATATCATATTGAAGCCGAGCGTAAGAACGGTTATATCGAATTTGCCGAAAGGCAAATATATCGGGCTGAGTGAAATGAAGTATATCGACAAAATTCACATCTCAAGGCCAAGGGCGTAGCTTCCCCTCCCATTGACATATAGAAAGCGTTATGATATACTTTAGACAGAATTAACATAAACCTGCCGGTAATTTACGCAGTATAAAGAAAAAAGCAACTGTCGGTTGACACATTGAAAGTTAACGGTTGGTGGTATTTACCCCCGTTATTTGCTACAATACATTCGATAGAAGTAATGTGCTTCAGATAATTATCAATCGAGGTGTTATTTATGATATTGGCTGACAAAATTATAAGATTACGGAAAAAGAACGGTTTGTCTCAGGAAGAGCTTGCGGAAAAAATGAACGTGTCACGACAAGCCGTTTCAAAGTGGGAAGGTGCACAGACCATTCCCGATTTAGAAAAAATATTACAGCTAAGCAGGCTTTTCGGTGTTACAACAGACTATTTATTGAAGGATGAGATCGAAGACGAGGAAGTCACCGATGATACCTCCGACACCCCATCGATTAGAATAACCGTAGACGAAGCGAACCGCTATCTTGAACAAAGGAAGCGTGACTCCTGGTTAATCGCCATAGCAACCCTTTTGTGTATTCTGTCTCCCGTCACGCTCATCATATTAGCTGCTGCGGCAGAGATACCAAGCCTCGGTTTATCTGAAACGGTAATGGCGATCGTCGGACTGGTCGTATTATTTCTCTTTGTGCTTATCGCAGTCCCTATATATATTTATTGCGAATTCAAGAATGAGCCATACAAATTTTTGGATAAGAAAATCCCCTTTGATCTTGAGTACGGCGTCAAGGGAATAGTAACAAAGCGTAAGGAGCAGATCAGGGGCTTGTACGTAAGGTGGAATATTATTGCCACTTGCATTTGCATCTCCTCTCCCCTTCCGCTGATCGTAACTGCATTCATTGACAATTCAATGTTGAGTACAATTATGCTCGCTTTGATGATGTTACTTTGCGGCATAGGCGTTATGTGCTTTATTGTTGTCGGTGTACAATGGGCAAGCATGCAAAAGCTGCTTTCGGAAGGAGAATATTCGAAAAACATCCCTCCGAAGAGATCAAAATAGCTTTTATTTCCGTAATGAACAACGGAGGTCTATAAGATATGGAAAAACAAATATATGAGCATAAAAGCGGATCTCAGGACTCTCTGGAGTGCTCTATAAAAACTGATGAAGAGATTCTCTCGCTCCATCTTCTCGACAGCGAGTGGCCTATGACGGGCATAGATCACGATAGGGTGATAGCAAGGGCTATCGTCTATGACGATGACGGCTATCTCTATTTTGTGAGGGCTGAGCGTGACGATCTCTTCGGCAAGGCGACACTGATAGAGACCTCGGGTGGCGGAGTAGAGCCCTCGGAGGATCTTCACTCAGCAATTCTCCGTGAGCTTTCGGAGGAGCTGGGTGTTGTGGCACAAGCAGTCACCAAAATCGGCGTGGTCAGCGATTATTACAACCTGATAAAAAGGCACAATATCAACCATTACTTCTTATGCAAAGTCATATCCTTCGGTGAGAAGAGCCTGACCGAGGATGAGGTCAAGCACTTCCACCTCTCGACACTACGCCTTACTTATGAGGAGGCACTCCAAGAATACGAATTACGAAAATCCACAAGCCTAGGAAGACTCATCGCAGAAAGAGAGCTTCCTATACTTAAAAGAGCAAAGGAAATTATAGATTCACTCTGATTTCTGCATTTTAAAAGGAATTTTCATAAAAATTGTAACGAAAGTCAGAAAAAAGCTGTCTTTATATATGAAAACAAAAAGGAGGAACGCTAATATGAAAAAAACCATAGCATTTTTCTTAACACTGATCGCAACGTTTTCACTGAGTGCATGTACTGCCGATGACAAGGACACTACCGATAAGAATGACGGTAAAGACAACGCACACGAGCACACCTACGAATATATTACATACGAATCATCACACTTCAAGAAATACACCTGCGGTTGCCCCTCTACCGAGATAGCAGAGGAGCACGTTGACTCCAACGGTGACACCGTATGTGATTTATGCGGCTACAAGCTCGAGGATGAGAAGCTCTGCGAGCACGAATGGGATGATGCGGTGACCGAGACACTCCCCGGTGGCGGTGAGATATCCCGCACTGTATGCTCGTTATGCGGTGAATATACCGTGGAGATAATATCCACCCCCACCCTCACAAAGATCGCCTTCACGGTGGTGGATTATAACGGTGGATACACTACCGACTACCTTATAGATTTCGAAAGCAACGAAATAAAGAGCCGAGGCTATCTCCCCTACGGTGAGGAAACACCTGACTTTGAGACTCTTAAGAGCTTCACAGAAACAGAGGAAGCATTTCTTATAGAAAAGCTCACCGCGTGCGGCTTCTTCACGTTAGACGAGGTCTATCCCGATCCGGGTAACATTATTGACGGCGGCGGATGGGAGCTCGAGATAGTATTCGGAGACGGTACCCAAAAGAGATCGGTAGGCTCTAACAACTCACCGAGCACTGTTTTCTCCGAGGCTGCCAAGGCCCTCTACGTTGTTTGCGAGAACGGAATATTCGGATACGTTAGGACGGAATTCTACACGCCCCCTAACCTCTCGTACTTCTTCTGTGCGAGCGAAGGCGAGATGACGAGCTATTTTCCCTTTGGAATCCTCGATGATTATAAATGGGGTTACTTCTCATCGGAATTCGGTAGGCTTTATTATACAAATTTAACACACAACACAGTATATTTCTTTAGGGACACCGTAGAATACACAGTAACACTATCAACTGCAAACTACAACAATTATATGGATTATGAGCGGTTTTCCGAGTGCATTGTCAAATCCTACGACTATAATGAAGAATTGACGAATGAAAAGACGGTTTATGACGGCGGATGGTTCACTCATAAGGTGATAAAGCTAGAGCTTAACAAGATATACCTCATAACTCTTAAGTTTGATAACGGCGACTACGTCAATTGGACGTTCAATACTAAGTCCTACCCCGTGTATGAATTAAAGGAGATCGAGTCGATAATCTTCGACCCTAAGGGTAATCCCATTCCCGAGGCCGTGGAGGGCTTCTATCAGGACAGTGACTATAACTACTCCTTTACGGAGATGATCAGCGAGTACGTGGTTGTCACCTACAAGGACGGCACAAAGGAAAAGGTGAAGGACGCTCTCGCAAACCGTCATATTAAGATATCCGACCTTGATACGTACGGCATTGAATATATCAAGACGAAAAACAATATCGACAGAATAGTTAATTATACCGGTTCTGCCGATGATGCGATCGAGATCTTCTTCGAGGATGACAAATACGTCTATTCCTTCCCTGCGATAATCAGCCAATATATAAAGGTGTATTACAAAGGCGGCACCTCTGAGTGTGTAAAGGATGCCTTGGAGAGCGGACGCATATCGATAACCGCACTTGACTGGTTCGGAATCAGCTACATCAAGACGAAGAAGGCCCCCGACCTCACCCTCTCAACCCTTGTTTCGCTTGTATCATCGTATGGCGAGAACCTCGACTGGAAGCATTTCAGCGGATTCTACTATAAAGAAACGGGCTCGGGACTCTATATCAGAGAATATCCCATCGATTTTAACTACAAGCTTCTCATCGGTGGTGGAAGCACTGCCGAGAAGCCCGACTATATCTACCTCGTGACAAAAAGCTCCCCGATTGAATACGTAGAGGTAAGAAGCGGTGACATAAACGCCTTTCTGAATGAGAACAGGCATATTGATACTTTCCCAGAGAATTTTAAGTTTTCCCTCACCTGGGGCATCTTCGGTTACAGCTCTTACGACAGCGAGACGGGCAAGCTCGTCAAGACTACCGATGCCGGGAATCCCGAGGACTACGTGACTACGCATATCCTAGAGGACTGGGAGAAGGACTATATCTTCAGGCTCCTTATGACCTTGAATCCTACGTCTTACCCCGACGTATACGATCCTGAGTGCGGATACTCAGACCCCGACAGGACTATTATTCTCTACGTGCGTATAGGCGATATGGAGAAGACCATAGTGGCAGAGGCCATTTCCCTCTTTGACGTAAGTGCGACCGAGGAGGGTCAGAAATTCTTAGATACCTGCAACGCTATCAGCGACATTCTCGAGGCAACGAAGGAATGGGACGCACTCCCGCCTAACGAAAACCTTTACGAGTAATTTCTACTATCGGCAAGGCTCCGCTTTTTCAGGGCGGAGCTTTGTTTTTTCTCTCTTTACTTTTATTCGTTTCTGTGATATAATTCATATAACGGTTTTACTTTACCCCGGGAGGTGTCGCTATATGGAACGTGATGGAGGACGTAGACAGCGTTATTTTAGCATCGAAGATGATCCACGAGATGTTCCACGGCTTCCAGCGGGAGAACGGAGAGAGCCGCTTCCCCGATGAGCTCGATGCTCTATATAATTACAGCTATGATGCCTGCAACCTTGAGCTTAAGCTTATAGAGAACCGCATCATAGCCTCTCTTTCGGAATCGTTTGACAGTGAGGAATATAAGCGTCTCTCCGAGGAAAACTGAGACCGTAGGAATAATGCCCCCCTATATAGATGCCTACTATAAGAGGGCGGATGAGGTCATAGATGCCGCAATAAAGGAAGGAGAGAAGCTAACCGAGGGAGAGTGCGACATTCTCGCAGTCAACGTATATAATGCCGTCTATAAGAGAGGCTATCTCGTCTCTCGCTTCTTCGTAATGTACGCGTGCGGCGAAAATCAAAGGATAGAATACGGAGATTTTGTCATTCAGACGGAAAACTGCAGAAAAGCTCAGAAAATATATCGGGTAAAAATGTAAACAATCGTCTTTTTCCCTTTACTATTCCGACACTTTATGGTATACTTATCGGGAGAACCAAAAAGCGATTCACCGCTCATCACATATCAAGGAAGACAAAATGAAGAAGGTATATTTATTTACAACAAGACTTATAGCTCTGTGGGTGCTTCTCCCCTTGGCGTTCCTCTTAACGCTGTGTATCAAGCATAATTCCGAGCTTACGGGGCTTTTTAAGCTCTATCCCCTCATCCTTATCACATCGGCTGCTATACTGTTCAGCATTATATTCTTCTACCGTGCTATCTCAATATCGTACAGTGAGATCAAGCAAATCGGATACTTTTCATCACGTGACAATGCGATGATCACGGAGGGTAAGACACTGATTCTCAAGAAGCAGAAAATGGGAAGGGTCAAGATAATCCTCTTCGGCAATGACGGTGTGCTCCCGGGTCTCGACTGGATGAAGAACACCTACCAAGCCCCTCAGGACATCGTTCTTTTCCGCGGTATGGCGAGAGGCGGCAATATAAGCATAAAGAGAATACTTAAGTTCTTCGGTGCTGATAAGAGCAGTATTTCGACACTCATATCGAACGACGGAGAATGCAAGTGCGAATACACCACCATAACCTCAATGATAGAGGACGGAAAACGCAGAATCGATATTAAGATAGACGTTACTGTATAAAAAATGGCAAGAAGAGGTGCCTAGCATAAGGCAGGTTTATATCTACCGCAAAACGTGAAATAATATGCTATCGCATATTGTGAAACATCTCACTCCGTTCGATGTTAAATGAAATTTGCCCTTTTCTTGCCTTTTTATTGTTTATAATTCAAGGACCTCCGTGAGAATCCCCACGGAGGTCCCTTTTCGGCTTCGGAATTACTCCTCAACCTGAACCGCTCCGCCGGCAAGAACGATCATCTTAGCCGCCTGAAGCGAGAATTTATATGCTACGATTGTGAGAGCCTTGGTCATAACACCGCGTGCAAGGACCTTAACCTTTGCAGTGCTCTTTGACACAATTCTCTTCTCGATGAGAGCCTTGAGATCAACGGTCTCGCCGTCCTCGAAGCTCTCACAGATTATATCAAGGTTAACCTCTGCGGTCTTACCCTTTCTCACAGCAACGTTGGTGTGAACGTGCTCGATTACGAGCTCAACCTCCTCGTCAACAAGCATCTCGTCAGCGTGAGCGGCGTCAACGTGGACAACCTCCTCAGGCTTAACGTGTGCATGCTCTACAACGATGGGAGCTTCAACAACGGGCTCCTCTACGGGCTCCTCTACGGGTGCAACCTCCTCAGCGGGTGCCTCAACTACGGGCTCAGCGGCGGGCTCGTCATCCTTGGGAGCAGAGACGATAACGTCGCTGACGTTCATCTTAATGAGGTTCATATTCTCATCAAGCTGCATTCCCTTAGGAAGAATAACCTTAACAAGTCCACGCTTAGCAAGCTCCTCGGTTGTCTCGTAAGGCATACGGTAATCAGCGTCCTGAGGCTTGCCCTCGGGAATACCGAGCTGAGCCATAAGCTCCTCGATAAGCTCGATAGCATACTTGAGACCTCTGTCACTCTTAACCTTGAGCATCATGGGAACGTCGGAGAACTTAGGCTTATCCGAAACGTCCTGGAAGTGGTACTTGCTTGCGTTATAAGCAGAAGTATCAAGGTTGATGTAAAGAAGAATTGCCTTACCCTTGATATTGAGCTTAGCACACTGGAGTCTTGCCTTATTGAAGGACTCAAAGTTCCAGCTTGTTCTTGCCTTCACTCCCTTATAGGAGAGAAGCTTATTCTTAAGGACGGTGTAATAGTTCTGAATATCCTCATCGGACTGAATGAGTCTCGACTGGAAGGAGCTTCTGTAACGTACCATTACGTCCTCACCGTCGATAACAGCCTTAAGGCCGTCAGCACCGTCAGTGGTCAAGGGGATGATCACAGGCTCTGCGGGTGCAGGTGCGGGCTCCTCAGCGGGTGCAGGCTCCTCTACGGGTGCAGGCTCCTCTACGGGTGCGGGCTCCTCTACGGGGGCAGGCTCCTCTACGGGTTCAACCTCCTCAGCGGGTGCAACCTCCTCAGCGGGTGCGGGCTCCTCTACGGGTGCGGGCTCCTCTACGGGTGCGGGCTCCTCTGCGGGTGCGGGCTCCTCAACGGGTGCGGGCTCCTCAACAGGTGCAGGCTCCTCTACGGGTGCAACCTCCTCAGCGGGTGCCTCGGGCTCATCCTCGGGT
>JAZQYD010000088.1:0-36954 GCA_045633405.1 Eubacteriales bacterium | reverse complement strand
GGGTGTTGATGCTGTGAAGGAGGCACTTCTTGAATACAAGCCCTCTGTTAAATTCCTTGTTAATGCGGCGGGCTTCGGTGTCTTCGGAGGAATTGACGGTATATCTCTCGATCAGAATATGAGAATGATAGACCTTAACGTCAAGGCACTCGTTGCCATTACGCAATTAACCGTCCCTTATATGGAAAAGGGAGGTAGAATAATTGAGCTCGGCAGTGCATCTGCCTTTACACCCCTCCCAACGTTTAACGTATACGCATCGACCAAGGCTTTTGTTTTGCACTATACAAAGGCACTTAATTATGAGATAAAGTCGCACGGGGTGCGTGCAACCTGCTTCTGTCCGTGTTGGGTAGATACCGAGTTCATCGGTGTTGCACAGGGCTCCTCCGAGTCGCATCCCAAGACCCTGAAGCCCCTTCTCAACTGTGAGAAGGTAGTACGCGGATGCGTTAAGGCATCGCTGAAGGGCAGGGCAATGTACGTTACTAACTGGTTTACGAAGCTTCAGCACGTCCTCTCGAAGCTTTTGCCCACGTCGCTTCTTACACGTATGTGGCTTGCTATAATCAAGGAGGGTAAGGATGGCAAGAAGGAATCTTAAGCCGGGGGCACTGACAGCACCACTTCCTCCCGTCCTCGTAACCGTCGGGGATATGGAGACGTCGAATATGATAACGATAGGCTGGACGGGTATCCTTGCGACCCACCCGCCGAAAACCTATATTTCAGTGCGGAAATTAAGACATTCCTATGCAATGCTTCTTGAAAAGCGTGAATTTGTCATCAATCTTACCACCGAGGATATGGCGGTAGCCGTTGACTATGCAGGCATATACACCGGTATGAAGGTTGATAAGTGGCAGGGTACGGGACTCACTCCTACCGAGAGCCTTGAGGTAAGTGCCCCAACCGTAGAGGAGTCACCCCTGGCACTTGAATGTAAGGTCACCGATATTGTCGAGATGGGCTCCCATGACGTTTTCTATGCGGATATTGTCTCGGTCAGCTGTGACGAGAGGATTCTCGATAAGGACGGGCGGATAATGCTCGACCGTGCAGGGCTCTTGGCATATGCCCACGGGGAGTACTTCGCCCTCGGTGAAAAGCTTGGAAAATTCGGCTTCTCCACCAATAAGGAAAATAAGGAAAAACGCAAAAAGACCGAGGGGTGTCAGGAAAAAGAGGAGAAAAAGCCCTTCTATCTGACAGCACCGAGAGGAAAAAGCAAAGGAGGCAGGAAGAGAAAATGAAAAGTGAAACAACTGAGCTTATAAGAGAGAAGATACTGCTTCTTATCGATTCGGAGTATGAGAGCGATGCCGCCTTTGAGCGTGCGTTTGATATTCCCGAGAAGACGGTGAATAACTGGAGGCGAGGCCGCTCTGCATCCTTTATGCGTATGCTTCCCGATATCTCCGAGCGTTTCTCCATGAACGTAAGCGAGCTTATGAATATTCCCCTCAGGGGAGACAGCTCCGAGCTTTCGGATGATGAAATAGAGCTTCTTAGCCTTTACAGAAAAACACGCACCATGCCCGAGAAGATGCGTTCCGCACTCCGCTCGACTCTTGATACCACGATAAATATGTACATCGCGGCTAATCAGGAGATAAGACGTGCACAAAGACGTATTAAGGCGAAGGAAAAGGATACTAAAGATAATAAGTGAAAGAAAAACGGAGACCGCACGGGTCTCCTTTTTTTAGTTGTAGAGCGACCCCTGCCTGAGTCCCTTCTCAGTCAGATGCTCTCTTATTTTCTCGAGAATGAGATTTTTGTCCTTATTCCATTCGGGAGCGACAAGCATCCCGAGAGGGCAGTCACCCGTCAGTCGGTGTATTACCGTATTTGGGTTGAGCCTCGCCACACATCCCGCCGCCAGCGACACAAATTCTTCAAGGGTGGGGGGCGTGTATAGAGAATCTCTGTACATTTTAGCAAGCTGCGTACCCTCGGCAACGTAAATGGAGTGTATTTTAACTCCCCACGCACCAGATCTGTTGATGACGTCCACCGTCTCGTATACGTCCGCCTCCTCCGACGTCGGCAGACCTATTATCATATGCACAACGAAGGGTATGGAGTGCTTCCTCAGTATCTCTGCCGCCCTCTCGAATACCTCTCTCGTATAGCCTCTGTTGATGATCTTACCTATTCTGTCACTCGCAGTCTGGAGTCCGAGCTCCACCCATACGTCATATTTCGCCGTGTACGATGCGAGAAGCTCTGCGATCTCCTCGTCAATACAGTCGGGGCGAGTGCCAACAGCGAGAGCCACTATTCTATCATCTATAAGGGCGGAACCGTATCTCTCCTTCAGCACGTCCACGCTTGCATACGTGTTGGTGTAATTCTGAAAATATGCGATATACTTCTCATATCTTCCGGACTCAAGCGTGTCCTTAACCTGCACTCCGATAGGCTTCAGCGAATCAATGTGATCGCCCGAGCCACGCTCTGTGCAATAGATGCATCCGCCCCGAGAGCACGCCCCGTCTCTGTTAGGACAGGTGAAGCCGCCGTCAATACATATTTTTCCTACCTTGGCACCGTATCTTTTCTTAAGATACCCGGCGAGATTGTTATAAAGCATAGTCCCTCCGCAAGCTTAGTGAAACAAGTATATCACAAATTGAAAGAAAAAACAAGTGAAAAAAAGGAGCGTGATCATCCGCTCCTTTTCGGTATAATATAAAAGTGGTTATCTGTTAAGAATAAGCTTGGTAAGCTCTACGGGATCGACAATGGTGCCGTCCTTGTAAACTCTCATGTTGCCCGATGCGATCTCGTCGATGAGGATAACCTCGTCGCCGTTGTAGCCGAACTCAAACTTGATGTCCCAAAGATCAAGACCGATGGTCTTAAGATCGTCTGCAACGATCTTCGTGATCCTGAGCGTCTGCTCCTTCATGGACTCGAACATCTCGTAGGACATAACTCCGAGAGCCACAAGACCCTCGCCGGTTACAAGGGGATCGCCCTTCTCGTCATTCTTGAAGGTGCACTCCACGTAGCCACCCTCGAGCACAGTACCGTCAGCGATATACTCGCCGTATCTTCTGATGAAGCTTCCCGTAGCAACAAGACGGCAGATTACCTCAAGACCGTGACCGAATACCTTTCCGGGAAGAACCTCCATAGTAGTAGCATCAAGATCAGCACTTACGTAGTGAGTCTTGATTCCTGCCTTCTTGAGAAGCTCGAAATAGTAGATAGAGGTCTCGAGATTAGCTCTTCCAATTCCGTCGATGGTAAGACCGACACTGTTTTCACCAGGATCGAACTTTCCGTCCTTGCCCGTGCAGTCATCCTTGAACTTTAAGCATACGTTTCCGTTTTCAAGAGCGTATACGTCCTTAGTTTTGCCTTCATAGATCTTCTTCATAATATCACCCCGGTAAAAATTATTTTTTGAAATAGATTACACGGGTATTTTAACATATTTTTTTGCGTTTGTACACTGTTTTTGTAAAAAAAGTTCTCATTTTTCAAACATTCGTCACTTCGACAAAAAGAGACGGGAGAAGTCCTTCAAATTTTAGTCACCTGTACGGAGAAAAGGATCAACTTTTTCCTTGACAAGCCACACACGCGTGTGGTATAATAAATAGAAAACAAAAATCCTTTAAATTCGGTACAGAGATGCCGAGAAGGGTTTTCATATCCTGCATACGCTCGTGCATACCACGCGAGGGTATTCTTGTTATGAGATCCCGTAATATAGGATTTTTCAAAGATCAGATATTAAGAGAGGGGAAGACCAAGATGAAAGCACTTTTTAAGAATGCCATAGCTTTTATTAACGGTGCCGAGATGCGTGCAGATATGATGCTTGACGGTGCTGACCTTTCTGTTTTTACAGGCGAGACGTCCTCGCTTACCTGTCCCGTTTTTAATAATATTGCTGTCTTTCCCGGTTTTTCGGATGTTCACGTACATCTTCGAGAGCCGGGATTTTCTTATAAGGAGACTGTTGAGAGCGGTACGTCCGCGGCGGCGGCGGGCGGATACACCTCGGTTATCGCCATGCCTAACCTCAACCCCACACCCGACTCGCGTGAGCATCTTGAGGAGGAGCTCCGTGCTTTCCGCAGAGGTGCCTGCATTTCCGTTCTCCCCTACGGTACGATAACCGTTGGAGAAATGGGAGAGGAGCTCTCGGATATGGAGGGGATGGCTCCCGACGTTGCAGCCTTCTCGGATGACGGCAGAGGCGTGCAGTCGGATGAGATGATGAGAGGTGCGATGCTTAAGGCTCGCTCACTCGGTAAGATGATCGTCGCACACTGCGAGGATAACTCGCTCCTCTTCGGCGGATACGTCCATGACGGCGAGTACGCACGCACCCACGGACACAGAGGAATATCCTCGGAGAGTGAGTGGAAGCAGATAGAGCGTGATATTGCACTTGCCGAGGAGACGGGATGCCCCTATCACGTCTGCCATATATCGACCGCCGAGAGCGTTGCCCTGATCCGTGAGGCGAAGGCACGCGGTGTCGATATCACCTGTGAGACAGCTCCCCATTACCTGACCCTTACGGATGCCGACCTCATGGAGGACGGAAGATTTAAGATGAATCCTCCCCTCCGCTCCGAGCGTGACAGACTCGCCCTCATCGAGGGAATCAAGGACGGCACGGTAGATATGATCGCAACCGACCACGCTCCCCACAGCCGTGAGGAGAAGTCACGCGGACTCGAGAAGAGCCTTATGGGTGTTGTCGGGCTTGAGACCGCATTTCCCATACTCTATACCGAGCTTGTCATGAAGGGCGTGATAACCCTTTCACGTCTTGTTGAGCTTATATCGATACGTCCCCGTGAGAGATTCTCGCTGACAAGCGACGTGGGCTTCACCGTCTTCGACCTCTCGGAGAAATATAAAATCGACCCCGACCGCTTCCTCTCACGAGGCAGAGCGACCCCCTTCGAGGGCAGGGAAGTGTTCGGTAAATGTCTTGCAACAGTATACGGCGGACGTCCCGTATATCTGTCAGAGACGCTTCTTAAGAATAATTAAATGGAGGAATATAAAAGTGGCAAAGAGAAATGATCTAAAAAGGATTATGATAATCGGCTCGGGCCCCATCGTTATCGGTCAGGCGGCAGAGTTTGATTATGCAGGAACTCAGGCGTGTCTTGCCTTGAAGGAGGAGGGCTACGAGGTTATTCTCGTTAACTCCAACCCCGCTACCATTATGACAGATACCACCATCGCTGATAAGGTCTATATGGAGCCTCTTACACTCGAGTATATCGCGAAGATCATCAGGTACGAGCGTCCCGATGCGATACTTCCCGGTATCGGCGGACAGACAGGACTCAACCTCGCCATGCAGCTCGAGAAGAAGGGTATTCTCAAGGAGTGCCGAGTTGAGCTTCTCGGTACGTCGAGTGAGTCCATCGAGAGAGCAGAGGACAGAGAGCTCTTCAAGGAGCTTTGTCAGTCCATCGGCGAGCCCACTATCCCCTCCGAGATCACCTATAACCTTGATGAGGCAAAGGCTGCGGCAGAGAAGATCGGCTACCCCGTAGTTCTCCGTCCCGCATTCACCCTCGGCGGCACGGGCGGCGGCTTTGCGAACAATGAGGAGGAGCTTCTCGATATCGGTAAGAATGCCTTCAAGCTCTCCCCAGTCCATCAGGTTCTTATAGAAAAGAGCGTTAAAGGATATAAGGAGATCGAGTTTGAGGTTATGCGTGACTCTAACAACCACGCTATCACCATCTGCGGTATGGAGAACATCGACCCCGTTGGCGTTCATACCGGTGACTCGCTCGTTGTAGCTCCCATAATGACCCTCTCCAAAGAGGATGAGAAGATGCTCAACGATTCCGCAATAAAGATCATCAAGGAGCTCAAGATCGAGGGCGGATGTAACGTACAGTTCGCACTCGACCCCCATTCCAGACAGTACTATCTCATCGAGGTCAACCCCAGAGTTTCACGCTCGTCTGCACTTGCTTCCAAGGCATCAGGCTACCCCATTGCAAGAGTAACGGCTAAGATCGCCGTCGGTATGGCACTTGAGGATATCAGGATCGCCAACACCAATGCGGCATTCGAGCCAAGACTCGACTACGTTATTGCTAAGCTTCCGAGATTCCCCTTCGACAAGTTCACAACAGCCTCCAATCAGCTCGGCACTCAGATGAAGGCGACGGGTGAGGTCATGGGCATCGGCTCTAATCTTGAGGAGTGCCTTCTCAAGGGAGTTCGCTCGCTCGAGATCGGCGTTAATCACATCTATCACCACAAGTTTGACAGTATGACCGATGAGGAGCTTCGCACCTATATCAGCGAGTTCCGTGACGACAATATCTTCGCTATCGCAGAGCTTCTTTACCGCGGTGCGACGGTATCGGAGATACACGGTATCACGAAGATCACTCCCTACTTCCTCGATGCTATCAATAACATAATAAACAAGGAAAAGGATCTCGAATCTCACGTCTTCGATCTTGAGACTCTCAAATCGGCAAAGAAGATGGGCTTCTCCGACAAGTATGTTGCAAGACTCTGGAAGTGCTCCGAGCTTGACGTCTTCAAGTTCAGAAAAGAGCATAACCTCTTCCCCGTCTTCCGTATGGTGGATACCTGCCATACAGGAGCGTATATCCCCTACTTCTATTCATCCTACACCGGCGAGAATGCTTCGGTGCTTACCGATAAGAAGAAGATCGTGGTTCTTGGTGCGGGTCCCATCCGTATCGGTCAGGGCGTAGAGTTCGACTACTCCACCGTTCACGCAGTACAGACCATCAAGAATTCCGGCTACGAGGCAATTATTATCAATAACAACCCCGAGACGGTTTCCACCGACTATACAACGGCAGATAAGCTCTACTTTGAGCCCCTCACTACCGAGGACGTTATGAACATCATCGAGTTCGAGCATCCCGATGGCGTTGTTGCTTCGCTCGGCGGACAGACCGCTATCAATCTTGCACAGCCCCTTCACGACCTCGGTGTCAAGATCATCGGTACCGATTGTGAGGCTATCGACAGAGCAGAGAACAGAGACGCATTCGAGAAGCTTCTCAAGGAGCTCGGCATTCCTCAGCCCGAGGGCAGAGCGGTAACAAAGATTGAGGACGGTGTTGAGGCGGCATCCAAGATCGGATATCCCGTTCTCGTTCGTCCCTCCTTCGTTCTCGGAGGACGTGCAATGCAGATCGTAGGTAACGAGGAGCAGCTCCGTCACTACCTGAAGACTGCCGTTGAGATCGATGAGGACAAGCCCGTTCTCGTTGATAAGTATATCAGCGGTAAGGAGGTTGAGGTCGACGCCATCTGCGACGGTACCAACGTGTTCGTTCCCGGTATTATGGAGCTCGTTGAGCGTACCGGTGTTCACTCGGGCGACTCCATCAGCGTGTATCCCGCATTCTCCATATCCAATAAGGTGAAGGGTACGATCCTCCAGTATGCGAAGAAGCTCGGTCTCGGCATAGGCATAGTCGGCCTTTACAACATTCAGTTCATCGTAGATTCAAACGAGAACGTATATATTATCGAGGTTAACCCCCGTTCCTCAAGAACCGTTCCCTTCCTCTCGAAGGCTACGGGCTACTCTCTCGCAGACATCGCTACCGAGTGTATCCTCGGCAAGTCTCTCAAGGAGCAGGGCATCTTCGATATCTACCCCGAGGAGAAGAAACGCTATTACGTAAAGGTTCCCGTATTCTCCTTCACCAAGCTTCGCGGACTTGATGCATATCTCTCTCCCGAGATGAAGTCCACAGGTGAGGCGATCGGTTATGACGATAAGCTTTCCCGTGCAATGCAGAAGGCTCTTATCGCAGGAGGCGTTAACCTCCAGAACTACGGTACCGTTATCGTAACGCTTGCAGACGAGGACAAGGAAGAGGCTCTTCCTCTTGTTCGCCGCTTCTACGATATGGGCTTCAATATCGAGGCCACCATCGGCACTGCTAACTTCTTAAAGGAGCACGGCATCCGTACCCGTGTACGTAAAAAGCTTCTTGAGGGAAGCGAGGAGATCTTCGACTCCATCCGTGCTGGCTACGTCAGCTACGTGATCAACACCCGTGCGATCATGTCGGGCGTTCACTACGATGACGGAGTCGCTATCAGAAGATGTGCTGTCGAGAACGGAGTAACCCTCTTCTCGAACCTCGATACCGTTCGTATCGTTCTTGACGTCCTCGAGGAGATCACCAACAAAATCTCCACGATCGATGCGTAAATGTAAACAAAGAATTGCAAAAAAGGAGTTAAAATGAAGGATTCCTTATTTGAAATAGTATCCAATAGACTAATTGCGAAGAACACCTACGAGATGGTGATCTCGGGCGATATTTCCGAGGTCACAGCCTCCGGTCAGTTTGTGAATCTCAAGCTCGACGGCTTCTATCTTCGCAGACCCATCTCGGTATGTGATGCCGTCGGTGCAAGGCTCACTATCATATATAAGGTCGTCGGTGCAGGCACCGAGAAGCTGGCAGAGATGAAAAGAGGAGAGAAAATTCTCACCCTCACAGGTCTTGGCAACGGCTACGATCTTACCCCCTCGGGTGACTCCCCCCTCCTTATCGGAGGCGGTGCGGGTGTGCCCCCCATGTACCTACTTGCTAAGAAGCTTATAGCTGAAGGAAAGACACCCACAGTCATACTCGGCTTCGGCTCGCGTGACGAGGTCTTCTATGAGAATGAGTTCCTTGCTCTCGGTGCGAGAGTGCTCGTCACCACCGTCGACGGAAGCTACGGCATAAAGGGCTTCGTTACCGACGCTATGAAGGGTGTCAGCTATACTTATTTCTACACCTGCGGTCCCGAGCCCATGCTTCGTGCGGTGTATGATAAGAGTGAGACCTCGGGTCAGTTCAGCTTCGAGGAGCGTATGGGATGCGGCTTCGGTGCGTGTATGGGATGCACGTGTAAGACTAAATACGGCAACAAGCGTATATGCAGAGACGGCCCCGTGCTTGTAAAGGAGGAGATAATATGGTAAATACTAAGGTAGATCTGTGCGGTATCACGCTCGATAACCCCATTATCCCCGCCAGCGGTACGTTTGGCTTCGGCTATGAGTTTGCCGAGCTCTATGATATCAACGTCCTCGGCACTCTTTCATTCAAGGGCACGACTCTTGAGCCGAGATTCGGCAACCCCACTCCGAGAATTGCGGAGTGCCCGTCGGGAATGCTCAACGCAGTAGGTCTTCAGAACCCCGGCGTCGATAAGGTTATCTCCGAGGAGCTCCCGAGGCTCTTCTCGGTATTCCGTAAGCCGGTCATGGCTAACGTCTCGGGCTTCTCGCTTGACGAGTACGTTGAGACTGTCAGAAGACTTGACACGGTAGAGGGTATCGGCTGGTTTGAGATCAATATCTCCTGCCCTAACGTACACGGAGGCGGTATGAGCTTCGGTACGTCTCCCGAGATGGCAGAGACTGTCACAAGGGCAGTGAGAGAGGTAACGAAAAGACCTATCATCATCAAGCTTTCGCCCAACGTCACCGATATCGTCTCCATCGCCAAGGCGTGCGAGGCGGGAGGTGCTGACGGCGTCAGCCTCATCAATACGCTTATGGGTATGCGTATCGACTTGAAGAAGAGAAAGCCCATAATCGCAAACAAGACGGGAGGCTTCTCAGGCCCCGCTATCAAGCCCGTTGCGGTCAGAATGATATACCAGGTCTTTGATGCGGTGAAGATACCGATCGTAGGAATGGGCGGAGTATCCACGGCCGATGACGTGATCGAGCTTATGCTCGCTGGTGCGACGGCTGTCGAGGTCGGAGCGGAGAATCTCGTTAACCCCTATGCATCGAGAGACATTATAGAAGCTCTCCCCGGTGCGATGGAAAAATACGGAATAAAAGAATTAAAGGATATAATAGGAGGTGCACACTGATGGGAAAGGACGTAATTATTGCATGTGACTTTGCGAGTGCGGAGGATACCTTCAAGTTTCTTGATAAGTTTGAGGGTAAGAAGCCGTTTGTAAAGATCGGTATGGAGCTCTATTATGCAGAGGGCCCCGAAATCGTAAGAGAGATCAAGAGAAGAGGACATAAGATATTCCTCGACCTCAAGCTTCACGATATCCCCAATACGGTTAAGAAGGCTATGGCTGTTCTTTCACGCCTTGACGTTGATATGACCAACCTGCACGCCGCAGGTACCGTAGCTATGATGGAGGCGGCTCTTGAGGGACTTACACGTCCTGACGGCACAAGACCCCTGCTTATTGCGGTAACTCAGCTTACCTCGACCAGCGAGGAGAGAATGAAGTCCGACCTTCTCATTAACGAGCCCCTTGATAAGGTTGTAATGCACTATGCATCCTGTGCCAAGAGTGCGGGACTTGACGGTATCGTATGCTCGCCCCTCGAGGCAGGTAAGGTACACGATAAGTGCGGCAAGGACTTCGTAACCGTCACCCCCGGCGTCAGATTTGCTGACGGTGACAAGGGCGATCAGGTAAGAGTAATGACCCCCGCCGATGCGAAGGCTATCGGCTCTGACTATATCGTTGTAGGCAGACCCATCACTGCGGCGGCTGATCCCGTTGCGGCGTATGAGAGATGCTGTCTTGAGTTCATAGGATAAGGAGATTTGAAAATGGAAGGCTACAAAAGAGAATTTATAAAGTTTCTTGAGGGTGCAGGCGTTCTCAAGTTCGGTGACTTCACTGCTAAGAGCGGAAGAAAGATCCCCTATTTCATTAACGCCGGCGAGATCAAAACGGGCGACCAGATCGCTAAGCTCGGTGAGTTCTATGCGAAGAGCTACCTCGATAAGGTTGGCAACAAAAGAACAGTGCTCTACGGCCCCGCATACAAGGGCATCTCCATAGCCGTTGCATCCTCTATCGCTCTTTCCAAGTCGGGTCTTGACGTCCCCTTCTTCTTCAACAGAAAAGAGGCGAAGGATCACGGTGAGGGCGGAGTTTTCGTAGGCTACGTTCCGAAGGAGGGCGAGGATATCGTCATCGTTGAGGACGTTATTACCGCAGGTACTGCGATCCGCGAGAGCATGGAGATCCTCGGCGGCATTAACGGTGCACGTGTTGCCGCAACCTTCGTTATGGTTGACAGAAAGGAAAAGGGAAGAGGCGAGAAGTCCGCTATGGCTGAGGTCGGCGAGGAGTTCGGCTTCCCCGTATATTCCGTTGTTGACGTTTACGACATCATCGAGTATCTCGAGGAGGACAGTGCGAACGCCGAGAACGTTGCACGTATCAGAAAGTATCTCGAGACCTACGGAGCGAAGGCTTAAATGAGAAATATAATAAACATTCTCGACCTCACAGTTAAGGAGATAAGCTCCCTTATCGACACGGCCACAGATATGATGGCTGACCCCGATAAGTATAAGGACGTCTGCCACGGTAAGATAATGGGCACTCTCTTCTTCGAGCCCTCGACGAGAACCCGTCTTTCTTTTACCTCTGCTATGATGTCGCTCGGTGGCAGCGTTCTCGGCTTCGACCAGGCGGCGAGCACGTCGGTTATGAAGGGTGAGACCGTGTCGGATACCATCCGTATGGTGTCCGCATATTCGGACATCATCACCATGCGTCATCCGAAGGAGGGTGCTCCGATTGTCGCATCCCGTGTCTCGGACGTTCCGATCATCAATGCGGGCGACGGCGGACATTTCCACCCCACCCAGACGCTTACCGACCTCTTTACCGTCAAGCATAAGCTTGGCAGGCTCGATAACCTTGTAGTTGGTATTTGCGGCGACCTCAAGTACGGCCGAACCGTGCACTCGCTGATAGCGGCACTCTCGAGATACGAGGGCATCAGCTTCGTTCTCATCTCGCCGAAGGAGCTCCGTATCCCCGACTACGTGAAGGAGGAGCATCTCGGAGAGGGCAAATGCCCCTATACCGAGTGCGAGAGCCTCGAGGAGGCGATTGGCACTCTCGATATTCTCTATATGACGAGAATTCAGGCGGAGAGATTTGAGTCCGCCGAGGAGTACGAGAGGCTGAAGGACGTCTACGTCCTCGATGCCGAGAAGATGACCCTTGCGAAGGAGACTCTTTCGGTACTCCACCCCCTCCCCCGTGTCAACGAAATCAGCGTCGACGTCGACGATGATCCTAGAGCACATTACTTCGATCAGGCGAAGTACGGCAGATACATCCGCATGGCACTTATCACCATGCTCCTCGGTACACGCGGAGTCTCGGATGCCCGTACGGACGGCGAGCCCGACCTGTCGCTCGAGTGCGTGAATACTCACTGTATCACCTCGACCGAGCGTGGTATAAAGAAGCTCTTCCGTGAGGGAAAGTGCATCTATTGCGACCAGACCGCAAAAAGAAAATAAAAAATCAGCTGAGCCATATGCCTTGGAAAGGGTAAGCGGCTCAGCTTTTTTGTCGGCGGTTGATAACAAAACGGACGGTAAAAAAGGACAGAGATCGCAATGCTTTCTCTGTCCTTTTTGGGATATTAATGATTTTCGGAATTACCTCTCGGGTCGATTACTCCTGAGGAATAACCCCCTCGGGAAGAGTCGCATCGGGGTTAGCCTCAGCGTATGCGTTGTAGTAGGAGAGGATCGCCTTGTTGATATCCTCATCGGTGAGGTTCTCCATATCCTTGTCGCTGTAATTGTCAGCGATGTACTCGGACATGTTGTTAAGAGTAGCCTCGTCAACCTCGATGTTGTTCTCCTTGAGAGTAGCGTCGAGATCCTTGGAGATATCCTCTACGTATTCCTCTCTCGTAGCGTAGTCGGCCTCGTTCTTTGCAAGCACGTCCTTGACTCCGCCCTTGACGTTTTCATAAATTTCTGCCGCATCCTCGTCAAGACCCATCTGCTCGCACATGACCTTAATGGATATCTCGGTCAGGGAGTTAACAACGGGAGCGGTACGGGGATTCTTGTAGAGCTCGTCGACCACGTAGTCGATGACCGTCTTCTCAGTCTCACCGTCGGAATGCTTGGTGAGAAGGGCAGTACGGAGCTTATCCGAATCGTCGAAGGAATTGAGAACCTCGTACTTACCGAGGATCGAATATACGTGAGTGATAGTGTTAAGATCGTCCTTAAGATTATCCCTTGTGCTCGTTGTGAATACAGAGATCATGGACTTGAAGAGCGAGCCGAGAGGCTCATCCATGCTTACGACAAGCGTCTCGTTTTCGATTGCAGTGGAGAAGCCGCTGAGTATACCCGACACAACGGTGGAGGTGAAGTAATTGTCCGCGATCTTATCGCCGAGAGCCTCGACCCTCTTGTTGTCGTCCTCGGTGGGGTTCTCCCAGCTGGATACACCCGTGACGTCTACGTATATGTCTGTGAGCACCAGCATCTCATCGTATGCCGAGAACTTGTCACCCTCGTATTCAACAGAGGTCATCGTCTTGAATAAATCCTTTCCGCCTGCGTCAAGGATAACGGATATTACGGGATTCTCAAGAATATCGTTAAGTATATTCTCACGGAAATCAATGATGGACTTCGCACTTTCCTCGTCCTCGGATGCATCGATCATGTTCTGAGTTGCCTCATCGGCAAGCGATGCAAATCCCGCAACGGGAAGGAGAACAACTCCTGCGATGATAACGCCCTGAACTGCTGCGATGAGCACTCCGAGAACTCTCGAGATGAAGTTCTTATGCTTTCTGTTGAGTCCCGTCATAGCCGACAGGAGCCAGAAGATAAGAAGCGTTACTAGCTTGAAAACGTAGAAGAGAAGAATGAATACGATAGGAACGATAACGATCGAGACAATGAGAGATATTACCATAGCGGCAGTGTCTTTGTCAAACGAATCGATCAGATCGTATATAGCGGGATCATCGATAAAGGCACCGGTCTTGTCCTCTATCCCCTTGATGATCTCCACCAAGCCCTTGTCCGCTACTGCATTCGCAACTGCGGTGCTGAGACTCGCCGCAACGAGAAAGGCTCCGACAGCAGCTATTGCTACTGTTATAAGTCGAAGAAGAGATTTTGAAAATCCCCTCTTAAAACCGAATACTAAGGCACAGAGTGCAGACAGTGCAACAAATCCGAGAATACCCAGCGATATGTAGGATCCTATTGTGCTTAAATTGAAATCCATAGGTTTTATGGCCTCCTGATTGTAAGTTTAACCTCAAACTTAAGTATACTCCATATAAGAGATTTTGTCAAGAGCAAAACCCCATTTGCCCCTTTTTAGAGGGTAGGGGGTATCGGTGACTCTCCAAAACTAAAGAAAATGCACTTTTTTGTTCAAAAATGTATTATTCTTTTGTTTACTTTTTAATTTTTTCTTGTTATAATAGCAGTGATAGACTACGCACGTGCGTAAATAATTGCGGGAGGTACGTATGAAGGATAAAACACCGATGTGTAACAGGTCAATTATTCTTAAGCTCGAGAGAACTACCCTGAGCTTTGTTTTCTCGGATAAACAGCATAGACCGATATACAGAACTACCTTCCAGCACCTTCACTCGAGCTTTGAATTACATTTCATAATATCGGGCACGTGCAGACTCAAGGCTGACGAGGGAGAATGGCTTCTCACTGCCAACACCGCCGTCATCATTCCTCCGAAGACACCCCATCTCATCACCGATTATTCTCCCGACTGTAATAAGGTCGACGTCAGAGTATCCGTTGTGAGCGATGAGGGAGGGGATAATATGCCCCTGCCGTTTTCCACCGACGGAGTCACCGTCCACGGTAATGCGGCAAAGACGGTTTCCTACGCCGCAGAATTCTTCGAGGCTATGAGATATTCGGGCAGAGACGGTGAGGTCATCACCAAGTCCGCCTTGACGCTCGCCTACTTCTCGCTTCTCCGTGAGATGGGTCTTGCCGAGGATGACGGCACCGTTAAGCGTGAGTCGCTCGGTCTTTCCTATGACTACGTCATCATCGAGGACTGCCTTATGCAGAATTATATGTCCTCGATCACCCTGCGTGAGGTGGCGGAGAAAACCGGCTTCACCCCGACGCATATCGGTAGGGTGATAAAGAAAAATTACGGAATGTCCTATTCCGAGCTTATCCTGACTATGCGTATGTCGCATGCGAGAAAGCTTATCGAGTCGGGTGAGCAGGTCGCGGATATTGCCAAGATGGTGGGATTCTCGTCCTATAACGGCTTCGCTCTTGCGTTCAAGCGTTATTACAAGATGTCACCCGAAAAAATGAGAAAAGAAATAAATTCAAAATAAATTTTTTTAAACAAAAGGAGATTTTTTAAAATGGAAAAGTTAAAGGCAGGCTTCTATACCGCTCTCGGTACACCCCTCGATGCAGACGGCAACGTTGTTGAGGCTTCTCTTCGTAAGGAGATCGATATGCAGATCGATGCAGGTGCATCGGGACTCCTTCTTCTCGGTAGCATGGGTATCCAGTCCGAGGTTAAGAACACCGCTTGGGCAGAGGCTGTAAGAATTGCAGTTGACGCTGTTGCAGGCAGACTTCCCCTCTTCGTAGGTGCTATGGATAACTCCACCTGGAGAGTTAAGGACAGACTTGATATGATCAAGGGTCTTAACATTGACGGTATCGTTCTTACCACTCCCTTCTATGCAACCGCTACCGATCCTGAGCTCTTCAGATTCTTCTCTTCCATCGCTGATTATTCCGAGTACCCCATTTACCTCTACGACCTCGCTGTTGTAACTAAGGTAAAGATCAACTTCCCTCTTGTTGATAAGCTCATCAAGGCAGGCAAGATCGCAGGTATCAAGACCGGTGATATCGTTCTTGCAAGACAGCTTGCACACGCATACCCCGATTTCGAGGTTCTCTACTCCAATATCGACGTATTCGACGTAGCTCTTTCCTTTAGCGGAATCAACAAGGTTCTTGACGGTATGTTCTCCTGCACTCCCAAGAACGCTAAGAAGTTCGTTGAGGCTTACAAGGCAGGCGATATCAAGGCAGCAGGCGTTTACCTCAACAACATCCTTAAGTTCAGAGACGCTCTTCTCGGTTATCCCGGATACGCTCTTCTTTACATCTTCACTATCGCTATGAACCTTCTCGGTATGGACGGTATGTTCTGTGCTGACCACAAGTTCACTCCCAACCCCGAGCTTGTTGATAAGGTAAGAGCTCAGATGGTAGAGATCGGCGAGCTTTAATATAAGAGGTGCCAAATGAGTAAAATTACAGCAGGCTTCGGCAGAGTATGTATTACTCCGCCGATGGGTACACCCATTACCGGATATTTTATGGCAAGAAACGTAAAGGGAGTTCTTGATGATCTCTATACGTCTGCGGTTGCCATCTCGGACGGTGCGATCTGTGCTCTTGTTATCTCCGTGGAGGTTATCGAATTTTCCACCGAGCAGTGCAACGGATACCGTGATGCTATATCCAAGGCTACGGGCGTTCACCCCGATGCAATCTTCATCAACTGCTCTCACACACATACAGGCGGTCAGCCCGGTGCGGTAGGCTCCCTTGGAACGGGTGCCGTTGCTATGGAATACGAGCAGCAGCTCCTTGATTCCATGGTCGATGCATCGAAGGAGGCTATCGCCGACCTTTGCCCTGCGAAGCTTTCTTATGCTGACGGCAAGGCAGAGAATATCTCCTTCATACGCCGTTACAGAATGAAGGACGGCGGAGTTCAGACCAACCCCGGAGTAGATAATCCTAACATTGACCACGCTCTCGGAACACCGAACGATAAGGTTCAGCTCCTTAAGATCGAGCGTGAGGGTAAGGATGACATCTATGCGGTGTGCTTCGGAACTCACGCGGACAGCGTAGGCGGAGAGCTTGTTTCCGCCGATTGGCCCGGCTTTGTCAGAACTACTATCGAAAAGGCTGTTGACGGAGTTAAGTGTATATTCCTCACCGGCTCGCAGGGTGACGTTAACCACATTAACACTTCCCCAAGTGCAAACGACAGAGTGGGACTTGACTACGACAGCTTCGACGGCGTTCCGAGAGGATACGAGCATGCGAAGCATATGGGACGTGTTGTTGCAGGTGCAGTTCTTGCAATATGCGGAAAGACTCTTCCTATTGAGCAGAGCAATATCAAGTTCGGCGTTAAGTCGATAGACATCCCCTCGCACAGAGAAAACGAGAGAGAGGCAGAGGCGAGAGCACTTCTCGAGCTCTACAATAACGGACGCCAGGATGAGATCCCCTTCAAGGCGATGGAGCTTACCACTGCGGTTGCAGAGGCTAACAGAATCGTCAGACTTCTCAACGGCCCCGACTCCTTCAACTTTGTTCTCAGTGCTATCTCCATAGGCGACTTTGCTCTCGTCGGTATCCCCGGTGAGCTCTTCGTTGAAATAGGAAGACGCGTTGAGCGTGAGAGCCTCTTCGGTGCTACCTTCGTGTGCTGCCTGACCAACGGCGGAGATTGCTATTTCCCCACCGAGTCTGCCTATGACGAGGGCGGATATGAGGCACGTAGCTCGAAGCTTGACCGTTCGACCGAGAATATCGTTGTCGATGGAATCAAGAAGCTCTTCTCCGACCTCAAATAATTAAGAAAAGAGGAGTCAAAATGATTTCCTGTACCGAATTTATTCCTCTTTACAGCGAGTTCTTTAAGTATCTTGCTAAAAGAGGAGGGGGCGACGATGCCGTAATGGCGTATTGGATCTATCTTTCCGATACCTCCATCGGCGATAAGACCAACCCCAACTCCCTTGCCTCCAAGTGTGAGCTTTACGGAGGCTACGAGGGTGCCCGTGCTTATTGGGGACACACCCTCACCGAGGAGGCGTGCGACTTCTATAAGATACATAACGATAAGGAGAAGTACACCTACTCCGTTATGAGATACTGCCCCTCCAAGGGTATGCTTAACGAGCTTAAGCACGTTGAGCCCTATCACAACTACTGCGAGCACTGTAACGTTATCTACGCACGTGTGCTTGAGAAGTACGGTATCACCTACGAGAGGGACGCATCCGAGTGCGATCACGCACGCTGCAGATCCTGGCTCTTCGAGACGGGTAAAAAGCCCAATCACGATCTGTCCGTTCCCACCGAGGACTGTATCGTCATCGATGAGAAGAGAGAGGGAAAGAAGTATCTTCACCGTGACTTCCACCTCATCGCCGACAACGCACTCCGCTACTGTGCAGAGCAGTTCGGCATCGAGGGCGTACGCGGATTCCTTGACGATTATGCGAGATATTATTATTCTCCCATAATTGACGGTTTCAAGGCGGGCGGACTTCCCGCAGTGAAGGCTTGGCTTGAGAAGCTCTATCTTATCGAGGAGTCCTCCGAGGTCCTTCACACCGAGCTTACCGATAACGAGCTCAGAGTCAGAATCGATAAGTCTCCCGTTATCGAGTACGCAGCTACTCTCGGTCAGAAGATGAGTGACTATTATATTGAGGAGACACGCACTCTTTACGCATCCATGGCTGATGCGGCAGGACTCGGCTTCTCTCTCGATAAGTACGACGAGGCTACCGGAGAGGCAGAATACAGATTCTATATCATATAAGGAGCTATCATGATCTCTTGTACAGAATTTATTCCTCTTTACAGCGAGTTCTTTAAGTACCTTGCGAAAAATTGCGGAGGTGACAAGGCAGTTCGCGAATATTGGGATTATATTGCGGATTACAGTCTCGGCGACCTCACTAACCCCGATTCTCTTGCATCCAAGTGCGAGCGTTTCGGCGGCTTTGACGGTGCGAGAGCCTATTGGGGAAAGTCTATTCCCGAGGAGGCGTGTAACGTCTACTCTATTTACAATCCCAAGCTTCGTTATTCCTTCTCCATCATGCGTTACTGCCCGTCCAAGGGTATGCTCAACAAGCTTGAGCACGTAGAGCCCTATCACGATTACTGTGAGCACTGCCGTGTTATTTACGACAGAGTTCTCCGCAGATACGGTGCATGCTACGAGCGTGACCATACCAATATAGCGAATGCAAGCTGCTCGTCCATACTTTACGAGGAGGGTCACAAGCCCGACTTCGATTATACCGTCCCCACTCCCGACTGTGTTGTGGCAGACGTATGCCGTGACGGACAGAAGTATTTGCACCGCGATTTCCATCTTTCGGGTGATTTCGCACTCAAATATTGCGGTATGAAGTTTGGCAGAGAGGGAGTTTGCGGATTCCTTCGCGACTATGCGAAATATTTCTACGCACCCAAGATTGCCGAGTTCCGTGACGGAGGCCTTCCTAAAATCGAGGCTTGGCTTAAGAATCTTTATGAGGTTGAGGAGGCACCCGAGGTGCTTCACACAGAGCTTACCGATAACGAGCTCAGAGTCAGAATCGACAAGTCTCCCGTTATCGAGTATATGCAGACTCTGAATCAGAAGCCGAGCGAGTATTATATCGAGCAGACTCGTACGCTCTATGACGCTATGGCTGAGGAGGCAGGCTTTGGCTTCTCTCTCGATAAGTATGACGAGCAGACAGGCGAGGCAGAGTACAGATTCTTCAAGATCTGATAAATTTTTTAACTAAAAACGGGGCTCTCCGTGCTATGCGGCGAGCCTCGAATTATGGAAATTTAAAATGGACAACAATCATTCTATTCATATAGAGCATGACGTAAATATCCACCTTGAGGACAAGAGGAAAAGTATTCACTTCTTCTGGTTTATGTGGGCGATATATTCGGTCGTTTCGATGACGAAGAACTGCTTCTCTGCGGCCATTGCCGATATTGTCAAAGAGGAATTCATGACCAAGTCACAGACCGAGCTCATTACCTCGATGTTCTACATAGTCTACACGCCTCTTCAGGTGCTCGGAGGTATAGTTTCCGATAAATTCAGTCCCGAGAGGATGATCAAGATCGGACTTGTCGGCGGTGCTCTTGCCAACGCATCCATCTACCTCTTCAATACCTTCACCGATGACCTCGACGTGATATATCCCGCTATGATGATATCCTGGATATTCAACGCTATCGTGCAGTTTGCTCTCTGGGCATCGATATTCAAGGTAGTATCCTCTCAGTGCGTCAGAAGTGACAGAGCGAGGATGATATTCCTAATCTCCTTCTCGCCCTCGATGGGATTCCTTCTCTCCTACGCTCTCGGAGCTATGCTCCCCGATTGGCGTATGAACTTCTCCGTCTCCGCAATATCCCTCATGACTCTCGCTATCATTCTTCATATATATGATAAAAGGATAGAAAAGTATATGAAGTGGGATAAGGAGCCCGTCATCACCGTTAAGGATAAGGGTGGGGAAGAGAAGAAAATATCCACCCTCAAGCTCTTTATGTCGAGCGGCTTCATCCTTCTTCTTGTTGTGATATTCCTCAGAGATTCGGTCGGTGCGTCGGTCAGACGTATCGCCTCTACGATGATGGTGGATGAATTCTCGGTCGGCCCCTCCATAGGAAATCTTATGAGCATGCTCATCGTATGTGCGAGCGTCATAGGCATCTTCATAGCGAGAGAGGTTCTCTCGCACGGCCTTGTTAAGAATTACATGGTTGGTATTCTTGCAGGACTTGTTATAACGTCGGTTATCTGCATCCTCTTTATCTTCGCTCCCAATATCGGCTCGAGCGTAATTTATATGTGTCTTATAGCCTCTATCACGACGGCGACGGGTCTTTTCACGAATTCGATAAGCTCCGCCTTTGTAAGATACGGCAAGAATGCTACTGCCGCAGGTATTGCCAATGCAGCAGTCAGTCTCGGCTTTATCGCACCCCTCGGTGCAATGATACTTCAGGAAAATACCGATTGGCAGACGGTACGGATAGCGATAGCGATCGCCGCTATACTCAGCGTTGTGATAGCTCTCGCCGTCCTTCCTGTCTACACCCGCTTCAAGAGAAAAGAGGAAGAGGAGGACAGGCTTGAGGAGGCGAGAAGAGCCGCTTCCGCAAATTCCGATAACGCAGAATAAGATGATCAAACAAAAATGACAGAGCCCCCCCTTGGGATGTGCACTGTCATTTTTCTTTTTGTGTAAATTAAACAAAAAAAGAGAGCGGAATTTACCGCCCTACAAGATTTATTTTATCATAGATCGAGTCATCTGTCAAGCGATACGACAAAAAAATACATCAAAAGCCATCACTGTTTACACTTTGGTCAAAATTACCAAAAAACGATGTAGAAAACTCAAAAATGTGTTTACAACGTACAAGAAATATGCTATAATAATAGTGCAAGGGGGGCGAAGAGCCACTCTTAACCGGCACCCTCGTCCTACCGCGATTTTACTGAAAGGCGTTCCCCATAACGGGGAAAAACGGTGAAGGCTATGAAAATTACAATTTACGGTAAGCAAATGTCCGTCAGAGAAAGCCTTGAGCTGGCAATCGAAAAGAAGCTCAGGAAATTTGATAAGTTCTTCGGCGATGATACCGAGGCATTCGTTACCTGCAGGGTGCGTAAGGGAGTAAAGATCATCGAAATTACCGTAAATTACGGAGGCTCGACCTTCCGCTCAGAGGAGGAGAGCGAGACCTTCATCACCGCTCTTGACAGATCCGTAGAGAGTCTTGAGAGACAGATCAGAAAGAACAAGACAAGACTTGAGAAAAGCTTAAGACAAGAGGCGTTCGTAATCACGGAGGATGACGATGACGGCTATGACGAGGAGGGAGAATTCGAGATCCGAGTCAAAACCTTTGCCTTTAAGCCCATGACACCCGAGGAGGCAATACTGCAGATGAATCTTCTCGGACATTCGTTCTACGCATTTACGGAGGCTGAATCGGGCAAGGTATGCGTTGTCTATAAGAGAAAAGAGGGTAGCTACGGTATGATAGCTCCTGAGTGATTATCAGGTCGCTATCGATTCGAGACTTGCGGGGTTGAAGTCCCCGGGAAAGGAAGGTACGGTCCGGTGTTCTGATATAACGCGAAAAATCTTTATTAAAAAACGTTATATAGATCAATCAAAAAGGAGAATTAAAAAGGACCGATCACAAGTCGGAAAAAAGTCGCAGGCACGGATACGGGGAATTTGACAGCTGTGATTGGTAGTCGATAAGCTGTACGGTGGCCCACCGTGTGATATCTGCGGAAGAGGTAAATAAGCAAAAGTCTATACGAGACGTGATTTTTAAAAGGTGTACTCCAATGTACTAAGTAGATTAGGTGAAGTAACTTGCAATTTGAAATAAGCAGCGAACTGACACAAACCAAAGGACAATTGAATATTATATTTACTGACAGTCTTTCCAAAGATTGTAAAAAAAGCACCCTTTAGGATGATCATTACAAAAAAGATCCGAAGGGTGCTTGTTATTTTTATAAATTATTATTAGTCTTTCTCTTGCGAGGGGCGTTTTTTGCGACCTTCTTTACCGTGCCCGATTTCTGAGCAGGCTTTTTATTTGCCCTTTCCTTTTCGGCTATTGCCTTAATGAGAAGATAGGATGCACATTCTCTCGCATCACGTCTTTCCTCGCCCTCTCCGATAGCCGACATGTCTGCCCACTTACATTCCACACGGTGTATTCCGCCATCCTCTCCGAGATCACGGAAGGTAGGTGGAAGGGTGCTTTTACGGGATGCGAGCTCGAGCAGCTTCGCTGATGATCCTTGTGTTACGTCACGTGACGGAAATGACGCTTCTCTCTCGGCTTTCTTTGCTTTGGTGGCGGGGCGTGTCACTTTTTTGGCTGTTTTTGGGGCTTTTTCTTCGGAAATTGCCCTCTCTCTTTCTGTAAGCACCGCAAGTGCGTTCTCAGCGGCAAGTGTGTCTGCTATCTTGAGATTCTTGCCCTTGCCACGTCCGACGAGCTCCTCTCCGACGTATACGCCTCTTTCATACACCTTCTTGTGGTCGGGACCATCCTCGGAGAGTGTCTTGTATACGGGAGGAGGCATTCTCCTTTTTTTGTCAGCAAGGAATTCCTGAAGGGCATTTTTCGCACTTCCCGAGCGAGCCATTCCGGATTTGTAGAGGGATATATCGAGCATCTTGGAGACCGATCTCATAACACGTGATAGGTCCTTGTCCGTGTCGATGTATATTGCACCGATAATGCTCTCGAAAAGATCCTCCATGACAGAGGGCTCCTTCGATATTCCGAGCTTCACGTCACCCTCACCCATGATCAGGTATTTTTCAAGACCTAACGAGAGTGTGCTCTCCGATAGATTTTTCTTATCCGACAGCTTTGATTTGATATTCGAGAAGTCGCCCTCGCCGAGCTCGGTTTTTATGCCGAATTCATACCTCTCGGTGCAGTCGGACATGAGGTAGGATACTATGCTGAGCGACAGCACAATATCACCGAAAAACTCGAGCACCTCGTTGGATTGCAGGGGGGCGTGTCCCTTTATCTTATTCTCGTTACAGTAGCTTGTACGTGTAAATGCCTGAGTAAGAAGAGTCTTATCACGGAACGTGTAGTCGATGATCTTCTCGATCTCGGGAATGTGACGCTTGAATTCGTCTCTTTTCATCATTCTCACCCGTCGGGTAGTATGTTCTCTGCATATTGCCATATGCGAAGAAGATAGTATCCGACATCCTTCTATTAAATTTTTATATACCCATTATACACTCATCCCATCACTTTGTCAAGGGCGTGTTACGTAAAAATTCGTTTTACGTATACAATTGTTTGCATTTTGTGACAATTCGCCTTCTTTTTACCTCTCATTCACCGTATATCAACAGACACGTGCTCCCTCAGAACGTAAAAACAGTTGACAAAACCGACACTTTCTGCTATTATATAATTTGATGCGTAAATTTTGCGTGAATATTTTGCCCACGCACGGAAAATATAAGGGGAGGAGGTAGACGAAATGCTCGGAAATAAAAACCGCAATCTTTGGATAACGCTCGAGGCAGCATTGGACGTTGTTTTCAATCTTGCCGCAATCACTATGGCGTACGTTCTCACCATCGGAATCGTTGAAGTGCCCGATGAATTAACGATAGGCTCGCACTACGTCGTGCTTCCGATATTCTTTGTCGCTCTTCTTCAGGCCTTCCTCTATATGATTCTCGATATGTATGGCACGTCACCTCTTTCGAGGACGTCACATATCGGCTTGCGTATCGTTGCCATTAACTGCATCATATACTTCTTCGCTGAGTTCGTAGCTACGAAGGTATACAGCGAGGAGAATATCACCTTCGTATTTACGTGGGGTCTTCTTGCCGCACTCTTCAGCACTTGCGTTTTGCTTCTTAAGGCTAAGATCGTGGTCTATCTTTCCGCCTTTATCCGTAAGAGAGTGTATAATCTCAGACGAGTCCTCATCGTCGGCGATAACACCGCTACCGTTGTCGATTTCGTGAAGCAGGTGTCGAAGAATACCCAATACGGTATTATGATACTCGGCTACGTTGGTGACAGAATACATCCCGTTGTCGGATGTGAGAAGCTTGGCGGCTTCGGCGACCTTGCGAATATACTCGATGAGACGAAGCCCACCGACGTTGTATTTGCCATCGAGGCGTATGATAAGAGGAGGCTTATTAAGCTCGTCAACCTCTGCGATGACCGATGCATCAAGGTGTATTTCCTTCCCGTCATCTTCGGATTCTTTAAGAATGCGAAGCAGATCGAGCCCGTCGGCTCTCTGCCCGTTATAAATATTCACTCCACTCCCCTTGACGATAAGTTCAACCGACTTATCAAGAGGACGGTTGACATTATAGGCTCCCTTTTCCTTATCCTGCTCTCACTTCCCATTATGATCTTTGTGGCAATAGGAGTCTACGTTACCTCTCCCGGTCCCATTCTTTTCAAGCAGGAGAGAGTCGGTAAGATGGGTAAAAAGTTCACGATGCTGAAATTCAGGTCGATGCACGTGAATTCTGATTCCGACTGTGGCTGGAGTAACGAGGGCGATACGAGAAAGACTCGCTTCGGAGCCTTTATCAGACGTACGTCGATCGACGAGCTTCCTCAGCTCTTTAACGTTCTTTTCGGCAGTATGTCTCTTGTCGGTCCCCGTCCCGAGGTGCCTCATTTCGTTGAGCACTTCCGTGAGGTGATCCCGCTTTATATGGTGAAGCACTACGTCAAGCCGGGTCTTACGGGCCTCGCTCAGGTGAAGGGGCTTCGCGGTGACACCCCCGTTGAGGACAGAATACACGAGGATATCGAGTATATTGAGAACTGGTCTTTGGGTATGGATATTTCCATACTTCTGAAAACTCCCTTCAAAATGATAAACCGTGCCGAGAAATACGTCGAGCCCGAGGGCGAGAGCACGGTGAGTGCCGATGGCAGAGAGGATCTCGCCGCCGAGGGCGTGAAGGGAGAGAGAGACGTGAGAATAAGCACCGATGGCGGAGATATCCCCGCCGAGGAGATCGCTGAGGAGAAGACCTATAAGGGTAAGATCCTCTACGTCGCATCCTCGATGCATCACATAAACAATTTCCACCTTCCGTATATAGAAAAGCTGAGAGAGGACGGATACCGTGTTCTTGTAATGGCACGCGGTGACGGTGCAGACTTCAATATCCCCTTTGAGAAGAAGCTCCTCTCCTCCTCCAACAAGGCTTGCAGAGCTAAGATCAAAAGGATCGTAAGCGAGGAAAAATTCGATGCTATCGTGCTGAATACCTCGCTTGCCGCCTTCCACGTAAGGCTTGCTCTTCCGAAAAAGGACAGACCCCGTGTCATAAATATAGTGCACGGCTATCTCTTCTCGAGCAATATCGCCAGGCCCAAGAGCCGACTTCTCCTTGCGTGTGAGAAACGCATGGCGTCACGCACGGACGTTATCATCACGATGAATGCCGACGATAAGGAGATCGCTCTTTCGAATAAGCTTGCACCGACAGTTAAGCTTTCACGCGGAATGGGTGCTACCGTGCATCCCATGGTCACGCCTCCCTTTGAGATACGTAAGAGGGAGCACTGCGAGGGTAAGTTCGTTATGACCTTCGTCGGTGAGCTGTCTGCAAGAAAGAATCAGAAATTCCTTATCCTTGCCCTTAATGAGGTGAAGGAGAGGATACCCGATGCCGTTCTATGGCTTGTCGGCTCGGGACTTGCGGAGGAATCTCTCCGTGCTCTGGCACGTGACGTCGACGTTTCCGACTCTGTCAGATTCTTGGGACAGAGGGACGACGTGTGCGATATAATGCGTGCAACCGACCTTTACGTCAGTGCCAGCACCATTGAGGGCATGCCCTTCAATATCCTCGAGGCACTTGGCTCGGGCTGTACAGTCCTTGCCTCGGACGTTAAGGGACATAAGGATATCATCGATGACGGAGTAACGGGCTATCTCTTCAAATACGGCAGTATACGTGACTTCGCCGATAAGGTTGCTATGATACGTGAGCTCGACCTTGTGCTTGATAAGGACGAGATATATAAGACGTACGAGCATTTCAGCAGTGAGACCGTCTTTGACGAGACCTACGGTCTTATGAAGGAGTCGCTTGAGGATGGAGAATAAAAGATACGGTAGATCTGTATCATCATTCTCCTCCGCAGTCTTTTGCATATTTTCTGACAGGGCTTACCCCCTCTTCATCGGTGCCCTTGTCCTTCTTGGTCACACGCTCGGTGCCGAGGTGCCGGTGATTGTCACCGTGCTTTTGCTGACCTCACTCTCTCTTCTTACGTTGAGGAGCATACGTCCAACCTTGGCTATGCTTATTCTGATCCCTTACGTGATATCGAGAGAGCACGGCCCGGGTGTCCCTCTTTTTTCGGACTACCTCTTTACCTCCTACCGTCCGTATCTTCTTTCATTCTGTGCTTTGGTGCTTGCCATAGCTCTTGCTATTTACACGGTGCGTATGAGGCTCATCTCTTCCGCCATTTTGCGAGGGCTTCCTCTTTTCCGGAGCTTGACCCTGCTTTCGGCAGCTCTTTTGCTTGGCGGACTCTTCTTTAGCGGGCACACCTACCGTGACACGCTCTTCGGTTTTTTTCTTGCGTGCTCGTTTTTCATCCCCTACGTCTTCATTTTTCTGTCACTGAGAGCCTCCTCCGACAGAGAAACGGACAGCTATCTCGCCTATCTTTCTTGGGTATCTCTGGCGGTAATAACAGCCGAGGTCATACTGCTCTACGTGACGGACGGTGCACCCTCGAAGGAGGAGATACTCTTCGGTTGGGGAACTTGGACGCACGCAGGCTCCGCCATAGCCGTGCGGATACCGTTGCTCATCCTTGGCTTTTTGAAGGGTAGGGCGAAAGGAGGATATCTTTTCCTAACCGCACTCTCGCTCATCTCTATACCTTTGACCGCCTCACGCGGGGCGATGTTGGTTGGACTTCTGTCGCTTTTCCTCTCACTTTTGGTTGTGATCGAGGACAAACGTATCCGCTTTACGCTTATCGTATCTGTCACCGTAGGAGTCCTCTTGACCGTCTTTCTTTTCTCCATCGGCTTCATAGATCCGTCACTGCTTGACGGGAACGGCAGACTTCGTATATGGAGAGAGGGGCTTGAATATTTCAGATCGTCTCCTATCTTCGGGATAGGATATTATTCTGCCGATTTCGGCACCTTCACAGCACTTCACGGTATGCCGGATATGGCACACAACACCGTGATACAGCTTCTTTCATCGACAGGGATTTTCGGCGTTATCGCCTATGCCGTGTACAGATTTTCCACCGTTCGCACGGTGCTTACAGCTCCGACACGTGAGCGGCTTCTTCTCGCATTGTCCGCATTCTCCCTTCTTTTCGGAAGCTTATTTGACAATTTTCTCTTCTACGTTACACCGCTGTTTCATTATTCCGCATTGCTTGCGGTCTTGGCACTGCACGGAGAGAAAACCAACACTGACGCTTGAATTTTATTAGAAAAAGGAAATATATATGTCCACACAACAGGAAATGAAATCACAAATCGAGAGGCGACGCACGTTCGCCATCATATCCCACCCCGACGCAGGTAAGACCACCCTCACCGAGAAATTCCTCCTTTACGGAGGTGCTATACAGTCTGCGGGCTCGGTTAAGGGAAAGCAGTCGGACAAGCACGCAGTCTCCGACTGGATGGACCTTGAGAAGCAGAGGGGAATTTCCATCACCTCCTCGGTTCTTCAGTTTGAATATGACGGCTATTGCATAAATATCCTTGACACTCCGGGACACCAGGACTTCTCGGAGGATACCTACCGTACGCTTATGGCGGCGGACAGTGCGGTAATGGTTATCGACGCCGCTAAGGGTATCGAGCCTCAGACGAGAAAGCTCTTCAAGGTCTGTGCTATGCGAGATATTCCGATCTTCACCTTCATCAACAAGATGGACAGAGAGGCGAAGGATCCCTTTGACCTTCTTGATGAGCTTGAGCGTGAGTTCGGAATAGGCACCTATCCCATGAACTGGCCCATAGGCTGCGGACAGAAGTTCAAGGGCGTGTACGACAGAGATAAAAAGCAGATTCTTTCCTTTGATGACGCTCACCGAGGCAGAGAGCTCATCCACGGCATTAAGTGCGATATAACCGAGACCGAAAAGCTTGATTCCCTCATAGGCGAGCGTATGCGTGAGGAGCTTGTCGAGCAGGTAGAGCTTCTTGACGGAGCGTGCTTCGACTTCGATCTCGATGCGGTAAGACACGGTAAGCTCTCGCCCGTATTCTTCGGCTCGGCACTTAATAACTTCGGTATCGAGCCCTTCCTTGAGCATTTCCTCCGTATGACAACCTCTCCCCTCCCCAGAGTGGCTGAGGGCGAGCATATAGATCCCTTCGACGATAAGTTCACCGCCTTCGTTTTCAAGATTCAGGCGAATATGAACAAGGCACACAGAGACAGAATTGCATTTATGCGTATCTGCTCGGGTAAGTTCGAGAGGGGTAAGGATTATTACCACGTTCAGGGCAATAAGGCCTTCCGCCTTTCTCAGCCTCAGCAGATGATGGCATCCGAGCGTGAGGTCATAGACGAGGCCTATGCGGGCGATATCATCGGAGTCTTCGATCCCGGTATCTTCTCCATCGGCGACACTGTGTGCGAGAAGGGCGAGAAGACGAGATTCGAGGGTATCCCCACCTTCGCTCCCGAGCATTTCGCTATGGTCGAGCAGGTCGACTCTATGAAGAGAAAGCAGTTCGCCAAGGGAATGAACCAGATAGCCCAAGAGGGTGCTATACAGATATTCTTCGAGCCTAATTCGGGTCTTGAGAGAGTCATCGTCGGCGTTGTAGGTGTCCTTCAGTTTGAGGTGCTTGAATATAGACTTAAGAATGAGTACGGCTGTGACCTCAGACGTACCAACCTCGCTTATCAGCAGATAAGATGGATCGAGAACGAGGGACTTGACCCCAAGACCCTGAAGCTCTCGCACGATACGAAATGGGTGCAGGACTTCAGAGGTAAGAACCTTCTTATCTTCACGAGCGAGTGGAGCATCCGCTGGGTGCTTGAGGACAACCCCGAGCTTCGCTTGGCGGAGTTCAGTAAGAACGACTAATACTTCTCAAAGGTGACTTTTTATGAGAATGAGAAAGAAGAAGCACGGTCAGGAAAGACTTGATCTGTGCCGAGATTATTTATACACGCCCGACGGTGTTATACTCGAGAATCCTGCCGAGGAGATCTTCGGTAAGGACGGCTCTCCCCTTTACCTTGAGATAGGTGCCGGCAAGGGCGGATTTGCAGTAGGGATGGTTAAGGCTCATCCCGACGTATGCTACGTAGCACTCGAGAGAGTTACCGACTGCGTAGTGCTTGCCGCCGAGCACGCAAGAGAGGAGGGGCTCTCGGATAGACTCCGCTTCACAATTGATACCGCAGATAACCTCACTCGCATCTTTGCTCCCGGTACGGTTGACAGGATCTTTTTGAACTTCTCCGACCCTTGGAGCAAGAAGGGGTACGCTAAGAGAAGACTTACTCACAGAAGATATCTCGCAGTATACTTTTCTCTCCTTAAGCAGGGTGGCGTGTTAAGATTTAAGACGGATAACGTGGGTCTTTTCGACTTCACACTCGATGAGCTTGCGGATATAGGAGTAACTCCCGATATCGTTACACGTGATCTTCACGCATCCGAGTGGATGGAGGGAAACGTTGTTACCGAATATGAGGCGGCGTTTTCATCCAAAGGAGTGCCGATCAATATGCTCGAGATAACACGTCCCGACGGCATCTCGCTCGAGATACCCGAGGACCTCAGAGCTGACAGAAAGAATTACAGGAGCAATTAACACAACGTGGATAAGCTTGACAATCAATCCCTGATACATAAGGGGCACAGAAAGCGTATGAAGGACAAGCTTCTTCAGCACGGCCCCGAAATATTCGACACCTATGAGCTTCTCGAGATGCTTCTCTATACGATTATTCCTTTCAGGGATACCAATCCCACGGCGAAGCGGCTTCTTGCGAGATTCGGCTCGCTAAAGGGCGTCCTTTCGGCACCCGTCGACGAGCTTGTCGAGGTTGACGGTATAGGTAAGCGTGCCGCGGAGCTTCTCTCACTTGCAGGAAAATACGGGCTTGTCGCACGTGCGAATGCCGATGAGCTTCCCATTGCCTTTGACACCTTTAAGTCGGCAGGGGCGTACTTTGTCGATTTCTTCACCGAAAACAAAGACTCCCGTGCTGCGATGCTCCTCCTTGATAACAGTATGCGACTCATCAGCTGCCGTGAGATAAAATGCGAGAGCTTCGGATCTGCGGCAGTACGTCCGAGACTTTTTCTCGATGAGCTCTCACGCTCGGGTGCTACCAACGTGCTTGTGGCGTGTAACCACAGATACGGTGCTTTATTCATCACCGACTCGGAGATCGCTACCTACAAAAGCATAAAAATGTCTCTTGCAGATATTTACGTTGACGTTCCCGCCTGCTACGTTGTTTCGGGCAAGCAATTTACGGGAATTGATCTTAAAACCAAAACGTCCTTCTTGTGCGACTCGGATGAGTGCAGAAGATTTGTTGACAGCATAGGCGAGGGGGTGTATTCGGTTGAGTGATGTAATGACCGTCAGAGAATTTCTTACCGAGTACCTCTCGGTGATTATGCCGGCCGATAAAGCAAAGAAGGCCGCTGAGAGCCTTGCGGAAAAATACGGCTCGCTTCATCTTATAGCCTCGACCTCGGTTGACGTCATAGCCGAATCCGTCGGCATCAGCACTGATACGGCACTTATGATCAAGCTTCTCGGATACGTCCATTCACGCAGTATTACGGACGGTCTTGTCTTTGGCAAGGCTTATTCCGAGGAGGAGATAAAGGATTATCTTGTTGCACTTTACACCGGTCTTCACGTGGAGGTGGTGTATTGTATTTCGATGGACTCGCACGGACGTATATTATCCTCCGACCGCCTGAATATCGGTACGGTAAACGCCTCCGAAATAACGGCAAGAAGCGTTGTCGAGTGTGCGTGCAAGCGTAGGGCATCATCGGTTATCCTCGCACATAACCATCCGAGAGGCACTGCCGCCGCATCAAATCAGGATATATCCTCTACTGGTATTATCAGAAACGTCCTGGCCGCAGCGGGCGTTGAGCTCGTTGCTCACTATCTTGTATCCGAGACGGAATGTAAGAGTGTAGGAGAGCAGATAAGGGGTATATAGCCAGCTCTGCGGCTTTTTAGGTGTGTTTTGATGCAAAAAGCAAACAATTATTTACATTAGGAAGTAAAAATGAAGGTTTATGAAAACGGAGTCTTCACCGGCGAGAGGGCACTCTTCGCGGCTAAAGACGTGAAAATTGTAAATTCGGTTTTTGAGGACGGCGAGTCTCCCTTGAAGGAAAGCAAGGGTGTCACCGTCTTGTCGTCACGCTTCTCGTGGAAATACCCGCTCTGGTATTCAAAAGAGGCACTTGTCGAGGATACGACGCTTGACGAAACTGCCAGGAGCGGAATCTGGTACACCCACGGCATAACGATGAGAAGATGCAATATTTCCGCTCCCAAGACCTTCAGACGCTCGTCGCATATAGTGCTCTCCTCGGTCGATATGCCGAATGCACTTGAGAGCATGTGGGGCTGCAGTGATATCAGGCTTGAACACGTGAATGTGAAGGGCGATTATTTTGGCATGAACTCCACCGACGTAGTAGCCGATCACCTTGACGTGCTCGGTAATTACGTCTTTGACGGAGGAAAAAACATTACCGTGACTAATTCAAGGCTCATATCCAAGGATTCCTTCTGGAACTGCGAGAACGTCACGGTTAAGGATAGCTACATTGACGGCGAATATATCGGCTGGAACTCTAAGAACGTTACCTTTATAAACTGTAAAATCAGGTCTAATCAGGGCTTTTGCTATATGGAAAACCTCCGTATGATCAACTGCGAGCTTTTTGAGACCGATCTTGCCTTTGAATATTCGACCGTTGATGCGGATATACGCTCTCATATCGACAGCGTTAAGAATCCCACCTCGGGAAGGATAACAGCAGATTCGATAGGCGAAATAATACACGATTCCGAGTGTGTGGATACCTCCCTCACCGAGATCACCGTAAGAGGTAAATAAAATGTCTAAATTCGATTTTGACCGCCTGACCGACAGACGGGGCACGTTTTCATATAAGTGGACGGTAGAGGACGGCGAGCTCCCAATGTGGGTCGCCGATATGGATTTTGAAACCGCCCCCGCCGTCAAGGAGGCTGTTGTAAAGAGGGCAGAGCACGGTATATTCGGATATTCCGATACCCCCTCGGAGCTCTTTTCGGCAGTGTCCGATTATTGGCATAGACGCCACGGCTTCCGCGTTCCTACCGAGTGGATGATCTACTCGACGGGTATCGTTCCCGCCATCTCCTCGGTTGTACGCAGACTCACGCATCCTGCCGAGTCGGTTCTCATACAGGCACCCGTGTACAATATTTTTTATAATTCCATCTTAAACAATGGTAGGAAGGTTCTATCTTCCGACTTAGTATACAGTAATGGAAGTTACTATATAGATTATGCCGACCTCGAGGAGAAGCTCTCGCGTCCCTCCACCACCCTCTTTATCCTTTGCAACCCCCACAATCCAGTGGGTAAGGTATGTAGCAGGGAGGAGCTTGCACGCATAGGCGACCTCTGTCATAAGCACGGAGTCACGGTCCTCTCCGATGAGATACACTGCGATTTCGTCAAGCCGGGTATGGCTTACACTCCCTTTGCATCGGTAAATGACGTGTGTGCCGACGTCTCCGTCAGCTGTATATCAGGCTCCAAAACCTTCAATATGGCAGGTCTCGGTGCCGCAACCGTGGTAGTAAAGGATCCTACCCTCAGATACCGTGTATTCAGGGGTATAAACAACGATGAGGTGGGCGAGCCCGCCGCCTTCTCGGTTCCCGCATCTCTCGCCGCCTTCCGTGACTCGGATGAGTGGGTGGACGAGCTTGTGGAATACGTATTCGAAAACAAGAGGATCGCCGTCGACTATATCAACTCGAATATTCCGGGTCTTAAAGCAGCCTTTTCGGAGGCAACCTACCTCCTTTGGATCGACATCTCGGGAGTATCCTCCGACTCGGTCGGATTCTGTGAAAAGCTGAGGGAAAAAACCGGTCTTTACCTCTCCGACGGAGAAGAGTACGGCGAGTGCGGAAGGCAATTTGTAAGGATGAATTTAGCCACCCAGAGATCCCGCGTGAATGACGGTCTTGAGAGACTGAAAAAGGGTGTTTTTGCCATTTTAAAAGACCGGAAAAATTAAAAAAACAGACTGTTGTAAAACACCGCCCTCGCTCTGCGTCGGCGGTGTTTTTTCTCGCTTCGAGGCAAAAACAAAAATGTTTACAAAAAATTCAAAATTAAGATAATTTTCGGCAGAAGGCGTTTGTTCGTTATATTGTACAAAAAAGTTTGTTGAAAAATTCTTAGAACTTTTTTCCAAAAAGGTATTGACATTTGAAAAAAATGTGGTAATATATTATAATGCATTATAATGGCATTATCTATGGGGGTATTTTGCCCTTTTTTAGGGATAAACCCATTAAAATGTACAAAATCCGGACGTTTTTCTGACAAAAAATGGAAAATCCGATAATTTTAATAAATTTGGGTGATTTATTTGATGCCGGACGGCGTTTTTACGGCGACTTGTAAAATTTCAGGAATGGAGTGATTCTATTTATGATGCTTAAACCCCAAAAGCTTGGCACGAATGTGAGAATGAGCTTTTCGAAGATTGAAGCAGCGACGGAAATGCCTAATCTTATCGAGGTGCAGAAGGACTCGTATAAGTGGTTCCTCGAGGAGGGACTTAATGAGGTTCTTCGTGACGTATCTCCGATAGTTGATTTCACCGGAAATCTTGCTATCGAGTTTACCGATTACACCCTCGATCCCAACCCCAGATACTCTGTGGAGGAGTGTAAGGACAGAAGCGTTACCTACGACGCACATATGAAGGTCGGTGTAAGGCTGATCAACAACCAGACTGGGGAGATTAAAACTGCACAGATATTCCTCGGTGACTTCCCTCTGATGACCGAGAACGGCACCTTCGTCATTAACGGTGCGGAGCGTGTTATCGTATCTCAGCTCGTTCGTTCGCCCGGTATGTACTACGGCGATACCGTGGATAAGCAGGGTAAGCACAATTACAGTGCCACCGTCATCCCTTACAGAGGTGCGTGGCTCGAATATGAAACAGATGCATCGGGAGTGTTCTACGTTAAGATCGATAAGAACCGTAAGATTCCCGTAACCGTACTTATCAGAGCTCTCTTCCAGGCAGGCCTTGATACTGACGACTACATCCTCGCTATGTTCGGCGATGAGGAGATACTCAGAATCACTATGGCTAAGGATGAGTGCCGTACTCTTGCAGAGGAGAACGGTACCTGCCTTCGTGACGAGGCACTGAAGGAGATCTACAAGAAGATCCGTCCCGGCGAGCCTCCCCTTGTTGAGAGTGCCGAGACTCTTGTCAATAATATGTTCTTCGATCCGAGAAGATACGACCTCGGTGCGGTAGGAAGATACAAGTACAACGAGAAGGTTGCTCTCGCTAAGAGAATCGTGGGCTTCACCCTCGCATCCACTGTTGTCAATCCCCTTACCGGTGAGATCGTAGCCGAGCCCGGCGTTGCTATCGACCGTGAGCTCGCAGAGGCTATCGAGAACAGCCTTGTCAATGACGTTGTTATCACCACCGAGACCGGCCGTGAGGTCAGAGTATTCGGTAACGATACCGTTCGTCCTGAGCTCGTTCTCGGATACGACCTCTCCGACGCAGGCGTTAAGGCAGGCGAGAAGGTAAGATTCTCCGTGCTTAAGGAGATCATTGCCGCTGTTGATGCCGAGGAGCTTGCCGGCGAAGAGAGAGATGCAAGGATCAAGGCTCTTGCCAAGGAGCGTAATGCCGAGCTTTCTCCCAAGCACATCACCAAGGAGGATATCCTTTCCTCCATCAACTATATGGTGGCTCTCGGCCACGGCGTAGGCACCACCGACGATATCGACCATCTCGGTAACAGACGTCTTCGCTGCGTCGGCGAGCTTCTCCAGAACCAGCTGAGAATCGGTATGTCCAGAATGGACAAGAACATCAAGGAGAGAATGTCGGTTCACGACAGTGAGGATCTCCGTCCCGAGGCACTGATCAATACTCGCCCCGTCGCTACTGCGATCCGTGAGTTCTTCGGCTCCTCGCCTCTTTCTCAGTTCATGGACCAGAGCAACCCTCTGGCAGAGCTTACTCACAAGAGACGTCTTTCCGCACTCGGCCCCGGCGGTCTTTCGAGAGACCGTGCGTCCTTCGAGGTGCGTGACGTTCACTATACACACTACGGTAGAATCTGTCCCGTCGAGACTCCCGAGGGACCGAACATCGGTCTTATCTCTTATCTTGCGTCCTACGCTAAGATCAGCGATTACGGATTCCTCAAGGCTCCTTACAGAGTTGTTGACAAGAAGACGGGTACCGTTACCGACACCGTCCTTTACCTCACCGCTGATGAGGAGGACAACAACATAGTTGCTCAGGCAAACGAGCCTATCGATGAGAACGGCAAGTTTGTCAACAAGAAGGTTATCGCAAGATATAAGACAGAGTTCATCGAGGTTGAGCCTACTGAGGTCGATCTTATGGACGCTTGTCCCCAGATGGCAGTTTCGGTTGCGGCAGGCTGTATCCCGTTCCTTGAGAACGACGATAACACCCGTGCACTCATGGGCTCGAACATGCAGAAGCAGGCTGTTCCGCTTATGGTTACCGATTCGCCCATCGTTGCTACCGGTATGGAATATAAGGCTGCCGTTGACTCCGGTGCTATCGTTGTAGCACGTGAGGGCGGTATCGTTGAGCGTGTAGGCGGCTCGGAGATCGTTATTCTCTCCGACTCCGGACGCAAGGATTCCTACCACCTTATCAAGTTCAAGAGATCCAACCAGGGCACCAGCGTTAACCAGCGTGCTATCGTTGACGAGGGTCAGCGTGTAGAGGCAGGTCAGGTTATCGCAGACGGTCCCGCTACCTCTAACGGCGAGATCTCGCTCGGAAAGAATGCTCTTATCGGATTTATGACCTGGGAGGGTTATAACTACGAGGACGCAGTCCTTCTTAACGAGAAGCTTGTCAGAGAGGATATGTACACCTCTATTCACATCGAGAAGTTTACGAAGGAAGCAAGAGATACCAAGCTCGGTGCTCAGGAGATCACCCGTGAGGTACCCAACGTATCCGAGGATGCTCTTCGTAACCTTGACGCAGACGGTATCATCAGAGTAGGTACCGAGGTTCGCCCCGGCGACATCCTCGTTGGTATGGTAACGCCCAAGGGCGAGACCGAGCTTACTCCCGAGGAGAGACTTCTTCGTGCGATCTTCGGCGAGAAGGCACGCGAGGTTAAGGATTCCTCCCTTAAGATGCGTCACGGTGAGTACGGTGTAGTTGTTGACGTTAAGATTTACGACCGCACGAACTCGGATGAGCTTGCTCCCGGTATCAATAAGGTCGTTCACGTATACGTTGCTCAGAAGAGAAAGATATCCGTCGGAGATAAGATGGCGGGACGTCACGGAAACAAGGGTGTCGTTTCGAGAATTCTTCCCCCCGAGGATATGCCCTTCCTTGCAGACGGTACACCCCTCGATATCGTGCTTAACCCCCTCGGAGTTCCTTCCCGTATGAACATCGGTCAGGTGCTTGAGGTGCATCTCGGTAT
>JAZQYD010000087.1:0-23126 GCA_045633405.1 Eubacteriales bacterium | reverse complement strand
CATTTTCAAATACCTCTTTTTAATTTTTTTGATTGAACCAATCATTTGGTACATCTCGATTATATCACATCTTCGTCTTAAGTCAATAGAATTTAATTTCATTTCATAATTTTTAAGAATTTGTAAGATTTGTTAATAATTATTTCGGGTATTAGACCTTCTCATATGTATATTTATTCGTCAAATATCTATCTATTTATATATATTATTATTAAATATTTACATAATCAAATGTTTATACACAAGAAAAGAATAATTAAATTACTTAACAAATTATGAATGAATTATTTAATAATCAGTTTCCGAAAACAGTTTTTTCACTTGGGAGAGATCATTTCCTCGGGGTGAAAGGCGTTGTCAAAGCCCTCCTCATCCATATATCCGAGGCGAAGACACGCCTCCCTGAGAGAAAGTCCGTCGCCGTGTGCGAGGTGCACGACCTCCGCCGCCCTCTCGTAGCCGATATGGGGGGTGAGAGCCGTCGCAAGCATAAGCGACATATGGAGGTTGGAGTGCATCCTCTCCCTATTCACCTCGATGCCCGAAACGCACCTCTGCTTAAAGGAGCTCATGCCGTCCGAGAGAAGCTCCAGAGAATCAAGATAGCTTTTAATTATAATGGGCATATACACGTTCAATTCGAGGTTGCCCTGCGATGCTCCTACCGTGACGGCGGAATCATTAGCCATAACGGCTACCGCAACCATGGTGAGTGCCTCGCACTGAGTGGGGTTTACCTTTCCGGGCATGATGGAGGAGCCCGGCTCACCTGCGGGGATAGTGATCTCGCCGAGGCCGAGGCGTGGGCCGCTCGCAAGCCAGCGGACGTCGTTAGCGATCTTCATAAGGTCTGCGGCAAGAGCCTTCAGTGCTCCGTGTGCGAAGACAAGCTCACTCTTCGAGGAAAGGGAGTGGAACTTATTCGCCGACGGGCGGAGGGAGAGCCCCGTAATTCTCGAGAGCTCCTCTGTGGCGAGTGTATCGAAGCCTATGGGAGAATTGAGTCCCGTGCCGACAGCAGTACCGCCGAGGGCTATCGCCTCGAGGTGGCGGAGTGTGTCCTCTATCATAAGATAATCGCACTCGAGCGAGTAACGCCAACCGCTGACCTCCTGCGAGAAGGCGATGGGGGTAGCGTCCTGAAGGTGGGTTCTGCCGCTCTTGACTATTCCGAAAGACCTCTCCTCGAGGGAAAGAAGCTCACTTACGAGCCCGTTTATAGCGGGTAATACCCTATCCCGTGTCATTTTTACAACGGCAAGGTGCATCGCTGTGGGGAACACGTCATTCGAGGACTGCGACATATTGACGTCATCGTTGGGGCTGAGCACCCTTCTGCCTGCGAGCTCGTTTGCACGGTTGGCGATGACCTCGTTGACGTTCATATTCGTCTGCGTGCCGCTGCCCGTCTGGAAAACGGAAAGGGGGAAATGCTCTCTAAGCTCGCCCGAGATGATCTCGGATGCCGCCCTCTCGATAAGCGAGAGCTTCTCCTCGGTCATTCTCCCCGGAAGCAATCGGGCGTTTGCCCTCGCCGCAGCGAGCTTCACCTCTGCAATGGCACGGACAAGCTCATAGGGCATAGGATGATTGCCTATTTTAAAGTTCTCAAGGCTCCTCTCGGTAACGGCTCCCCAATATTTATCGGCGGGAACCTTAATTTCACCGAGGCTGTCCTTTTCTGTACGGTATTCCATAATGCACTCCGAATTTTTATTTTTCAGTGTTATTCTAGCACAGCCATCCGTTTTTTTCAAGTAGATGACGGTTTTTTATATAATACATGAGTAAATTTGCGTTTTTGTATTGACAAACCGAGATAAATGTAGCACAATATAAATACATCAATAATTTATATAATGAAAGGTATGAATTATGAAAAAGCTTATATCACTTTTACTTATTCTGTCGATGCTCTTTGCATCGTGTGCTCTTCTCGTAGCTTGCTCTGACAGTGATCAGGACGATTCTACGCCCGACAAGGGTGATGACACTCCGAAGGCCTGCGAGACCTGTGTCGATGACAACAAGGACGCTAAGTGCGACGTCTGCGGTAAGGACGTTCCCTGCGTTACCTGTGCCGACGCTAACAAGGACGCTAAGTGCGACGTCTGCGGTAAGGACGTGCCCTGCGAGACCTGTGTCGACGGCAACAAGGATGCTAAGTGCGACGTCTGCGGTAAGGACGTTCCCTGCGAGACTCACACCGACGTAGATCCTAAGGACCTTGTCTGCGACGTATGTCAGAAGAAGCTTCCCTGCCCCGGTCACCACGATACTGACGGTAACGGTCACTGTGACGAGTGCGGTAAGTCTGACATCGCTATCATCAACCCCGCTGACAGAGATTATCTCCACGATCTTGCATACTTCACCGACATCGTATACGAGCGTCCCGACGTAGAGGCTGCTGCTCTCGAGCTCTCGAGCGTTGCTGAGCAGATCAAGACCATGGACGACTTCGATGCTGCAATCGAGCTTATCGATACCACCGAGGACGACTACGTTAAGATCAATACCATGTACACCTACTCCGAGATCATGAACATGCTCAACACCGATGACCAGTACTGGACGGATGAGTATTCTTACATGTCGACTGCGGTATCCACCTATAACAAGGCTCTTGAGGATCTCTTCGTAGCCTGTGCGACCTCCCCCTTCAAGGAGAGATTCGAGGACGAGTACTTCAAGGATTCTCTCGACGAGTACGTTGACGGCGGTAAGTACACCGACGAGCTTGTCCGTCTCGAGGCACTTGAGGGTGAGCTTATAGCAGAGTACGTAGCACTCGAGCAGGGCAATATAGATAGAGCTGCAGAGATCTACGTTGAGCTTGTTAAGATCAGACGCCAGATAGCTGACGAGCTTAATCTTGACACCTATCTTGATTATTCTTACGACAGATTCTCCCGTGATTACAGCGGTGACGAGGCTCTGGCACTTATGCTTGATGCGGGCAGAAAGGGTACCGAGATGTACTTCACCCTTCAGGCTGAGGTCTTCGGCAACTACTTCAGACGCAATCAGGCGTCTACCGCTAAGAATAACGTGCTTATTAACAACGTATACCGTGCTCTCGAGGGCGAGGATGAGCTTCTCGTTGAGGCATACGCTTATATGCTCGAGACAGGTCTTTACGACATCGGCTACGCAAACAACACAAGATACGGCGGTGCATTCACCACCTACATCTCCCAGCTTGACGCTCCGTTCATTTTCATGAGCACGGCGGGCAACGTTACCGACTATCTCACACTCGTTCACGAGTTCGGTCATTTCTTCGATGCTTATGCTAACTACGGTCTTGGCTCGTCTCTCGACCTCGCTGAGATATCCAGCCAGGCTCTCGAGCTTATGATGATCTCCCGCTTTGACGGCATCCTCACCGAGAAGGACGCTGAGTACATGGCTTACTATCAGCTTTACATGGCTCTCAACACTCTTCTCTACCAGAGCTTCATCGCTACCTTCGAGCACTACGTATACGATCTTGCATACGATGAGATCACAATTGAGAACCTCGAGAAGCTTGTAAAGAGAGCTCAGATCAACGTCCTCGGCAGAGACGTAGGTCTCGGAACTCTTGATGCAGTTATTATGCAGCACACCGTCGCATATCCCTTCTACGTAGAGTCCTACTGCACTTCCCTTCTTGTCAGCCTTGACATCTTCTTCACCGAGTGTGCGAATAAGGGCGACGGAATGGAGATCTATCTCTCACTTATCACCGATGCTGATGCTGATAACCAGGCATTCCTCTCCGAGCTTGACCGTGTAGGTCTCACCTCTCCCTTCGAGGACGGATACGTTACCTACATAGCTGACTCGATCTACTACTTCGTAACCGGCAAGCACTATTATCAGTAATCAGCCGCCCGAGCGAGGTTAAATCAAATAAACAATTCAAAAGCGGAGCCGCAGTGATGCGAGCTCCGCTCTTTCTATAAAGAGAGCCACGGGGCTCTCTTTTTCTTTTAAGACCTCTTTATACGTCTTTTCTTATTAAGAAGCACGTAGAAGGTGATGAGGGCGAGGACGGTGACGCCGAGGAAGAGGTACATCGCCCATTCGGGGACAAGGTGATCGAAGAAATAGTATCGGCAGTCGACCGTCTCGCCAAGGGCATCAATAGCCTCGGGCGGCAGATCCCCCTCAAGCTCGGAGAGTGCTCCACGCATGGCGTGGTTTCTCGTCAAGACGGTGCCGTAGGTGCCGGGCAGGAAGCCGAGGACACGCTGAAGCGGGACGGCGAAGGACGAGATGGGCATATACGCACCGCATATGAAGCCGTATACCGAGCTGACGATGGAGCCGACAGCCGATATCTGTCCCTCGGTAGAGAGGAAGTAGGAGACTATCGACGAGAGGGCGGTGCCGAAGAGGACGAGGATGATGACGTCGAGCGAGAGAAGGAGGACGTCGGTAATTGACATATAGAATCCTACCGTTCCGACGTAGACGAGTCCGAGTGCCATAGCGGTGAAGGACACGGTAAGCGTCGAGAGAAGCGTCGAGAGGTAATAGGATATCGCAAGCTGAGAGGATTTTACGGGTGAGACGGTGAAGTCACGGAGAGTGCCCTTCGCCTTATCGCTGACCATGAGCAGGTTCGAGCAGAAGGCGACCGTTACACAAGAGACTGAGAGCAAGGAGGAGAGGAGCTGACCTCCGACAAGGCCGTTTAGGACTCTCTCGCTGACCGCCACACCCTCGGGAATAGCCGAGGCAAATGCATCACGGTAGACGTTACCTAAGAAGGTAGCGTAGAGGACGAGGAGTATCATGGGTGTCGCAAGGGAGGTGAAAAACATCGCCTTATCCTTAAAGAAAAGCTTGGTATTTCTCTTAACTAAAGCCTTAACCGTTCTCATTCTTCCTCCTCCGTGAGTCTTCTGCCCGTAGCCGAGAGGAAGACGTCATCCATTTTTCCCTTAGTTATCTCATAATCGAGGAAGAGCTCGGGGTGCTTCACGATAAGCTCGGTTGCCTCCCTCGTGGATGCGACGGTGATCTTATAGCCGTCCCTTATGCACTCATACTCCTTGCCGAGTGATAAGACCTGCTCCTCCGAGATGCCGAAGAGGGTTATATAGTCGCACGTATAGCGGTTCTTCAGCTCGTTAGCCGTGCCCTCGGCACACCCCCTACCCGAATCGATGATGAGGACGTAGTCGGCATCTGCCGCCTCCTCCATATAGTGGGTGGTAAGGAGAACCGTCATACCCTCCTCCTTTTTAAGTCTGTCGACAACCGACCAGAGGAGTCTCCGTGTCTTCGGATCAAGACCCGTGGTGGGCTCGTCGAGGATGAGTATTCTCGGCTTATGGAGGAGAGCACGTGCGATATCGATACGCCTCCTCTGTCCGCCCGATAGCTTGCCTACCGTGCGGGTGAGAAGATCTCCGAGGTCAAGAAGCTCCGAGAGCTCCTCTACCCTACCCCGAAGCTCGTCGCCATAGATGCCGTAGAGTGCTCCCCGTGACTCGAGGTTATCATAGACGGTGAGGGATGAATCGAGGGCGGAATTCTGGAAGACAACTCCGATCTTCCCCTTCGCAGATCCATCCCTCTCGGTAATGCTCTCGCCGTCGACCCTGATAACACCGCCGTCGGGCATGAGCTGACCCGTTATCATATTGATAGTAGTGGACTTACCCGCACCGTTGACGCCGAGGAAGGCGAAAAGCTCCCCCTCCTTAATAGAGAAGGAGAGATTATCCACCGCTCTTACGTCGCCAAAGGACTTCGAGAGTCCCTCGATTTCGATAATGTTCATAAAAGCTCCTAAAGTAAAAGGAATGTGATATCATAATGATATCACATTCCAAGGAGAAAGTCAATACTCTTTTAAATTTTCATCTCCGATATATCTCTTCGCCTGAGTGGTGAAGAGATGATGGTACTTGCCTCCCTTAGCCATAAGCTCATCGTGTGTACCGAGCTCGGCGACACAGCCTCCGTCAATAACCACGATCTTGGATGCGGTTACGGCACTGGAGAGTCGGTGGGAGACGAAGACGGTGATCTTATTCTCCGCAAGACCTGCAAACTTGTTATAGACCTCCGCCTCAGCGAGCGGGTCGAGTGCGGCGGTAGGCTCATCGAGGATGAGAACCTCGGAGTCCTTATAAAACGCACGGGAGATGGCTATCTTCTGCCACTGACCGCCCGAGAGCTCGAGTCCCGTCTCCTCAAAGACACGTGTCAGGGGAGTGTCATAGCCGAGAGGCAATTCGTCAATGAAGCCTGCCGCACCTCCGAGCTCTGCCGCCTCACGCACGTCCGTGTCGGTGGAATCACGGAGAACGTCACCGAAGCGGATATTCTCCCTCACAGAGTCGGCGTACTGTCCGTAGTCCTGGAAGATGATACCGAACATCGCATGAAGGGCCGAGACGTCATACTCACGCATATCGTGTCCGTCAAGGTATATTTCACCCTCGGTGGGATCGTAGAGTCTCGTCATCAGCTTGATGAGTGTGGTCTTACCCGCACCGTTCAGTCCGACAAGGACGGCGGAATCGTTGCCCTCGAGGGTGAGATTTATACCCTTCAGGACATATCTCTCGGTGCCGGGGTACTTGAAGGATACGTTTTTGAACTCAATCTTATGCTTGATGCCACGCTCGGGGATGAGGGGAGCATCGGTCGAGGGTACGACCTTCACGTCCTCCTTCATAAAGGTTATCATATTATCTATGAAGAGAGTGCCCTCGTAGATCGTGGCGGTGGCGGTGAGGAGCGTCGTGACGTAGCCCGCAATGGACGTGAGTGCACCCGAATAGAGCGAGTAGTCACCGATCATACCGTCGCCCCAGATAACGTTATAGGCAACAAAGACGAGGATGGCACCGTTTGTGATACCCGAGATGAGTGCTATAATTATCTGCGAGACGCCCTCCTTAAGGATGAGCGAGCGAAGTCCCTTGAAATACTTCTTGAATACACTCTTATACTTCTCGATAAAGGTGTCGCCGAGACCTAAGAGCTTGACCTCCTTGGCTCTGTCCTTATTGACCATTATCTCGGAGTAGTAATTCATCTCACGCCTTTCCTTGGAGTGGAAACGCATATATCTGAAGTTTCTGTGGCGGTAATAGTAGTTCACAAAGGCACCGGGGATAGCCGCCGCAATAATGATAACGGGAGCCCAGGGGCTGAGGGTCGCTAAAACCACTATAAAGGATACCGAGCTGATAAGGGCACTTATCACGTTGAAGGTGGAGGTGAGTATGCCGATAGGACGCATTCCCGCCTCACGGTTGGCATTCTCGAGCTTCTCGTAGAACTCGGGGCGGTCGAAGGACGAGAGATCGACCTCCTTCGCCTTGTTGATGATCATCAGCTTGATATGATTGACGACAAGCTCTCCCGATATGGCAGTGACCATCGAGTTGATGCGTCCGAGCACCTTCCTTAAGAAGAGGTATATTACGTTAAGTATAAAGAGGAAAAGAAGGGGTCTTAGAGCCTCGAAGACGTCCTCGGTAAGCACACCGAGATTATGCTTAGTTATAAGGTCGGCTATTTCGTTAAGAAGATCCTTAGAAATATAAGCACCGACAACGGGCAGAATACCGTCGAGCAGGCAGAGGGCCGCCATAACTATCAGCATGATCGGGGCGGACTGCCACACAAGCTTGACAATATAAAACAAACGGCCTGTGAAGCCCTTTATCTTCCTTAATATATATCCGGGAATTTCACGGATGGACTTCGGCTTTTCAATTCCGTCGGTGAGCTTCGGCGGTCTTACGGAAAGAGGAGGAGGCATAATATTCTCCTTTCGGAATAAATCACGTTTTATTTACTGTTGGCATAATATAATGTCAGTAGGAAGCCATCGGCTTTTCTAAAACACTGTAAGGGGGTATAGTTATGAAGATCGATAAGGCTAAGCTTGATGCAATGCTTAAGAAGGATGACGCATCACTTTGGGAAGAGATAAGGAAAATAGCAGGAAGCCACGGCTGGCGGCTGCCCGAGGCAGCACCTCCGCACTCGGAGATGGAGAAGCTGCGTCTCTCGGTGGGCGATGGCACGAAGCTGAACCTCGGTGATGCGATGAGGATCATAAACAGCTACAAGCGGGGGATGAAGAAATGAGCGATACACCTGATCTGTCTAAAATCGTCAATCTTATAATGCAGAATCCGAGTCTCATATCCGAGATATCCGCTCTTGCAAACGGGGATAATGGGGATAGTGAGAAAAAGACAGCCGACACACCGCCAAAAGAGGAAGAAGAGGAAAAGGCACCTTCAAAGAGGGAGACGGTCTCAAGGAACGAAAGACGGGCACGCCTGCTCAATGCAATGAGACCCTACCTTAATGAGGAGAGGGCGAGATCGCTCGACACAGTCATCACGGTCGCAGAAATGATCGAGGCAGTAAGGAGTAAATGATGTATTCGAGGACCTTCTTAAAAAACGATGAGATGCTTCCCGTCCCCGAGGGATATGGGGGCACCGCCCTGACGGGCGACGTACATACCGAAAACGAAGAGGCAGAAGAGGAGGTAAAGGAGGTGAGTGCCTCGCCCCGTGAGGGCGGTATTTTCTCACGTATCCTTCCCTACCTCGGGGGCTTCTTCAAAAAAGACGGGGGATGCTCCCCACTCGGAGACTTCCGAATAGGGAGAGAGGAGATACTGATAATCGCAACGGCGGCCTTCCTCTTCTTCTCGGAGGACGGTGACCGTGAATGTGCGATCCTTCTTCTTATCCTTTTATTTATAAATTAGAAGAGTGTAAACTGGTTAGTCTCGGTAAGTCCGTCAAGGACGCGGTTTCTCTTCAGAATCTCGATGACCGCCTTGGTAATTCCCGTGAGGTTTCTGAGATCCTCTATCGAGTATATCTTATGCTTCGAGCGTGCCTCGATGATCTTCTCTGCGGCGGTATCACCAAGACCGGGAAGCGAGTTGAAGGGCATACGGATCTTACCGTCCTCGGGAAGGAAGGCTGTCGCATCCGACTTCATAAGGTCGACGTTTAAGAACTGCACGCCTCTCGCCATTGCCTCACGGACGAGGTAGAGAGTGGTGAGCTGCTCGCTCTCCTTCTGAGTCATATCGTTGCCGAGCTTCTCGAGATTCTCGATGCACTGAGACACCCCTCGGTATCCGCCCGCTACTATCTCACCGTCAAAGCCGCCGGGGGCAACGGTTAAGAATGCGGCGTAGAACTCCATGGGGTAATATATTTTGTACCAGCCGAGGCGGATGGCAGACATATCGTATGCTGCGGCGTGTGCCTTCGGGAACATGTACTTGATCTTCTTACACGACCAGATATACCAATCGGGGACTCCGTGGGCGAGCATCTCCTCCTCCCACTCGGGCTTGACTCCCTTACCCTTTCTGACCGACTCCATGATGGTGAAGGCGGTGGAGTCATCAAGACCCTTCGAGATAAGGTAGAGCATGATACCGTCACGTGTACCAACGACCTCGGATATCGTACAGGTGCCCTCTTTAATGAGCTCCTGAGCGTTTCCGAGCCATACGTCGGTGCCGTGGGTGAGTCCGGATATCTGAAGGAGGTCGGCGAAGTTCTTCGGCTTCGCATCGAGAAGAACCTGCTGGATGAACTTAGTACCCATCTCGGGAATACCGTAGGTACCGAGTAGGCATCCGCCGATATCCCGAGGCTCTATACCGAGGGGTCTTGTGGAGGCGAAGAGCTCGTATACCGACTTATCGTTCATCTTAACGTCGAGGACACTTGTGCCCGTGTACCTCTCAAGCATCTTATACTTGGTAGGCATATCGTGACCGAGCTCATCGAGCTTCAGTATCGTATCGTGGAGGTATGAGAACTGGAAGTGTGTGGTGACGGTGTCGGCATTCGGGTCATCGGCAGGGTGCTGTACGGGTGTGAAATCGTAGATCTCATACTCCATAGGCACAACGATGATGCCTCCCGGGTGCTGTCCCGTCGTTCTCTTGATACCGACGAGCCTCGTTACCATGTGTCCGATCTCTGCCTTCGGTATCTTTATTTTTCTCTCCTCGAGGTATTTGTTGACGTAGCCCCACGCAGTCTTGTCGGCAAGAGTACCGATAGTACCCGCACGGAACACGTGTCCCTCTCCGAAGAGCTCCTCCGTATATTTATGTACACGGCCCTGCACGTCACCCGAGAAGTTAAGGTCTATATCGGGAGACTTATCGCCCTTGAAGCCGAGGAAGGTCTCGAAGGGGATGTCCTGACCGTCCTGATACATCCACTCACCGCAGACGGGGCAACGCTTATCGTCAAGGTCGAAGCCCGAGCCGACAGAGCCGTCCGTGATAAATTCGGAGTGACGGCACTTCAGGCATCTGTAATGGGGAGGAAGGGGGTTAACCTCGGAGATACCCGACATCGTGGCAACGAGGGACGAGCCTACCGAGCCACGTGAGCCTACTAGGTAGCCGAGGCTCTCGGAGTATGCAACAAGCTTAACCGAAATCATATAAAGACCTGCAAATCCGTTACGGATAATGGAGGTGAGCTCCTTATCAAGCCTCTTCTCGACGATCTCGGGAAGCTCGTCACCGTACCAATCGTGTGCTCTCTTCCAGCAGGAGGAGGTGAGCTCCTCCTCGGCACCGGGGACGATGGGGTCAAATCTGCCCTCGGGGATGGGGCGTATCACCTCGATCGAGTCGGCGATGAGGTTGGGGTTGGTAATAACCACCTCCCTCGCTATCTCATCCCCGAGATAATCGAACTCACGAAGCATCTCCTCGGTGTTACGGAGGTAGATGGGGGTGGGCTTGTCCGCATCCTGGAACTTCATGCCCGCAAGGAGTATACGGCGGTAAAGCTCGTCCTCCTCGTTTACAAAGTGGGCGTCGCAGGTCGCACAAACGGGCTTGCCGAGCTTCTTACCGAGCTCGTATATTTCTCTGTTTATCTCACGGAGTCTCTCCTCGCCCGACACCTCGCCGTCTACGATAAGGAAACGGTTATTGCCGAGGGGCTGGATCTCGAGATAGTCGTAGAAGGATGCAATCTCCTCGATATCGGAGGCACTCTGTCCCTTGAGGATCGCACGGTAGAGCTCGCCCGCCTCGCAGGCAGAGCCGATGATGAGTCCCTCTCTGTGCTCCTCGAGTACGGTCTTCGGGATTCTCGGCGATTTCTTACCCTTACCGCCGTAGTATTCAAGATAGCTCATCGAGATGAGCTTGTAGAGATTCTTAAGACCCGTCTTATTCTTCGCAAAGATTATCATATGATAGGCGTCGAGCTTGAGGGGGTCTGTCTTCTCGCTCATCGCCTCGTTCATCGCATAGAAATCGTGTACTCCCTCAGCCATAAGGAGCTCTCGCATCCTGAAGAATATCTTCGCAAGAGTCTCGGCATCGTCACTCGCTCTGTGGTGATGGAAGTCATCGAGTGCGTAGTGCTTCGCAATTGCGGCGAGATTATGCTTACGGAGGTCGGAGTTTACGTACTTGGAAAGACCGAGCGTATCAAGGTAGGTGTTATCGAAGGGTAAGCCGTGGCGTGCCGCCGCAACTCGGATGAAGCCGACGTCGAAGTTAGCATTGTGAGCGATGAGCATTGTATCGCCCGCGAAGCGGAGAAACTCCTCGACAGCCTCCCTCTCCTTCGGTGCTCCCGCAACCATCTCGTCGGTGATGGAGGTGAGATTGGTTATCTCCTCGGGGATGGGCATCTCGGGATCGACAAAGATATCCATTCTGTCGATGACCTCGCCCTCCTTTATCTTGACCGCACCGATCTCGATGATCCTCGCTGAGTGCGAGTCGAGACCCGTGGTCTCTATATCGAAGACGGTCATCACGTCGGAGAACTCGGGATATTTCTTTCCGAATATGCATTTCGCCGTATCGTTGACGAAGTACGCCTCCATACCGTAGAGCACCTTCAGGTCGGAGCCCTTCTTTCTCGCCTTCTCGAGGGCGAGCATTACCTCGGGGAAGCTCTGCACGTTTCCGTGGTCGGTGACGGCGATGGCCTTGTGTCCCCATCTGACGGCTGTGTCAATGAGCTGCTGCGGTGTGATTATCGCATCCATAGCCGACATATTCGTATGAAGGTGGAGCTCTACACGCTTTTCGGGAGCGTCATCGGTACGCTCGAGTATCTTTATTTTCTTAATGCCCCTCGGGGAAATGAAGGGCTCGTTATCAAATTTATCACGCCTTACTCTTCCGAAGACGGCGAGGTGTGTTCCCTTGTCAAGCGACTTGATGAAATCGAGCTCCCGAGACACAAGGACAAGCCTTGCATACGAGCCCGACGCACCGTCCGAGATACCGAGGGTACAGTTGAACCTATCCCCTCCTCTCGCCTCCTTGACAGTCTTCTCAAAGAGTGTGCCGAGGAACACGGTACTGCCCTGCACTCCATCAACCCCGGCCAAGGGGGTGGGCTCGGATATATCGAAGTCATCGCCGAAGAGAAGCTCGGCGTCGGATACGCTGTAAGTAGATGCTCCCATTAAGAATTTACCGTCTCCGAGCTTCGCCTGTCTGCCCGTAGTGGACGAAAGACCTGCACGGGGCTCGAAATCGTAGTGGGGGTCTGCGAGTCTCTTCTCCTCCTCGCTCCTTGCGATCGCCTCCCGTCTTTCGTTAGCGGCTCTCTCTCTGTTCTCACGCTCGACGGTTACGAGAAGCTCCTCGCGTCTCTTTGCCATCTCCTGCTCGTATTTCTCCGCTCCATCGCCTGCGGTTATGACGACCCTTCTCATCACGCCGTAGCGGTTCGCAAGTATCTTCTCGAGGACACCCTCTGCACCCGACTCCTTCACGAAGGCGATGCCCGTGTCATAGAACGGCAGAGAGACGGTAACGGTATCGCCGTCATCCGAATACTCCGCACTTGCAAAGAAGCCGTGAGTGACCGCTCCGCACATCGCCGCCTCAAGACATATCTCGTTAAATCTCGATACGTTAAATTCGGAGGGCGGGAAGTGAGGAAAAATCTTGAAGCTCGCCGCCTCGTAAAGGGTACGGCACTCGTCCTCAATATCGTATATCAAATCAGCGGGCTTATGGCAGTCGAAGGTTAACTCGACCTCCACACGCATAGGATTCTGATTATATCTGAATTCGGCAGAGATGGCACTCTCGAGGAGGGCACGCTTCTCGTCCGAAGGCTTATATCTCTTAAAAACGTCAAAAAATCCTCTTTTGTCCATTACTTCTCCTTTATTTTTTAAGCTGTCTCACCTCATCAAGAAGTGCGTCGACAAGCGAGTCCTCGCCCACCTTGCGGATAATTTCACCGCTCTTAAATATAAGACCCTCGCCGATACCGCAGGCAATGCCCACGTCGGCCTCTCTTGCCTCTCCGGGGCCGTTTACGGCACAGCCCATAATAGCGACCTTGATATTCATTTTATCAAGCCCCTCATCCTTCGCCCTCGCCTTAAAGGCTTGGAGTATGGAGATGAGGTCGACACGTGTCCTTCCGCAGGTGGGGCAGGAAACGACGTCCATACCCGAGGACGCGAGGAGTCCCAAGGACTTAAGAATCTCTCTCGCTACGGGTACCTCGGAGACGGGGTCTGCCGTCAGGGAAACTCTCACGGTGTCGCCGATGCCGAGGGAAAGGAGCGAGCCTATTCCGACAGAGCTCTTCACAATCGCCTCATCACCGCCTCCCGCCTCGGTAACTCCAAGGTGGATGGGGTAGTCGGTTCTCTCTCTAAGAATTTTATTCGCCCTTATCATCTCGGTGACACTTGATGCCTTAACCGAGAGGACTGTGTCATAGAAGCCCTCCGCCTCAAGGAGCGATGCGTGGTAGAGTGCACTCTCGACCAGAGCCTCGGCAGTGGGAGAGCCGAACTTCTTAAGAATCTCCTTCTCAAGAGAGCCGGAGTTTACACCGATCCTGATCGGCACACCCCTCTCCTTGCACGCCGTGGCAACGGCACGCACCCTCTCACGTCCGCCTATATTACCGGGGTTTATTCTTATCTTGTCAGCACCCGCCTCGATACATGCAAGTGCTATCTTATAGTCAAAGTGAATATCTGCGACAAGGGGGCATTTTATTCCCCTCTCCTTCAAGACACGGAAGGTGTCGGCCGAGGAAATATCGGGGGCTGTGAGTCTGACAACGTCGCACCCCGCCTCGACAAGAGCTCTCACCTGTCTCTCTGTCGCATCTATATCATGTGTGTCGGTGTTAGTCATCGACTGCACGGATACGGGTGCACCGCCTCCTATATACAGGTCTCCGACCTTTACTTTTCTTGTGTTTTTTCTGTCAAATGTAAACATTTATTGTCATCCTATCATCCGATGATTTGGAAAACATCCTTAACAAGTATAACGAAGGACAGTCCTAAAAGCAGCATAAGTCCGATACTGTTTATGACTCCCTCGACCTTAGGAGGCATTTTCTTTCTCGTTATCATCTCTATAATTATCGTGAGGAGTCTGCCTCCGTCAAGAGCGGGTATCGGCAGAAGGTTCATAAAGCCAAGATTCATACTGATAAGAAGAGTGATATTAAGAAGCGAGAGGAAGCCCACCTTAGCGGCGTTACCGATAGCCTCGGATATACCTACGGGGCCTGAGATAGCGGCGAAGGAGTATCTGCCACGCACGAGGTCGATGATCGACTCCCAGCACATACGCATAACGAGAGCCGCCTTACGGAAGGAGATGGAGAGGAAATTGCCGAAGGTCTTTTTCTTCTCAAGAACCCTGAAGTCCATCATACCGAACTCCTGATCCTGCTCCGACATAACGGGGAAAATTACCTCCTTCAGCTCTATTTTCTCTCCGTCACGGATAACGGTGAGGTCTACGGGCTCGTTGCCGTACCTCATTATCTGATAGGAGAGCTCATCTGCGAGGACTACACGCTTACCGTTAACGTGGGTGATGACGTCGCCCTTCTCGAGCCATTCGGAGGAGCGGTAGGTAACGTCTATATCTCCGTAATCGGTGAGAGTCTCATCCGAGTGGAAATCGTAGACCTCGGTGCCGCCGATCCTGATCATGCCGACGATGACGAGCATAGCGATAAAGCCTGCAAGAATATTAACGAATGCACCTGCCGCAGTGATGATAAATCTCTGCCATGCGGGCTTTTTATCAAAGGAATTAGGGTCATCGGTCTCTTCATTCTCGCCGACCATAGCGACGTAGCCGCCTATCGGAAGCATAGAGAGAGAATAGCGAATGCCCGTCTTCTTGGAGTCATACCAAAGAAGCTTCGGCCCCATACCGATGGAAAACTCGGTGATGGAAACCTTAAATATTCTCGCAGTGACGTAATGTCCGAACTCGTGAATGAATATCAGAAAGCCGAATACTAAAAGCGAGATGAGAACAGTAAGCCAAGTATCCAAAATTACCCCCAAAAATTATCTTTCTATCATACCCGAGGCGAGCATGCGTGCCTCTCTGTCGCACTCTATAATACTGTCAAGGGAGATCGCACGTGAAGCGATCTGCGAGAGCCTGTCGCACACCGAGATAACGGTGTCCATGATACCGCTGAAGGAGATGCGTCCCTCGAGGAATGCACCTACCGCAACCTCGTCCGCGGCATTCATTACCGCAGGACATGCTCCGCCGAGCCCGGCCATACGTGAAGCGAGATCAAGGAAGGGGAAGGTCTCCCTATCAGGCCTCGTGAAGGTGAGCTTACCTACCTCGAAGAGGTCAAGCTCCGATAAGGACGACGGCATACGGTCGGGATAATCGACTGCATATTGCACGCACATACGCATGTCGGGCACCGACATTTGAGCAACGATGCTGTTATCAATATATTCAACTGCCGAGTGCAGTATACTTTCTCTGTGAACAGTGACGAGAACCTTATCGGCGGGGATGCCGAAAAGATGCGACGCCTCGATGACCTCGAAGCCCTTATTCATAAGAGTCGCACTGTCTACTGTGATCTTACGCCCCATTTTCCACGTCGGGTGTGCGAGGGCGTCATCAAGCGTCACACGTGAGAGCTCCTCACGGGTATAGCCAAAGAAGGGTCCGCCTGAGGCGGTGAGTATCAGTCTTTTGATCTCGCTCTCCTTACCCGAGCGGAGCGACTGAAAGATAGCGGAGTGCTCGCTGTCGACGGGGATGATCTCGCATCCGCGTGCCTTAGCACGCGACATAACTATATCACCCGCTATAACGAGGCTCTCCTTATTGGCAAGAGCGAGTCTCTTGCCCGAATCGATTACGGCGAGGGTAGGCATAAGACCCGCCTCACCTATTATGGAATTGACAACCGTCTCGGCTCTCGAGGAGTGTATTCCCTCCTCTATGCCGTCCTTACCCGAAAGGACTCGGATATCCGTATCACGAAGTCTCGAGGCGAGGTCACGGGCGGAGGTCTCGTCTGCCATCAATACAGCCCTCGGGCAGTGACGGCGGCACAGCTCCTCCATTTTTATTACGTCCCTGTTAGCACTGAGAAGGTCAACCTTATAGCCACGGGATATAGCGACGTCAAGTGCCTGTATACCCACGGAGCCGGTAGCACCGAGGACAGCTATTACCTTTTCCATAATATCTCCCTTTGTTTTGTGAAATATAAGGGGCTGCACGCAAACGGAAGTCTCGTGCTGCCCCTGTCGGAGGGCGGCTATGCCGTCCTACCCTATCAAAAGTCAGTTATGTAAGCGGAGGGATGAGGAAGCAGATAGCAAGGAGGGCTGTCGAAACGGCGAGAATGGAATCAAACCTATCCATTATGCCTCCGTGCCCGGGAAGAAGCTTACTATAATCCTTTATCCCATTTTCTCTCTTAATGAGAGAAGCGAAAAGATCACCAATCTGAGCTACGACCGAGAGTAAAAGACCCGTTACGGCAAGCACGGGATAATTCGCATCGATCGGATTTGTAAGCTCCACGATAAGACCGTAAAGCATACAGCCGATAATAGCGAAGGCGACCCCTCCGATAGAGCCCTCGACAGTCTTCTTGGGGCTGAGCTCGGGAGCAAGCTTATGCTTACCGAAGAGCATACCCGTAAAGTATGCGAAGGTGTCGCACATCCACGCACTGACGAACACAAGTCCGAAGAAGAACACACCGCCATCCATGTAACGGATAAGCGAGAGTGACGTAAAGGACACGGTGACGTAGGTGACGGCGGCGAAGACCTTGGCAAGGTTATCGAAGGTTATTCTTCCGCGTGAGAGAACCGCACAGCCCGCAAGCCACATAAGGTATCCGAAGAGGGCGAGGGCGATAACGAGAACGTACGCCTTCTGCCTATTTGCAGGTACGAAATACGAATGTGCGAATATGGGTAATAACAGTGCGATAATATACGCAGGTATGGAAAGGAAATATTCACGGTGCTGTTTAATTGCTCTCAGTATCTCAAACACCGCAATAAGAGCAAGTATACCTAATGCTATCGGATATATGATATATTCGGACAAAAGAAGAAGAGGGAGTCCGATGACGAATATTCCGGCAGCGGTAAGCAATCTGACCTTCATAGTACTCTCTTTCGTGCTGACTTAGTAGTTATTTATCGGGGTCGAGTCCGCCGAAGCGACGATTCCTCTTATAGAATGCACGGAAGGCATCCTCGATATCCCGTGTGGTTATATCCGGCCAGAGCTTATCGGTAACGTAGAGCTCCGAATACGCTCCCTGCCAGATGAGGAAGTTAGATATTCTCAGGTCTCCGCCCGTCCTGATGATGAGGTCGGGGTCGGGAGATGACGAGGTATAGAGACGGCGTGATATGTCCTCCTCGGTTATGGGAGAGCATCCGTCCGAAATAGCCGAGTTGACAGCGTGAACTATCTCGTCACGTCCGCCGTAGTTAAGAGCGAGGTTACAGACGAAGGGTCTGTCCTTTGCCATCTCTTCGATCTCTATACACTTGTTGCGAAGCTTCTCGGGAAGCTTAGCTTTGTCGCCGAGGAAGCACATCGAGAATTCAGGATCACGTCTGACCTTCTCGACAACGACCTCGTCAAGATATTTGTAGATGAGCTCCATGAGGCCGTTGACCTCCTCCTCGGGTCTCTTCCAGTTCTCGGTGGAAAAGGCGTAGAGGGTGACGTGATGGACTCCCATTCTGCGAAGATCCTCGAGCAGGGGCTGAATAACCTTAGCACCCGCCACGTGTCCCGCACTCCTCGGCAGAAGACGCCTTTTCGCCCATCTGCCGTTGCCGTCCATAATGATACCTACGGACTGGAGGCGTGAGTCGACCTGAAAAAGCTCTCTTTTTTTACGGCTGAACAAGGCCTTATATCTCCATTATCTCTTTAGTCTTAGCGGCGGTAACGGTGTCGATCTCCTTGACGTACTTATCGGTGAGATCCTGGATAGCCTTCTCACTCGACTTAGCCTCGTCCTCGGTCATCTCGCTGTCCTTCTTCATAGCCTTGATCTTATCGGTAGCATCTCTTCTGATGTTACGGACGGCAACCTTAGCGTCCTCGCCCATCTTGGAGATCTGCTTCGAGAGCTCACGGCGACGCTCCTCGGTTGTGGGGGGGAAGGAAAGACGGATAGCAGAGCCGTCGTTCTGGGGATTGATTCCGATATCGCTCGTAAGGATAGCCTTCTCAATTCCCTTCATCGCACTCTTATCCCAAGCGGTGATCATAATGGTTCTCGCATCGGTAACCTTAATCTCTGCGATAGAGGATATGGGTGTGGGAGAGCCGTAGTAGTCTACCATAACTCTCTTAAGAATATCGGGGTTTGCTCTGCCCGCTCTTATTGTAGAAAGATTCTCGCTGTAGGAAGCGATGCTCTTCTTCATTCTGGTTTCAAAATCTCTGGTATCAAGCTTCATAGCTTATCTCCTTATGTTTATTTAATCGGGAGTAATTACCGTACCCTTGACCTCCTCACGGAGTGCCTTGATAATATCCTCGGGATCCTTGAATCCGAATACACGGATGGGCATGCCGACGGACATACAGAAGGCGGTAGCGGTAGCGTCAATAGCCTTAAGATTCATAGCGAGTACCTCGGAGGCACGCACTGTCTCAAGCTTCTTGGCATCGGGGTTCTTTCGGGGATCGTCTGTGTATACGTAATCAACGTTCTTAGCCATAAGCATAACGTCGGCATCGATCTCAGCACCTCTGACGGCACCCGCCGTATCGGTGGAGAGGAACGGAATTCCGAGTCCTGAGCCGAATACTACTATGTTGCCCGAGGAGAGGTACTCCTTCGCTAAGTCGCCCGAGTAGGGCTCGGCAAAGGGAGCCATGGGAACGGCAGTCAGCACCCTGGCAGATCCGCCCGCTCTCTCAATAGCATCCTTCAGACAAATAGCATTTATGACTGTTGCAAGCATTCCCATACGGTCAGCTGCGACTCTGTCCATCTCACCGCCCTGTCTGCCACGCCAGATATTGCCTGCACCGACAACAACGGCGAGCTCATAGCCCATAGCCGCACTGCGGACAAGGACGGAAGCAACCTTATCGACAAAGTCCGCGTCGTATATTTCTCCGGAGCCGCCAGCAAGAGCCTCTCCGGAAAGCTTAAGCAAAACGCGTTTCATAATTAGTCCTCCCGAGGTATCTTTTTATGCCTTCTTCATCGCAATAGCTCGAAGTGCAGATTCCTTAATATTCTCAGCGGTGAGTCCGTACTCACGGAGAAGGTCGGGAACGTTTCCGCTCTTACCGAACTTATCCATAACGCCTACCTTGATAACGGGAACGGGGCAGCTAGCGGAAACAACGTCGCAAACTGCAGAGCCGAGACCGCCGATAACGTTGTGCTCCTCTGCGGTAACGATAGCACCGGAGGTGAGAGCTGCATTCTTGATGAGCTCCTCGTCAATGGGCTTAACGGTGTGCATATTGATAACGCCGGCATCAACACCCTCAGCCTTAAGCATCTCAGCAGCCTCAACTGCGAGGTGAACCATGAAGCCGTTAGCGATGATGGTAACGTCCTTACCTGTCTTGTAGGTAACACCCTTACCAAGCTCGAACTTATAGTCGGGAACAAGCTCGGGGGTGAGATCCGGAACAGCAAATCTGCCGAAGCGGAGGTATACGGGGCCGTAGTAGTTGATAGCGGCCTCAACAGCGGCATAAGCCTCGGTAGCGTCTGCGGGGCAGACAACAGTCATACCGGGGATGGTTCTCATAAGAGCGAAGTCCTCGTTACACTGGTGGGTAGCACCGTCCTCACCTACCGTGATACCTGCGTGGGTAGCACCGATCTTGACGTTGAGGTGGGGGTAACCGATGGAGTTACGAACCTGCTCGAACGCACGTCCTGCCGCGAACATAGCGAAGGAGGATGCAAACACTACCTTACCGGTAGTAGCGATACCTGCCGCTACGCTCACCATATTTCCCTCTGCGATACCGCAGTCGAAGAATCTGTCGGGATAAGCCTTCTTGAACATACCCGTCTTGGTAGCCGCCGCAAGGTCAGCATCAAGAACGAGGAAATCATACTTTGCACCAAGGTCAACGAGTGCCTGACCGTAGCTTTCTCTTGTAGCCTTCTTATTCATTCCTGTCACCTCACTTAAGCTCATTCTCTATTTTGTCAAGATCTGCCATGGCGATACGGTACTGCTCCTCCTTGGGTGCCGCACCGTGCCACTCGCACTTATTCTCCATGTAGGATACGCCCTTACCCTTAACGCTTCTTGCGATAATAACGGTGGGCTTGCCCTTCACGGTCTTAGCCTCAGCGTAAGCCGCCTCGATCTCTTGGAAGCTGTGTGCATCGATGGAGATGGTGTGCCAGCCGAATGCCTCAAACTTCTCCTTATAGGGAGTGGGGTTCATAACCTCAGCGATGGGGCCGTCGATCTGAAGGCCGTTCCAGTCGAGGTAAGCTACGAGGTTGTCGAGCTTGTAGTGAGCGGCAAACATAGCCGCCTCCCAAACCTGACCCTCCTCGGTCTCACCGTCACCGAGAATGGTGTATACTCTGTAATCGTCTCCCGACACCTTAGCCGAAAGAGCCATTCCGCAGGATGCGGAGATACCGAGACCGAGAGAACCGGTTGTCATATCAACACCGGGAGTACCCTTCATATCGGGGTGGCCCTGAAGACGGGAGGTATTCTTTCTGAGAGTCTTAAGCTCCTCCTTCTCGAAGTAGCCTCTCTCTGCAAGCACTGCGTAGAGAGCAGGAGCGGTATGTCCCTTAGAGAGAACGAGACGGTCTCTCTTGTCAGCCTTCGGATCCTTGGGATCGATTCTGAGCTCCTCGAAGTAGAGGTATGTAAGCACGTCCGCGATGGAGAGCGATCCACCGGGATGTCCGCTACCCGCATTATACACCGCTTCGATAATTCCGCGGCGAACGTTATTGGCGAGCAGCTTAAGCTGTTTCTCTTTTAACTGTTCCATAGATAAAATTCCTTTCAAGACTTATAGTTTATCGTTTATATTGTACTACATTACTTAGTACTTGTCAATATTTTTTTGCGTGCGTAAGTAAAAAGTTTTATGTAAGGTATTATATATAGTAAAGGAGGGGTCTTGCCGGCCTTCTTTGGCGGGTAGCGAAGCGGCTCATAATTATTCATTCTTCACTCTTCACCAAGAAAAAAGGCTCCCGCTTGGGAGCCTTTTTCTATCCGATTATATGTAACGCTTACGTGTTCTGATCTGAACGATCGCACCGAGAAGAGCAACAACTCCTGCGAAGATAAGCACTGCAAGCCAGGGCTTATCCGCGAACATATCAAGCTCGGTGTAATCCCACCAGTTATTTGCAACAACGGTTGCAACTCCGTAGCCACCGAGAGCGGCGGTACCGAGGATAATGATGAACTTAAGAAGAATAAGCACAAGGATGAGAGCAACTACTGCTACGATCGCACTGACGATCCAGTTCTCCTCAGTGAGAGAAGCAATGCCGGGAACAATGCCGGTATAGCATACGATATAAACACTGTAACCGGTAGCAACTGCAACTGCGAGGTAGAATACGATCTTGGAAAGAACGGCGGCAACGAGACCTGTAACAAGACCGATGACCCAAACGGGGATGTCGGGCATAACGTCAAGGATGATCGGGCCGAGCATGTAGATACCGACTGCTCCGCCAACCACGAAGAAGGTAAGGAAGCGAAGAAGTCCGAACAGCTTTCTTCCAAAGAAGCACACAATAAGGCTGATGCCGAGTGCTATATAGGGTATGTAAGGAACGACGGGCTCAATGAATGCAAGAGCCTCAAGTACAAAATCGCTAAGCATCAGATCAAAAATAAAGAGCGAAATGAATGCAAAAATCTCTTCAAAGCTGTACGCTACGGTCTGAATGGACTCAAGGATGTCTGTAACTGACGACATAAAAACCTCCTGAAAATTATTTGTTAGGGTGCCGTGGGCACCTATGACTTGACATCATTGTACCATATGGCATAAAAAATGTCAAGATGAAAGATACATAATTTACAATTTTAACGGATTGTTATGAAAAAGGGTGTTTTTCACCCGCCGCACTTCTCCGCACAGGTGGGGTAAAGATTATACACGGGTATTCCCTTCTCCTTCGCCTTACGTACGGTTTGACCCGCTCCCGAGTATGATCTTCCCATATATGCGACAAGCATATCGGCACGCTCGACGAGGGCGGCATTCCGCTCCTTCATGCAGGTGGAGGTGTATCTCTTATTCACGTATTCCACGCTGTCGGCACGCTTCAGTATCTGCTTGTATACCTCCCTGTCTTCATCCCCCCATTTCGCATCCTGATCGTGGCAGGGGAGGAGGAGATGAAGCTCTGCGTCGGGGTGCTCATCGGAGAAGGCGAGCACCTCCTTCGCGGCGAGGGTATCGAAGCCGAGGGCTCCGCCCAGGTAGAATTTACGGCATCCGTTGTTATAGGCATACTCGATCGCCCTTTTCGTAAGGTCGGTCAGTATTTCACTGTGTTCCTTCGCTATCTGTCGATGTCCCGTGAAGGAGCAGGACTTGATGGTAACGTCACTCATTCTAATTCAAAGGCACCTGTGTAGAGGCTGTAATACTGTCCACGCTCGGCGATGAGATCCTCGTGGCTTCCACGCTCGATGATCACACCGTGATCGAGCACCATAATAACGTCCGAATTCTTTACGGTAGAGAGTCTGTGTGCGATAACGAAGACCGTTCTGTCCTTCATAAGGTTATCCATACCCGCCTGAACGATAGCCTCGGTACGGGTATCGATGGAGGAGGT
>JAZQYD010000086.1:0-11192 GCA_045633405.1 Eubacteriales bacterium | reverse complement strand
CGGAGACCTTCATCCGATCATACCGTCTACAACCCTGAGTTGATTTTTCTTTATTTGTGCTCATAAAGTTATTGAATAGACACGTCAGTTGTCTTAAATTTTTTTAATGGGGCTTGCTCGGTTATCGAGTGACTGCTACGTATAACCCACTGTCGGTCGGTATATCCGTCGATGGATTTATTCAAGTCTTAGATAAGGTGGTGTTTTAATGAAAATCAGATTAAAGGTAATATGCCTTTTGATATTAATCCTTGCATCCCTGATGCTCGGTGTATCTGCACAGGGAGATACCTATCAGGCTACCGTAGAGGATGCACGGGCTATTCTGGAGGACGTCCGCACGAGCGAGACCTCCGAGGAAAGGGTGAGGCTCTTAGATTCTCTTGCCGAGCTTATGCCATCTGTTGATCCCGATGAGGATGGATACGGGGCACTGGTTCAGGATATTGATAAGGAAGAGCTGGCTTGTGCACAGATGATCCTCTCAGAGGTTGATCTCGAGGCGGGTACTGCACGTGCCTCGGTGGGAATGAGAAGACTTCGTGCCTTCTTAAAGCTTCACGCTATCAGCGACGGGACCGAGGGCTACTCGGACCTTTTGACGAGTCTTTCGGCACTTGAGGATGAATACGAGGAGCTGATAAGCAAGACGAGAGATGCCCTTGACACAGATGCGTATTACGATGACATCGAGGGAGCTGTCGTGCTTAACAGACCCTTTGGCACCGATAATGAGCTTGGTAAGCTTACGGATGAGCTTAACGTAGTTAACGGACAAATCGTCTCGAGAGTCGGAGAGGAGTCGGGAATGGACGGAGATAACTCCTATTACACCGTTCATTACGATATCTCAGCCCATATCCGCACGAACTTCTACCTTGTTTCATCTCCCATAAAGAGAGCGATAGTATACGAATTCGATCTGACGACCTTCGGCACCCTGCCGAGTCAGAGAATATGGATGGAGGATCAGCTTTTAGCAGATGACGGCTCCAAGCAGAACGTAGTATACTTCACCATAACCCCCGACGGTCATATCGCGAAGGATGCGTCGGGCAACGAGGTCATTTTTGAGAATGCGATCACTAAGGGAGAATGGACTCATTTCTCCATAGTATACGATTATGAAACGGGTGATTGCAGAATCTATCTCGATTATGAGCTTATTCATACCGTAAGCTATGCTAAGGGTGGGGTAGTTTACAAATCCACCTTCCTCCGTATAGGTGCGAATCCTAAGGTCATAGGCTCGGAATTCAGCCTTGACAATATGCTTGCTTACGAGGGCCATTCACCGAGATATCTTACGTCACTTGAGTCGATGTCCTTAAGCGAGAGCTTCTCACGCCTTGTGAAGGGGGCCGCCCGAGAGGGCATTCCCTCAGCGGAAAGAATCAAGTATTTCGACCGTGCATCACAGATCAGGTCTCTCAATGACGATTCCTCCTTCCTTTCCGACGATATTGCACTTCTTGAGGGCATAGACAGAGATTCACTCGTCTCGCTTATGAAGGCCGAGAATCTGGCTATACTTGTAGACAAGGCGGATAAGCTCAACGCCATCAGCAAGGGCGAGGCTACCTATTCCGAGAGGGTCTCAAGACTGAATGACCTTCGCCTTTCGATATCGTCCATGGCGGGTAACGTTGATGCCGAAGCAGATGGTTACAAGAGATGCACGGAAATAGCGGCAAAGGTCAGCGTAGAGCTTGCGAATGAGGAGCTGGCGGCAGAATTTGTCAGCTATGTAAACAGCTTCTACACTGCAGTCTCCATCGATTCTCAACAGGAAAGCTATGAGGCGGCTATGAGATTACGTCCCACCCTTGATCTTGAGTATCTCGATTCATTAAGCTTCCCGAAATTAGCTAAGGCGTATGAGGACAGTGATCGGATGTTTACCGTCCTGACCGAGAAGCTTATGATAGAGAATTCGAAGAAGCTTCACGCCTGCATCAGCTACGTTATAGGATATGATACTCCCGAGTCATGGGCAGAGAATTACAGCAATCTAGTTACCTTCGTAAAGCTGGCTGACGAGATGATAAGGAACGGAGGATACGATGCGTATTATAACGGTCTCGATAAGCTTCTTATACGCTTCGCACCGATGCGTGAGTACTTCTCCGAGCGTATCCTCTCCGATCATATTGAATACGTTAAGTCCGAGCTTCTGAAATACGATAACTCAACCTCATATTTTGAGAAATACGGTATAAGCATCAAGCTTCGTGACTACATAGAGGAAAACAATATCGATACGTCTCTCTCGGAGCTTCCCGAGCTTGTACGTATAAACGAGGAGCATATAGCCGAGCTTCTTGCGAGCGAGGAAGAATATGACCTCTTCTTAAAGCAGAACACAGCCCTCTTCATAGAGACCTGCAAGGGACTTGTCGGATCGGTTGATTATCAGACGGTAAAGAAGATCTGCAAGGAGGCTGAATTATACTTCTTTAATATGGACGTAAGCGATGCAAGTGCTCAGAATGCCTTGCAGGTTTATGACGTTCGTATGAGAGAGCTCCGCTTGCTCGAGGAGCGGGCAGATAAATTTATAAACGCTGCCTTGTCACTCGCTGCACCTGACGCAGATAAGCTTGCTCTTATTATTTACGCAACCTCATGTCTTGACGGTGTTGACAGAAGCGTTGACGGTGTAGAGAATGCCATGCTTCTACTTCAAGGCGAAATGGATGAGTACGATGCATCCGTTTCTTCTTTTAACTCGGAGCTTTCCGAGACTCGTAAATCCATGTGTGCGATACAGTCGGCGGAGGGCACAGAGTGCCTTATTACGCTCATTCTCAGCTTGATTAAATAAAGGAGGATATTGAATGAAAATATTAACCTACAAAATAATATCGCTCCTTTTGACTCTTTCGGTTATACTGCCGATGCTTACTCTTATTCCTTTTGCAAAGACAGGGTCGGCAGAGAACGGAGAGGCTGATGCTCCTGCAGTTTATTTCAACCGTGGATTTGAGGACGGTTGGGATTATTCGAACGGCTTCTCGACCGAGCATAAGGGAGAGCTTAACGTGCATCTTTCGTACACCAAGCTCAGCCCATCCAGATACAATTACTATATGAATATCTCGCCTTCGGGGGATATGGGCGGTTATCTTAAGCTTTCTCTTGGAGAGAACGCTCCCGACACAGGACATATCTTCTTCGAATTGGATTTGAAGTCATATACCGTAGACAACAACATAGGAGGCATAATAATGGTCTCCGACAGCAGTGGCTACGGAATGTCTCATATCGTTTCCTTCAGGGACGGTGAGATGTATCTCTTGGGCGAGAATGCAGGCACGGTGCCGTCTATCTTTACCGAGCTCGCATTTGATATCGATATCGACTATGAGGACGAGAGCACGCAGGGTGACGATTACCGTATCTCCGTCACTTATGACGGTGTTAAATACGAGCGTGTGTATACCGCCTCCTCGGGAAAGGGTATAGATGCCGTTTATATTGGAGCTCAGGAGAACTTCTTCGGCACTGACCGAGAGGGAGACTTGTATGCAGTCGATAACGTAAGGCTCTACTCGGGTGTTGACGAGAGGGCAGAGCTGAGCGATAAAAACTACGGCGTTCTTGTTAATCTCCTTGCTGAACGTGACTTTCCCATAGAGGGAGCCGGCGGAGGTGCCTATCTCTCGGGACAGCCCGATATTGAGCGTGTCCACGAGGGAGCAGAGAACGTTACGGTTCATTACAACAGACATTTCGCCGAGGGATGGAATTTCGATAACGGCTTCACCTCGGATTCTGTAATGCATACTCTGCGAGGCAATGGTTTTGAGCTTGCCACCGATTACTCCTCCGAGGTTGGAAAGGGTGCATTGGGCTTCTTAAATTACTATTTCAGATTCGTTCAGAAAAATCAGGAGAACGGATTTGCGTGCATAGACACGTCGCAGATCGCTCCCCGTACGGGAAAAACCTATCTCGAATTCGACATAAAGGCATCGGTTGGTGCGAATATCAGCTGTGTTATGTCATTTCTGACTCAGGGAAACCCTTATCTCGAATTTACCGCTATAAATCTTGTTGACGGTGACCTTGTCATCTTCGGAAAGAATTTTGGCTCTCTCGGCGAGGAGTGGTGTCACGTTATCATAGAGATGGACCTTGATTACGGTCCGTCATCGGGTGATCCCACTGCTATAAAGTATACTGCGACTGTCGGTGAGAAAATGGATAGTGTTACTCTTATGAAGTACCTTAATCCCACTACCGCTGACGTCTCATCCTTCAGAGGACTCCGACAGATAAGAATAGGTAAGGCGTGGGGACTCAAGGAGGGAACCGAGGGTGATTGGTTCGGACTCGATAACCTTCAGGTCTATTCATCTCCCGATGGCCCCGCAACCCTTGCCCTTGATAACTACGGCTCACTTGTAAACGAAACTAATACGAAGGACTTCCCGATCAATCAGGGCACTACCAGTGAGATGTCGGTCGCAGAGATCGTAGAAGCTTCTATTGTTATGAAGGTTGGCTCTGCTAATGCTCTTATTCTCGGTAAGAGAGCACCTCTTCTCGAGACCGAGGACGGCACACGCTACGGAGCTCCTTACGTTGAGAACGGCGTAGTCATGGTACCGCTGGAGCCAATACTTAAATATGCCGGCGTCCCTTACAGATTCAATTCCTCGGGACTCGGATGTGATATATTCTCGGACGGTGAATACCGCTCTGTTGCGGTCGGAAGAGGATATATTCAGGTAGGAGGCGAGACCTTACTGCTCTCGGCCCTGCCCGTTATGAAGAATTTTGATGGAAATCAGGTGTTCTACGTTGGACTCGATGACGTGGAGACCATATTCCATGGCTGTTACGTAACTTATGACGAGGTAGGATTTATTTCCATCGGCCCTGTCGGGGATTACATTAACAGAGATGCTGACGAGCCCTTTATGCAGAATCTTATGGAGTCGTTTCTCTACGATGACGTAGATAAGGATAAGCTCTACGATATGGCGAAGGAGTACACGAATAACTTCGAGCACCCCTATTTCTTCGCTAACGGTGAGAGATTTGAATACCTCTATGACGTATACCATTCCGACGTAACGGATGAGATATACGACGAGGATCTCGTCAGATACATAGATGATGCCGTTAAAAATGCTGATTCCTATCTTGCTAAATGGGCGGATCTGGATGCTGACGGTAATTACCTTCAGCCCAAGCTCGGCAGATGGTGCTATAACAGTCAGGGAATGGCTTCCTGGGTAACCTACGATAAGACTCCCTCCTCGAGTGTGACACCAGAGAATGCGGATAATCACTCGGTTTCCATTGCTCCTTACCCTGACAGTGCAGGCTATGACCCTGCAGGAGGAAGACTTAACGTCCTCTCGGACGGCACGGGTGCTCTTGTTGCCGCATTTGAGCCTATGGGCTTTGCCTATCTCGTTACGGGTGAAGAGAAGTATGCGAGATTTGCCTATGATTGGGCGATAGAGCTTTGTAAGTGGCCTCACTGGGGTCCTGCACATTACCTCAACGTTGCTGAAAGTGCCCGTGACATAGCTATGGCGTACGATATGCTATACAATGCGTGGGTGGCGATGGGACTTGATCCCACACCTATACGTGACGGATTATCGAGACACTGTACGTATACTGCGTGGCTTTCTACCACCGGACGTCCTCAGGAATATCTGAGAGCGGATGGCTCGGAGAGCGGTGACTATTGGAGCCATATAGGTAACTGGAATCCCGTATGCTCTGCGGCAGTTATCGCCGCTTGTCTCATTTCATTCGAGGATGAGACGGATATCGATCTTCGTGAGAAGGCAGCCTTCGCACTTGAAAGAACGATATATTATCTCGGACAGAACGGATTTACCTACTTCACCTTCGACGGCGGATACCGTGAATCGTCGGGATATTGGTGTGCAACTATCAGATTCTCGCAGTTCTGTATTGAGACCTTGCGAAATGCATTCGGACATGACTTCGGTCTTTCGAATGCCCCGGGACTTGATACCTCGAACTATTTCGGCTCGCACTGTGAGTCCAATGAATTCGTATCCTGGAACTATCACGATGACTGGGTCAGAGAAATGCCCTCGTTCTGGTATTATATGGCGGCGGAAATGTTTGACAATCCCGAGTTTGCCGCAATAAGATACCAGCAGATTGCGGCAGGCAAGCCGACGAATTACCTTGATGCCGTGTTCTACGACAAGGAGATGATAGAGAAGGGGCAGGTAAATCTCGCACTTGACCTCGTTATGACGAGTATCGACGGTACTATGTCGAGAGCCTCATGGGAGCCCGGTGCTCTCTACGTGGGTATGCTGGGCGGTGTCAATAACGTAGCACACGGTCAGTATGACTCGGGTAACTGGATATACGAGAATGCGGGTATCAGATGGTTCTGCGACCTCGGTGCTGACGACTACAACCTATACGGCGGCGGTTTAACTAAGGGATATTACCGTTATTCTGCTGAGGGTAACAACACCGTGGCGATTTCATCTATCGATTCATTACCTCACGGACAGGTGCTCGCATCGGGCGGAGTTCTCACCTCCGCTATTACCAATCAGTACGGCTCCGCTACTATCATCGATCAGTCTCCCGCCTATGGAGGCAGTGCAAACGTATCGTACGCAAGACGAGGAATGCTTCTGACGAATGATAGGAAGACCGTGGTTATTCAGGATGAGATAAATCTCGTTCTCATTCAGGATCTTTACTGGTTCGCACATTATGATACCAACGTTATCAAGACGGTTACCTTAAGCGATGACGGAAAGACGGCGTATATGACATCTTATCCCGATAAGAACGGTGAGACTCATACCCTGAGAGTATCGCTTATTACCGCTAACAGAGGCTTCAAATTCGAGATATGGGATACGTACAAATACGTTCTTGATACTCCCGGCCCCGATTACTCCGCGTCATTCGGCAAGCCCTCCGAGGGTAACCGAAATAATTTCCGTAAGCTTGTTATTTCGGGCAATGGTGTTCTCAAATTTGAGATTGCCGTGGTCATCGAGCTTATAGATGACGATCCCAATATGGAGCTTGGATACAAGCTTGGCTGGGACGGACAGAAAAATCAGTTAAGACCCATGTCGACTTGGGTTCCCGAGCCCGATTACAGAGATGCAGGGCAGGGAGGCGGCGACGCTGTTCCAGCCCCCGACTACCGTCCCGTTCCTTCGATCTACGAGATGATCTTCGCCTCCAAGGATATAACAGAATTGCTTGGTAACGATCCTCTCGGAGAGAAAAGGGAAAGCTTCTTTAAGCTACTCTCATCGGTTGAATACTGCCTCAGAAGATACGGACGTGAATTTGACGATGAAGAGATACTTGATGCTATTTTCGTATACGATAAGGCACGTAAGATATACGATAATTATTACAGTCCGATAAATGATGCCATGGGCGACGTTGAGTCGATAATGCAGTCGCTTGTCGGAATCGGATAAGCTTTATTACTTTGTTTTCGCAAAAGCTTAAATATAAAAACTCCAGAAAGGAAAACAAAAATGAGAAAATTCGCGAAGCTTTTTGTGCTGTTCTTAGTTGTTGCAGCACTCGCGGGCGTGTTTGCATTCGTAGCATCTGCTGACGATACTGCGGGCGAGACTCCTGCGACTCCCTGGCAGCTCGTTGACGATCCCGCTACCGAGATCGACGAGACTACTGCCGCATATGCTATATGGGAGAGTGAGGCAGATTACCTTGCAGGTAACGTTCAGCCGACACTCTACTATGAGGCAAAGTTTACTGAAGCGACCGTTGGAAATCTTACGACCACTCCCGTTGGATACGTTAAGCTCTACAAAGACGTAACGTGTGGATCAGTTATGACTATGGGTGGCGTAACCGTTGTATATGATCTCAACGGAAAAACACTTACGACTAACGGTCAGGTTGCTCTTGGACGAGGAACTGCTAACGGTGGAAACGGCAACTACGGTGACAAGGTTGCAGAAACTCCCGTTACGTTCAAGAACGGTAACATCACCGTTATCTCGAACAGACTTTTCCCGACAACCGGTACTACGATCGTTTTTGATAATATCACCTTAACGGTCAACGTTGACTATATTATCGAGGACGGCGGTTCGATGTCGAACGAGGGCAAGTACAATCCTATCTGGCACTTTATTGATTCCACTATTGTTTGTAACAAATCCAATTCGAGATTTAAGATCGGTGGCTACGGTGCACACAGAAATCAGATTCTCTTTGAGAATACCGAGATCGTTTACACCGCAGGGTCTACCGTTCCTCTCTTTGAGATTGTTTTTGGTAGATGGCATCAGAAGTTCGCATTTGATATCACTTTCGATGAGAATTCTGCCGTTTACGCTCCCGGCATGGGCAACACCTGGGTAACTGCTACCGTAGCACTCCCGATAACCACCAACCTTTACTTCGAAGAGGGATTCCGTGCAACCACCGATAATCTTCCTACTGACGGAGTGTTCGGTGCTACCTATAATGGAACCTCCATTTCGTACAAAGTCGACGGTGAGACGGTCGTTCAGGAGATCACACCTGCAGATCCTTGGATCAATATTCAGGTTGTAAAGCCCAATTCTACTACTCCCGTAGATTGGAACGTATACGAGCTCGGTGAAGGTATATCCTATATTGCATCTGAAAAGAGAGATGCTGAGTGGATTGTTCCCGAGGGAGTATATTACGGTGTATGGCGTAGTGAGGCGGAGTATCTCGCAGGATATCTTCCTATCCAGACCAACCTCACCGACTCGCGTGACGATGATTTTGCAGGATATGAGGATTGCATTTATGCAAGCGAGATCAACGGTCTCGGCGATTGCTACGTAAGATTCTTTAAGAATGCTTACTTTATCGCTCATAACGATCCTGCTGCTGATTCTATCAACTTCCTTGCAAGCGGTCAGGACGTTATCTTTGATCTCGGAGGAAACCAGCTTGCTTGCCCGAAGAAGGTTGTATTCGGTGTATATAACGGCTGGCACATCTGCTCGCTTGAGGTAAGAAACGGTTCGTTCGCATTCAATGCACAGAACCAGAACCAGTATGGCTCTACTCTTATCTTCAATAACGTTAAATTCTATTCCGCGGCATCTATCGGATACGGCACGGGCGGTTCTATATACTTCAACGACTGTGAAGTTGAGATTGCAAGCCCTCGCCCCTTCACGCTTGGTACTAACAACGGAGGACAGGTGATCGAGTTCAATAACACTGACGTTAAGTTCACCTCTACCTCCCTCGGCACCCTTGACGGTGATAAGAGATATAATGCACTCTTCGGTATCTTCCAGAGCTGGAGCACCTTCACTAACGGCACTACCGAGATCCGCTTCGATGCAGAGTCTTCTCTTACTACTGCTTCCGTAACCAACTGGATCTCTTACAGACTTAACGCAGGTGCGTATGCTTCTGTTCCCGTTATCTACCTTGAGGATGGCTTCACTGTAAGCACCGATATCTTCAATAACAGAGACGCTATCGTCTCTTGGGATTCCGCAACCTCCTCCTTCGTTTCCGATCCCTCTGCGGCATCGGTTATCATAGTTGCTAAGGATGGTACCACTCCTCTTACCGAGTGGTATGCTAACGATAACGCAAACGGTACCGTTACTATCTCTACTACTAAGGCCTGCGTTCCCGGTACTCCCACTCGTGAGAACGTGGTTGATGCTACCTGCACAACCCCCGGCTCTTATGATCTTGTAACCCGCTGTACTGATTGCGGCGAGATAATTTCTACCGATCATATCGAGGTAGAGGCTCTCGGTCATAATTTTGTTAATAACACCTGTACCGGATGCGGCGACAAAAGAACACCTTGGACTCCCGACGTAGAGGGCGTTAAGTTCGCTGTATGGGCATCCGAAGAGTCTTATCTCAATTGTGAGGCTCCTATTCACTATTACACCACAGCAGACCTCACTACCAATAACATCGGTAAGAGTGCTGCCGAGGTTATTGGATACGTTCGTGCATTTGACGACGTTACCGTTTCTGCAGGTATCCAGACCTCCTACAAGCAGAATATTGTAATTGACCTCGGCGGATTTACTATGAACTACATAGTCGGTCAGTTCAAGATCGCTGAGGATAACTACTCCACTAAGTACTATTCTACCGCTTGCATTAAGAACGGTGAGATCAATCACACCGGCGGTACATTCTATCCCTATCCCGGTGTTAAAACAACGTTTGAGAATATCACCTGGAAGGCTACGTGCGACCTTGTCATTGAGGATTGCGGCGGATACGGAATTGATTTCATCGACTGTACGATGATCTTCTCCAACCCCGGCACGTACTTTATGTTCAACTCTAATACGTCTAAGCCTGCTGAGTACAACTTCATCAGAACTCACCTGACGGTTACTGCTGAATCCAATACCAGATCTCTCTTCTTGCTCCGTGAGGCACCTTACGGTCAGGATATCTATGCTACGATCCGCTTTGATAAGGATTCTTCGCTTGTAAGAGCGTCTAACAATCTCGTAGAGCTCAACGAGGGAAATCTTAATAACGTAACACATCCCTTCGTTGCTACTCAGTACCTGTACTTCGAGCTTGGATGTCAGCTCTCTCTTGGTGCAATTCCTGATTTCACCTACACCTTCCGCGATTACGTTGAGGGAGTGCTTCAGCCCGCTATCACTCTTAACTCCGGCGTTTCTAAGGACGGTATCGTTCCTCTTGTTATCGCAGTTGTAGAGCCCGGCACCACAAATATCGTAGAGACTGTTTACGCTAACAAGAACGGTGACGTTTACACACTCTCCGACAAGACTGTCTGGTACGTCAAGTCCGACGATAAGATCATCGTTGCTTCCGACGCTACCGTGATCACTATGGACGATCTCAGCTCCTTCGCTCCCAATACCACTGTCGTTCTTGCCGATGACGTAACTATCGGTACTGACGATACCTCCTTCGTATGGGCAGACAATCTTACCATTGATATTAACGGCAATACCGCATATATCAATATGAACTGGCTCAACAACGATAAGAACTTCCGCCCCAACCTCACTATCAAGAACGGTCATCTCGAGGTTCCCACTACCATCAACGGCGGAACCTTCCAGGGCTACTTCGGTACTCTTACCTTCGAGGACGTTATCTTCAACTATCAGAAGAGCGACTCCGAGGCTATCAACATCTACGGCGGTAACGTACGCTTCATCCGCGGC
>JAZQYD010000085.1:0-8012 GCA_045633405.1 Eubacteriales bacterium | reverse complement strand
GCTTCTTTTTCTTATCGGGATCGGGCTTGAAATAACCCTTCTCCGACCACTCGCCGTAGAGTCTGTCCTCAAACTCCTGGGGATTATAGTTTTTTGCAAGTTCTTTTCTCATATTTTCCTCCATCCTCATTTAAGAGGAGTTTTTATAATCAAATAAAAAGGCCCGAGCCTGACGAAGCAGACTCGGGGCGTAAAAAGCTTTACACGGTACCACCCGAATTCAAACGGTCAAAGACCGTTCCTCGACACCTGTAACGCAGGCGATACGCCGAGGTCTAGGGACACACGTCCTTCTTCTCGGGATACAATACGCGACCTTCATCCTCCCTGCCGTGGCTCGCACCAAACCGCCACGTCTCTGCCGTCTGTCAAAGATAAGACTACTCCTCGTAAGGGCAAAATATTTATGCTTTAATATTTTAACATATAATCTATGGTTTGTCAAGGTAATATTTTAAGTACCCCAGAGGATTTTCCCATCAAAGGTTTTTTCTCAAAAATAGATCTATTCGTTCTATCGCCCTGATAATATCCTCACGCTTACCAGAATAGCTGACACGGATATGTCCCTCTCCGCATTCACCGAAGGCGTTACCGGGGACGGTGACTACCTTGGCTTCATCAAGCAGGCGGTTGCAGAAGGTCATACTGTCAAGGCCGGTCCCCTTGATCGACGGGAAGAGGTAGAAGGCCCCCTTCGGGTCATTGCATCTGATGCCGGGGATGGACGAGAAGCCCGAGATTGCGATCTCTCTGTTTTTCTCAAACTGTGCTCTTATCTCCTCAATAAACTCGGGATGCTCGAGTGCAAAGGCCGCCCCGTGCTGAGAAAACGTGTTTATGCAGGAGTTGAAATACTCCTGAACCTTCGTCATTCTGTCGATTATACCGCGAGGGCCTGCCACGTAGCCGAGACGCCAGCCCGTCATGGCATATGCCTTCGAGAAGGAATTGACGATAACCGTACGCTCCTTCATTCCGGGGTAATTTACTATGGATAACGGCTCCTGACCGTCATAGAGGAGACGTCCGTAGACCTCGTCCGAGAGAACCAAGAGGTCGAGCTCGACTGCGACCTCGGCAATAGCACGGAGCTTCTCCTCGGGGATAACCTCGCCCGTCGGGTTGTTGGGTGAATTGACAACAAGGAGCTTGGTCTTACCCTTCTTATATCTTTTCCTTATCTCATCGGGCTCCATGCAGAATCCGCTCTCCATTGTAGTGGGAACGGGCACGGGGACACCTCCGACGTAGGAAATGGTCTTCTCAAAATTCAGGTACTGCGGGTCCTGTATAAGCACCTCGTCACCCGGCTCGAGTATGACCTGCATTATGAGGGCGAAGGCACCCATTCCGCCGTTGGTCACCATTATCTCGCACTCGGGGTCGAAGAGATCCTTCGCTATAAAGCCGTTTCTCGATATGGCTCTCCTTAATGGGAGTATTCCCGCATTCGGTGCGTAGTGCGTATTACCCGAGAGGAGTGCACGTGCTGCGGCCTCGCAAATAGCGGTATTGGTATTCTGCGACGGCTCACCTATGCCCATGCTGATGACGTTATCCATCTTCGCCGCCTTATCAAACATAGTGCGTATCGCACCCTGATCGGTAGCCTGTGCCTTACCGTTGAGTCTGTCAAATCCTATCATAATGCCCTCCGAGTTTTTTCTTTTATTTTAAACATTTAAAAGGGTGAAGTCAAATTGCGTCTTTAAACAAAAACAGGTCTTTTCTTTAAATTTAAAGGAGATGGGAGCGGGTAGTAAATACCAAGAGAGCGAATTTAAAGCTTGTTATTTGTTTTGGTTAAATTTTGATTTTATTTTGAACATTTATTGACTTTTTTGTAATTTTATTTTACAATATGATAAAAAAGCGAGGTTGAGTCAAGATGGATAAAATAGATAAAAGGATAATAGAGCTCTTAGCAAAAAACGCCGACATAACGGCGAGCGAGATATCAAGAGAGCTTCATTTCTCCATCCCTGCGGTCAACAAGAGGATACGTGACCTGAAGAGGGACGGGATTATCAAGAATTGCACAGTCATCACGGACAACAAGCTGGTGGGCAAGCCCATCATAGCCTTTATTCTGATAGAACTGAAATCGGTGGAGCACACCGAGTCATTCTTCCGTCACGTTGACGAGGATCCCGATATTCTCGAGTGTCACGCCATCACGGGTGAATACGACTGTATTGTCAAGGCGTGTGCGTCCTCTCTCGAGGAGCTTGACAGGAAGCTTGCGGAGCTCAAGACGAAGAGCGGAGTTATGAAGAGCTACACGATGCTCTCTCTTTCAACTCACAAGTATTCGCCGACCGTATTGCCCGGTAATGACTAACAATACGTTTTTATAATAGCCGAGGCACCGTGGAAGACCCACGGTGCCTCTTTTCGTTTCTTTATCTGTAAGTCGGGAAGACGAGCTTCGTCTCAGTGTACATTGATGCGTACGCCTCCTCGAGGAGTGCCTCGGAGTCCACCTTAGCAAATTCACGCATAACGTCCTCTATCTTCGGCTGTGTCTTCGGGTGTCTCGGAGTGAAGACGGTGCAGCAGTCCTCGAAGGGGAGAATAGAGGTCTCGAAGGTGCCGTAGTAGCGTGCGTATCTGATGATCTCCTCCTTATCGAGTCCGATGCAGGGACGGAAGACGGGGATATTCACGGCGGAGTCGGTGACCTCGATAGCCTTAAGGGTCTGAGATGCGACCTGACCGAGGCTCTCTCCGGTGATAAGGGCACCGCACTTATAATCCCTCGCACATCTCTCGGCGAGCTTCATCATAAATATACGGAGAAGGAGGGTGAAGTAGTCCTCCTCGCATTTGTCACGGAGCTCCTCCTGAATATGGGTGAGCGAGATAACGTGGACGTGGATACGTGCACAGAACTGACACATCTCCTCGGCGAGCTGCATAACCTTCTCCTTCGCTCTCTCGGAGGTATAGGGAAAGGACTCAAAGTGCAGAGCCTCGATCTCAAGTCCACGCTTAGCCATCATACAACCCGCAACGGGAGAATCTATTCCGCCCGAAAGAAGAAGGAGTCCTCTTCCCGCAGAGCGGAGGGGCAGACCTCCCGCACCCTTCTCCTGACCTGCTCTGATGTATGCGTTATCGTCTCTTACCTCAACGGTAACGGTAACCTCAGGCTCGTGGACGTCGACCTTTATTCCCTTGACGGTGGAGAGGATTATTCCGCCGATCTCCTTTGATATTTCGGGAGACTTAAGGGGGAAGCGTTTGTCCGAACGCTTGGCATCAACCTTGAATGTACGCTTACCCTCGAGCTTTGCGGGGAGGTATTCCCTTGCGACCTTGATGATGCTCTCCATATTCTTCTCGCAGACAGCGGCTCTGTTAACGGCAACGATACCAAATACACGCTTGGCGGCACTGTACATGCCATCCATGTCGCATAAATCGTTTTTCGGCTCGATGTATACGGTAGACTGCTTGAAATAGATATTGAATTCTCCATAGGGCGAGGCACGTCTTCTGAGCTCCTTAACGAGCCCCGATTCAAAGGTCTGTCTGTTAGCACCCTTCAGTATCACCTCTCCGAATTTACAAAGGATGACCTCGGGATGTGCAGTGAGTGTCTCGCTTCTTCCTGTAAAGTCCACTTTTTTATCTCCTTAATTTTTCGTTCATTTCCTGAGTGCCGACTCGCATAGAGACCCAAGATCGATCTCGGTGTCGGTCACGTAGTATATTACAAGGTTTCCTTCTATCATAACATCACCCGTAGCATCCGTCCACTCACCGACCTCGTCGATCCTGATGAGAAGCATCTCGCATAGATCTAGCGACATACTGCGGGATTCGGATTTGAAGATACCGATCTCGAGGGTGACCTCACGCCTTTTCGATAATATGACGGTATAATCTCTCGGAAGATCATCGGGACTCCTGAAAAGTCCCTCTCTCACGTCATCGGGCATATATCCCCTCTCTCCCTCCCCCTTCAGGGATGAGTAGATGGCGACGGTGTCGCCAAGGGAGGAGGCTATCCTCTCGCCGACAGCTATTGTATCGGCATACGACCTTCTGCAGGATGCAAGGATGAGCGGTATTATGATAAAAAGAGAAATGATTTTAACAAATTTCATACGTTACCTCCACACAGAAAATCTATGCAGAGGAGGGGCGGAAATATAACACGCCCGCGGGGTAATTTATAATTCGGTCAATTCTCCGACGATGCTTCTCTCCATAAGCTCCTTCATCATATCGGGGCTTGTGCCCGAGGAGAAGAGATAGTAGAGCTTAGCGACTGCGGCCTCGGTAGTCATGTCTCTACCGCCGACAGCACCTGCACGGAGGAGCTCTGAGCTTGTCTCATACGCACCGAGCGAGACGGCACCCGACGGGCATTGAGAGCAAACGGTAACGACCGCACCGGATGAAAACGCCTTCTTGATTATCGGCAAGAGCTCTCCGTCTCCCATTGGTATATTACCCGCACCAAAGGTCTCGAGGACGATGCCCGAGAGCTTCTCGGTCATAATTTCCTCGAAGAGTCCGAACTGTATACCGGGGAATATTTTGAGAACGCCGATGGGGGCGGCAGTGAAGCGTGTAAGTGTCAGGCTGTCGGAAGAGGGCGGGAGGAGTGCATCGTGATTATATCTTATCGATATGCCCGCCTCAGCAAGGTGGGGGTAGGATGGGGAGTCGAATGCGAGAAGCCCGTCAGCACTCATTTTCATAGCACGGTTGCCCCTGAGAAGACGACCGCCGAAGTAGAGAGCGACCTCACGGACAACGCCCTCAGCCGCAATCAGAACGGAGGTGATGAGATTGTCTCTGCCGTCCGAGCGAACCTCGGAGAGGGGTATCTGCGAGCCTGTGAGAATGACGGGCTTCGACAGCCCTCTCAGCATAAAGGAGAGTGCGGATGCGGTATAAGCCATGGTATCGGTGCCGTGGAGGATAACGAAGCCACGGTAGGCATCATAATTTTTATAGACCGCCTCGGCGATACTGTTCCATTCGGCGACACTCATATTCGATGAGTCAAGGAGGGGAGACATCTCGTAGAGCTCCCACTTAGGGAAGGACGGTCTTCCCATATCGGATATGCCGTCAAGTGCGGATGCTAAGAATCCCTCGATGGGCTTATAGCCCGAATCGGTCATTTTCATACCGATAGTGCCACCCGTGTGAATTATCAGGACGGGGAGGTTGTTATTTTGTTCGGTCATAAGCTTGCTACGGGATCAGTGTCCCGTATTCCTTTCCCTATCTATGTAGCCTTGGAGAATTATCTCGGCAGAGAGGGTATCGACTGCGGCCCTTCTCTTCTTGCCGAAGGTGCCCGTTTCACCGAGGAAACGGTAAGCTACCATTGTAGACATACGCTCATCGAAGAAATCTATCTCTATCTGAGTATATTCACGAACAAGCTCCGCAAACGCACGGATGACCTCTACTCTCTCGCCCTCAGTGCCATCCATATTCTTGGGTAGACCTATGATAATTTTCTTGCAGGATCGGCTCTCAGCCTCCTTGGCTACAAGGATTGCAGTATTTCTCATACCGCCCGGCGAGACCGTGCCGATGCCCGATGCGAGAAGACCCGAGACGTCGCATTCGGCAAGACCCGTGCGTTTATCTCCGTAGTCAACTCCCAAATATTTTCCATGCGTGATATCCATATAGGACTAGTCCGCCTTTCTGTAAACGTTGATAATGAATTCAAGCTCGGTCTTCACCGAGTCTAAGGAGAGAGCACGCTCACGCTCTTCCCTGCCCGTCCTATACGCATAGGGGGTCATCATGAAGAGTGATCTCACTCTGTCACGCCCCTCGACGGTGACGGTATATTTGATCTCATCACGGCACACAAGCGAAAAGCCGTCAAGCTCTTCCGCCTCGGGCTTATTCTTATATGGCGTCTTATAGACCGCCTCCTTCAGCCCAAAGAGGTGCTCTGTACCCGGGTAGACAAAGACGAAATGTCCCGAGGGACGAAGCACCCGTGCGACCTCGGAGGTCGCCATAGGTGAGAAAAGATTTAACACGGTATCCACGGAGGATGCAGGAAGAGGCACGTCGTAGGAGCTTGCAACAGCGAGACTGAGACGCTTATTTCTTTTCGCCGAATACCTGACGGCATCCTTTGAGATATCAAATCCGAGGACGTGCGACTCGCCGTCACGGGAATATATCTCCCTCTCGACAATGTCGGTGTAATAGCCCTCGCCAAGACCCATATCAAGAAGTATACCCGATGCGGGGTGGACGTCCGACACCATCTCGGCAACCCTTCGTGCCATAGGCTCATAATAGCCGTATGAGAGAAATTCACGCCTCGCACGAACCATCTCACTATTGTCACCGTGAGTACCGCCCGACTGCGAGAGAAGGAGATTATAGTAGCCCTCACGTGCACGGTCAAACGAGTGTCCGAGAGGACATTTTTTTGTATTTTCAGAGGCGGACGTCAATTCTCCGCCACAACGGGGGCAGGTGAAAAACATGAGTGTCTCCTGTCATTTTAAGGTGGTTTTTAGGCGGGATGTGTCCCCCGCCCTACGGTTATATCGCTTTGGACAATGCGAAAGCGAGTGCGAAGCCCGACGGCGTAGTTACCTACGTCGAGGGCGACAAGTCGAAGCTTTAACACAGTATTGCGGATTTTATACAATCAGCATCGCGTCGCGGAAGCTGATGCCATATAAGATTTTACCGATTGATAAGATCGAACAAATCAATTGGTAAATCGGTTGCCTATACCCTTTCGTGACCGTTTCCGTATTCTCTCTTCATTGCATCAACAGATACGACCCATTGCTTACCGAATTTGCATACGTCAACACCGTTGACAAGCTTGCCATAGGCAATCGCTTTACGAAGTGTACTTTCGTTAAGTCCCCAAAGTTCAGTGGCATCGCTGAAAGCCATCAAGCCGTCAAACGGAGTATTAACTTGTACACCGTTTTCCCAAAGCTCATCGCAGGAAAGATCAAGATCGTCATTCCATATAATGCCGTATCCGCCAACATCAACAGCTACACATGCAAATTCTGCGTTGTTGTTTAATTCCGCAAACAAAGGTATTCTTTCAAACAAAGGCTTTACATCATAAATTTTTGTTACACCCTCCGAAAACTGAACGCTTAACCTGTATTCCGGGAGAGCAGCGACATTTTTGATTTTGTGAAACATAACACTACCTCCTATCATTCAAGCGGCGGGATCTTCTTAAATTCCTGCGTTTTCCAAATTTCCATCAGAGTGTCTTTGTGCATCGTAATCCATTCCTGTACCATATTCATTGCTTTATTCGGTAGATAGCCTTCGAGCACTTCACCTGTCATAAAATCAATTGCCGCAACATCTTCATTGTAAATTGCGTGAATATGTGGCGGATTATGCTCACTCTGCAAAAAATACATTCTGATAATAATTCCGTAAAATCTCGATAATACAGGCATCGTTATTCTCCTTTTGATTTTATCTTCAATCACATTATATCACGATACCGTGATTTTGTCAATGTTTTTTCAAGAATTATTTTCTTATATACCATCAGCATTGCGTCGCCGAAACCGATGCTATACAAAACTAGATATGCTGGTTAGTAGAAAATTCGCAAGACAAGGCAAAGCGAGTGCGAAGCCCGACGGCGTAGTTACCTACGTCGAGGGCGACAAGTCGAAGCTTTAACACAGTATTGCGGATTTTATACAATCAGCATCGCGTCGCCGAAGGAGAAGAACCTATACCTCTCCCCCACTGCCGTCTCATAAGCCTTCATAACGTGCTCCTTGCCTGCGAGGGCACTGACGAGCATTATAAGGGTGCTTTCGGGGAGGTGAAAATTGGTGATGAGGGCATCTATGGCCTTGAATTTATATCCGGGGTAGATGAAGATGGCGGTGCTGCCCTCGGTGGGGTGGACGATGCCCTCTTCATCGGTTACACTCTCGAGAACTCGGCACGAGGTGGTACCTACGGCAATAATTCTGCCGCCCAGTGCTCTTCTGCGGTTGATCTCATCG
>JAZQYD010000084.1:0-11669 GCA_045633405.1 Eubacteriales bacterium | reverse complement strand
GCTGATGTCAAGGATTCTTGCAGCCTCCTCAACACGTCTCTTGATCTCCTCCTTGGGAACCTTACGGAGCTTAAGACCGAATGCCATGTTATCGAAAACGGTCATGTGAGGATAAAGAGCGTAGTTCTGGAACACCATCGCTATATCTCTGTCCTTAGGTGCTACGTCGTTAACGTATCTGTCGCCGATGTAAAGCTCACCCTCGGAAATCTCCTCAAGACCTGCGATCATACGAAGAGTGGTGGACTTACCGCATCCCGAAGGACCGACGAAGATAAGGAACTCCTTGTCCTTGATCTCAAGGTTGAAGTCGGATACCGCGGTAACACCGCCGGGATACTTCTTGTAAATGTGTCTGAGTGAAAGACCTGCCATTTTTAGTTCTCCTATAAATAAAAAATTTTTAGCGATATTATTTTACCATATTTTTATGGTATTGTGCAAGAAGCATTTTCCACATTTTTTGCAAACACAGTTTGTAAGAGGTGCACAAAGGTGGGGCGTTTTTCTTTTGCACTATGCCCAAGTTTTGGAATACTTTCTAATTTATTAGAATTTTTGCTTTCATAAATTATCCCCGTAGAGAGGTCCCTACGGGGACAGAGACCGCGGGGGGCGGTCAACGAGATTCTTTGTCTATAAGATGCTTATCCGAATCGTGCTCACGGAAGAGCTTCGGGAAGAGGAACTTTCTGAAGAGGATAATATTCAGTGCCGCGAAGAATACGACAAAGATGATGAGGGTGAGGACGGGCTTTTTCGGTGCCAGTGTCGCCAAGAACATCATCGGGAAGCCGAATACTATTGCAGGGAAGTTCTGGAATACTAAGTTATCCGCTGCTGGAGTCTTGAAGTCGGGGTCGACCTCACGGAGGAGGATCATACCCGTGCTGGCGGTACCTGTAAGCATACCGTACATCATGAGGAACTGCTCCTCAACGTACTCGCCGAAGAGAACCTTCGCAACGAAGCGGTTGTATACGTAAGTAACGATAAGACCAACGACAGCGAGGATAATAATTACACCCCAATAGCTGTTAAGCTCGTCAAGACGGATAGCGGCAACGCCTGCAACTATCATGATATCGAAGAAGAAGTTACTCACACGGGTCATAAGGAAGTTGTTGGTATACTTTCTTCCCATAAGCTTCGTTTTTTGAAGAAGCTTAAGTGTAAGCTTGACAAGTGTCGCGGTAATAACGCCGAAGAGGAAGTTAAAGCCGTAAACAACAGCCTTCATACCGGGAAGAAGAGTGCCGAGAACAACCATAATAACGTACGCAAGAGCATAGGAAACAAGGATAAGAGCGAGCTGGATGGTCATCTTATCAACGCTCTCCTGCATCGGGATCTCGTTATCCGACTCAACCGCATCCTCGCATGTAATGCCGTCGTTTCTTCCGGAGAGCTTAAGCCTACCGGTCTTCTTCATAACAATGAGGTGGACAACACCGCCGATAGCGGCAGAGAGGAAACCGAGAGCGGCGATGGTGAGACCGAAGCTCTTACCGCCTACAAATCCGCCCTGCTCATAAAGAGAGCCGTAGTTAAGTGCCTGTCCCGAGCCCTGACCGTAGCCGAAGGGGAGAAGGACGCCTGCTTCGGGATAAAGATCAGTGATAAAGCCTGCCGCAATAAGAGTGATGCCGAGACCGACTATACCCTGAATCAGGTATGTCGCAACGGTGGTGACGCCCGTGTTGAATATCTCGTTGCTTCTCTTCTTGGTGAGCTTAGCACTTGTCGACTTAAGGGTTGATGCGATAAGTCCGAGTGCCAAGGTATGATAGGTGATGACCTCGAGAGTCTCCGTGCCGTTATAGCCGAAGATCTCAATATCAAAGAATACATAACCGGTTATTGCCTTAAAGATTGCTGCGAATATAAGAAGCACCGCTCCTCCAAGCACGGAGGTGGGTATTAAGGATTCCTTAAGGAAAGGAACCTTCCTTCTAATAATATTACCTACAAGCAGGCTTCCGAAGAGTACCGAGAAGAGTACTATCCAGCCCCATACGTCAAAGTCCCAAAAATTCATTTTCGAGTTCTCCTTTCTCGAGATGTCTTGTGCGGTAGAAGAGGTTAACGTACTTCAGTGCACAGAATCTCTTACCACCCTTAATCTGATAGATGTGATCACCCGCATAGATATTGAGCTTATTACGTCCGAGGACGGTAAAGGCTGTAACGTCAGAAAGCTTAAGAGTCTCGCCACACTCGGGACCGGGGGTAATGGTTATCCTGTCTCCATAGAGGGCAAGCTCAACCTTCTCGTGGATGAGCTCCTTCTTTTTATATACGATAACCTCTGACAGTCTCGCCGTATCACGGTAGATGGGCTCCTCTGTCATGGATAAGGTATCAAGTGAATTTACGTAATTCGACTGGTACTCATACCAATCGGCGACAAATCTGAACGGGAAGTCAAAGCCGACTCCCTTAAGCTCGGTGTTTTCGCCATATGTAATCTTTCGTTTACATTTCTTACACTCAACGGTGTCGCCGTGGCTCTCGAACTCGGAGAGTCCGCAATAGGGGCAGACGTAGAGTGCACGCTCGAGGTACTCCGCTCTCTTCTTATGAGGATAGCATTTATCTCCGTTTGCCTCATCGACGTAGAGGCCCTCGCGGATAAGCGTCATAAGCTCGTCATCAGTGAGAGAAGAATACTCCTCCTTCTCTACAACGCGGGAGACGTATGCTCGCATGCCGCCGCCTCTGACAACGTCGCTCCATCTCGGATGCACACCGTAGCCACCCTCGATGCGATAGAGGACGAGGGGAAGCCCAAGCTTCTTAACGAGAGGAACGATAGCGGGGTTCATATACTCCGTCTTACCGCTATACGTGCGGTTACCCTCGGGAGCGAGAGCGATCGTACCGCCCTCACGTGCTACCTTAATGCAGTTAAGAACCGCTCTGACGTCGGTAGTCTGCTTCTTGATGGGAATGGGTGCGACGAGATGCTTGATGATCTTAGATACAAAGCCGTTGGAGAAAAGATCCTCCGAGGCGATGTAGTATATAGGCTTGCCGAATGAGATTCCGACGAAGAACTGATCGAATGCTGTCTGGTGATTAAAGAGGACGAGATACTGTCCCTTTTTCTTGAACTTTTCTATTTTTACGCCGTACTTAAGACGGGTGTACGGGCCCAGAAAAAGACCTACGAGATGAGTGTAGAAGGAGTGTCTTTTTCTTATCCATTTTTTGTTTTTCTTTTTGCTCATAGTGCCCTCCCCTCTATATAATATATAGGGTCATACGTATGCATTTTAGCACAATCGGAGGCAAAAATCAATATAAATCGACAAATTTGTAAGATTTTGGAGGAAAAAAAGAAAGCCAAACGCCCGAAAATTTAACACGGGGTATGGCTTTCTACAAAAATTATTTTTTAAGAAGCTTAAGAAGAGTTGTGTCTCCGAAGGCTCTGTTCCAATCTTCCACAAAGCCTGCGATAGACGTATCTGTGGTTGTATGAGCGGTCAGTCTTTTCATTACAGAGGGGCCGATAGTAGCGGCGTGACAGCCAACCACTGCGACGTCAACAACCTCTCTCGCCGTTTTGAAGCTGGCGGCAAGGATCTGTGTTGAGGTGCCCGATGCCTTGAATATTTTCGCAATATCAGCAACCGAGCCTACACCGTCATCACAGATGTTCTCAAGACGTGATACGTAGGGAGCAACGTAGCTCGCACCCGCATTGGATGCAAGCATAGCCTGAGCGGCAGTGAGAAGAGCGGTAACGGTGACCTTATAGCCCGCCTTATAGAGTGTAGTGGTGGCACGAAGTCCTATGTCGGTCGCAGGAATCTTCACAAAGGTGTTCTTACCCAAGAAGGCAACGATCGCCTTCGCCTCCTCCACGATCTTCTCATATTCGCACTCGGTTACCTGAACGTGAAGCTCCTTATCAGGTCCTATGATGCTTCTTATTTCACTAAGGAGAGCGAGAACGTCTCCGCCCTCCTTAGCGAGTATTGTCGGGTTAGTGGTAACTCCGACTATGGGATAGTGCGTATTAAAATACCTTATCTCATCTAGATTTGCGGTATCAAGAAGTATTCTCATTTTAAAGGATTATCTGCCGGCCTTCCAGTTAAGCTCGTAGTGAACGTCGTAAGCCTTCTCCTCATCGGTGTACTTACGAAGGGTGTTAACAACCTCGCCGTTATTGTACTTTCTGTCCTCAACGGGATCGGTGGTGCCCATAACGGTAACGTTGAGCTGTCTTCTTCTTGCACGAACGTGGTCCCAGTCGATGAAGTAAACGTGAGCGAACTCACCGCCGTCAAGAATACCGTCCTTGATGGTCATGGTCTCGCTTCTGCCGAAGAAGCAGGAACGAAGGTGACCGTCGGTGTTCATGGAGGTGTAATCGCCGGGCTCGTTTACGTATCTGCCGAACTGAGAGTGGATAGGACCGGGATGACGGTACTGATGCTCCTCAGCGAAGTCGGGGATCATCTTTCTCATGATGTCGAGAAGGTCGTGCTGAAGGTACTCAAGATCGAACGAGTCGATATCGTGAGAGCACTCCTGAACCATTACGGAGCAGGTGGTGTGGTGAGATGCGATGCAAACGGTACCGTTCTTGATGCCCGAAGCCTCAACGATCTTAAGAATGTCGGTGGTAACGTCGTGGAAGGTGGGGATCCAACCTCTGGACTGAAGCTCGATTTCCTTTTGATAAACCTTGAATTCCATTTTAAAATTCTCCTTTTTATAAAAAATATTTTTTACTTTACGTTGTTAAGTCTCTTACCTACCGCTCCGCCCGGATGGATGAGTGCGAAGGTCTCGTTGGAGTAGCCGGTGTACTCGAGAACAGCCGCCTGAAGTGCATCGAAGATAGCACAGGTTACAGCGAAGCTCGTGGTACCCTGACAGTTGTACTTATCGCACTCCTTGGTAACCGTCATCTTAAGGACGATGTCGGAAACGGATGCGAGGGGGGATGCTACGTTCTCGGTAACACCGATGATGGTCGCTCCCTTCTTCTTGGCAACGTCAACGATGGCAATAAGCTCATCAGTCTTACCGCCTCTTGACGCCCAGAGGAGAACGTCGCCCTTCTGAACGTATCCAAGACCGCCGTGAACAGCCTCGGAGGGATAGATAAATCTGGCGGGTCTGTCAACACAGCACATAAGGTGAGTGAAGTGCTGGCAAGCAATGCCCGAGTGTCCGCAGCCGGCGGCACCGATTCTCTCAGCGGTGGAAAGTGCGATGACCGCACGCTCAAACTCCTTAGGATCAACAGACTTCGCAGTCTCGAGAATAGATGCACTCTCGGTAGCGAAGGCGGCAAGTCCCTGCTCTACGAAATTACTCATTTGCCGTGTACCTCATCCCAGGTCTTTCTGAGAGTATAAAGCATCTCCTCAGCAGCTGCCTCGGGATCCTTAGCCTTCATAACTCCGCTGGTACAGCCGGTAGCAAGAGCTCCTGCTCTGATAACGTTAGCAACGTCCTCGGGACCGGAAATACCCGCACCCTGGAGAACCATGATATCGGGGTTGATAGCGGCAACAGCGGCGATGGTATCTCTTACGTAGCCCATATCGCTGGCAACGCCTGTACCGATAAGCTCAGTGGGCTCAGCAACGATAAGGTTGGGGCCCATCATAGCGATCTGTCTGATCTCCTCAACCGAGTCGGCACATACGATAGAAGCAAGTCCTACCTCGTCTGCTCTCGCAATAGCGGTCTTAACCTCCTCGAGAGTGAGCTTCTTCTCTGCGTGGTTGAGCATAACTCCGACAGCACCTGCCTCCTTAACAGCCTCGGGAAGGACGGAGCCGAGTCCGCGGCCGGGATAGAGGTTATCCATATGCTGTGCATATACGTGGATACGCTCGGTGTTCTCTGCAAGAAGTCTGATATCGGTGTACTGAGGGGTAACGATTACGTCGAGGTCATACTTCGCCGCAATCTTATCCACGGCCTTCGCGAGCTTAAGCATTCTCTCGCCCCACATGAAGCACTTGGGACCGATCTCAAAATACGGTGCTCTGATCTTGTAATTCTTGAGCATTGTTTTTTCTCCTTTATGTAAATTTAATTTAATTTGTCATCAAGAGCTATATAGCTTCTGTATGCACTCTCGTAGTCCTGACCCGAGGGGATATAGGACTTCTTGGTGCTGACGGCACTCTCTGCCGCCTCCTCGATGGACGAGAAGACTCCGATACCGACAGCCGCCGCAAGAGCGGAGCCGAGGCACGCCGTCTCATCCTCGCTGACGGTTCTCAGCACCTTACCCGTAACGTCCGCCTTGATGGACGCCCAGAGGGGGCTCTTCGCACCGCCGCCCGTGATGCGTATTTCCTTTATCTTATCGGTGCCGATGTACTCGAGGTCCTGACGGAGGGTGAAGGCGATAGCCTCCATGATCGCACGGGCAAAATGTCCTCTCGTATGTGAGAGGGTGATGCCTGCAAAGACCGCCTTGGCATCGGGGTTATATTTCGGCATTGTAGAGCCGCAGAAGTAAGGAAGCATCGTGAGTCCGTCACAGCCTGCGGGAACCTTCTCGGCAAGCTCATCAAGCTCTCTGAAATCATAGGACTCGGCAAGCTCGTTCTTGAACCATTTCAAGGCCATACCTGCGGTGCTCGACCAGAGGATACGGCAGAACTTACCGGGGAGGGCGTGCACGTGGCAGGGGATGATGGAGTCGGCACGGTAGGCGGGGATCTCATCGGTGAGGGCACATATTGCCATAATGGTACCCGTCATCTCGCTGATCTTCTCACCGTCGGTGACACCTGCACCGATAGTACCTGCTATCTGGTCAAGCATACCCGAGACTACGGGAATGCCCTTGTACTCGCCGACCTTCTTCGCCGTGGGGACGATCGCGGGGAGTGCATCCCTCTCGATGCCTATGTAGGAGAGCATCTCGTCCCACCAGTCGCCGTTAACGATATCGTAGTAGACGGTCGAGGACTGTATCGTGGGCTCGGTAACAAAGTTACCGGTGAGACCGTAGAGTATCCAATCCTCAAGCATAAATATCTTCTTGACACGGGAGAATATCTCGGGGCGTTTATTCTTCAGCCAGAGCATCTTGGATGCAGGCCATCCGGCTGTGATCTCGGGCTGTCCCGTGACGTTATAGACACGCTCACATCCGAATCTCTTCGAGATAGCCTCGGCCTCATCTGTGGCTCTGTTATCAAGCCATACGATAGCGGGATAGAGGGGATTGCCGTCCTCATCTGTGACGATGAGGGTCTCGCCCTGGGTATCTACCGAGATCGAGTCAATACCGCCGCACTCAAGTGCTAAGTCATCGATAACGTTCTTGCACATTTCGATATATCTCTCGGGCATAAACTCAATGAAGCCCGTTGCGGCATCTGTCGAGAGGGTGTAGTCCACCGCTCTTACCGCAAGTCTCTTACCGTTTTTATCAAAAACCGCGGCCTTGAGAGACGTGGTGCCTATATCAAGTCCGAGGTATCTTCCGTTTCCTGTCATAATATTCCTCCGCTCCTTTTTGCCTCACCGAGGCTCCTAGCTTTCGGTTAGGTTTGAGTTTCGTGGCGGTTTCGTTTTCATTACAGTTCTCCGCCATCAAATATGATAACACAGAGCGTGAATTTTGTCAATATCCCGAGCGTGCGAAAAAATCTTTCGGTTATTACGTAGTAATATTACAGATAAAAATCCCAATACCCGCTTTCTGCTAGCGTGAGTTTTATTTGAAAGTTTTTCGCTTTCGTTTAACTTTCGCTTGATTTTGTAAAATTTTTATGTTACAATAAAAACGAAAGTCATAAAAACGGAGGAAAACGGTATGTTATCGGGCGAAGAAAGGCGTGAGGACATAGTCTCGCTGATACACGCAAACGGCAGAGTGAGGGTCACCGAGCTTGCTGAAAAATACGGCGTATCCGAGGTGTCGATCAGGAAGGATCTCGAGCATCTTGAGATGCAGGGACAGCTCTCCCGTGTACACGGAGGTGCGGTAGGTGTCGGCAAAATGTACGTTGGAATGGATCTCGCGGAGAGGTACAGAACCAACTCGGTCTCAAAGAAGAGGCTGGCTGAGAGGATCGCATCACTCATTGACGACAACGACACGATCATTATGAATTCGGGCACTACCCTCTCGTACGTTATCCGTGCTCTTGCGGGGAAAAAGAATATTACGATAGTTACGAATTCGGTGCAGAATGCATCCGAGGCGTCCCTGACCTCCTCCTTCGGAGTTATAATGCTGGGGGGAGAGTTTGAGTCGAAATACCAGTTCACCTACGGCGAGTCTGCGGAGAGACAGCTCGAGAATTACCACGCGGCTAAATGTATTCTCTCGGTGGACGGCATCAGTGCCGATGCGGGGCTGACGCTCTTCTATTCAACGGAGGTATCGCTCGTCAGGCGTATGATAGAGTCATCGGGTGAGGTGATAGTCGCCGCAGACAGCACGAAGATCGGAAGACGGGCGTTTGCGAAGATTACAGACATATCGAGTGCGGGCACAATTGTCACTAATTCGGATGCCGATCCTGAGGAGACAGAGAGGCTCTCGGCACTCGGTGTACGTGTTCTTCGTGCTTAAAGTTCAAAATTTATGACAAACACGCTTGATTTTATATAAAAGGTATGTTATAATGTTATACAATGCGTGACGGCTGTCAAAATTACGCAGTCCGAAGCTTTTTGTCACTTTATTTTTCCAAGAAACGGGAGGAAATATGAAATACGCAATAGTTAATACCACGATCGTAATGACCGATCACCTTATTCCCGATGGCGTTATCATTATCGAGGACGGCAGGATCGCCGATTTCGGTAAGGCTAACAAGATATCCACCGAGGGGCTTGAGTGCGTGGATGCGGGCGGAGGATACACCGGTCCCGGTCTTATGGACATACATACTCACGCGGCTAACCTGATCCGCTTCCAGAACGATCCCTACACCCCTGCGGCATTCCTTATCGAGCACGGTGTTACCGACGTACTTCCTGCTACCAGCTACAGCCGTAACAAGGAGCAGCTTGTCGGGGATATCAAAACCATCAAGGAGGCTATTCTTTCGGGAAAGGCTCCCAACCTTATCGGTATTTACATGGAGGGTCCCTACCTCAACGTTAATTTCGGTGCGGGCAGAGTGAATCACCCCTGGGCTCCCACGGTTGCACTTGAGAGATTCAAGGAGATCGTTGACGAGGCTTACGACGTAACTCCCATCTGGTGTATCGCTCCCGAGAGAGAGAATATTGACGAGTTCGTAGACTACGTGCTTTCGAAGAATCCGAATGCGAAGTTCTCCGTGGCACACAGTGAGGCTGAGCCCGGGATGATCGAGAGATTTATCGAGAAGGGTCTTTGCAACGTGACTCACCACACCAACGCAACCGGTACGCTTCAGAAGTACCCCGAGTGCAGAACTCCCTGCGTTGACGAGACGGTTCTTTATAACGATTCGATCTACGCTGAGCTTATCTGTGACAAGGTAGGTATTCACGTTGATCCCTATATTTTAAGACTTACCAAGAAGATCAAGGGTGACGATAAGATCATCCTTATCTCCGACTCCACCGACAGTGAGGGTCCCGTATCTCCTATGGGCGACTACTCCGAGTGCGACGACCTCAACTTCGACTTTGAGGGTGAGATCTCGGGTACCAAGATCACCATTGACAGAGCATGCCGTAACATGATGGTTCACACGGGTGCATCCTTCTGTCAGGTATTCAAGTATGCGTCCACCAACCCTGCTACGATGCTCGGTCTCAAGGACAAGGGTAAGATCGCACGCGGCTACGTTGCTAACCTCGTTACCGTCGACCACGAGTTCAACGTAATGGGCGTTTACCTGAACGGTAAGAAATACAAGTAATAAAGCAGCAAACGAAAAGGAGCGTAAAAAATGAAATACGCAATAGTTAATACCACGATCGTTCTGACCGATCACCTTATTCCCGACGGTGTTATCATCATCGAGGATGGCAAGATCGCAGACTTTGGCAAGGCTAACAAGGTATCCACTGAGGGACTTGAGTGCATCGATGCGGGCGGAAAGTACATAGGCCCCGGTCTTATCGATATTCACACCCACGCAGGTGCGGGCACCTTCTTCTACGAGGATCCCGTATTCGCCGCCGAGAAGATTCTCGAGCACGGTGTTACCGACGTTCTTCCCGCACTCTATTTCAATATGAACAAGGAGAAGCTCGTTCATTATACCGGAGTTATCCGTGAGGCTATGGAGTCGGGCAAGGCTCCTAACATCATCGGTCTTTATATGGAAGCTCCCTATATGAACCCCAAGTTCGGATGCGACCGTACCAACAACCCCTGGGGCGGCCCTATTGCAAAGGAGAATTACGCACCCGTTGTTGATGCGGCATACGACATTGCGAAGGTATGGTGTCTCGCTCCCGAGAGAGAGAACATTGAGGAGTTCGTAGACTACGTTCTCTCGAAGAATCCGAGTGCGAGATTCTCCGTAGCACACAGTGAGGCTGAGCCCTATCAGATCGAGAAGCTTATTCCCAAGGGACTTGTCGATGCTACTCACCACATGAATGCTACCGGTACTCTTCAGAAGTATCCTGAGTGCAGAACTCCCTGCGTTGACGAGACCGCTCTTTACAACGACAGAATTTACTGCGAGCTTATCTGTGACAAGATAGGTATTCACGTTGATCCTTATCTTATCCGTCTTGTAAGAAAGATCAAGGGTGACGACAAGGTTATTCTTATCGCCGATGCATTCGTAGAGCACGGACCTATTCCCGAGGGCTACGAGGGTGCTGACGATATCAACTTCGACAACGAGGGCGAGATCGCAGGAAGCAACATGATCCTCGACGGCTCCTGCCGTAACATGATGGTTCACACCGGTGCCTCGATGTGCCAGGTATTCAAGTTTGCATCCACCAACCCCGCTACGATGCTCGGTCTTCGCGACCGCGGCATGATCAAGGTCGGCAACGTTGCAAACCTGATCACAGTTGACCACGAGTTCAAGGTAGACAGCGTCTTCCTTGCAGGTAAAAAGGTAAAATAATTAAAATCAATAAAACAAATTTTATAAAAGGAGAAAAACAATGAAAGATTTCATTACTGATCCCGCAACCAAGTTCGACTTCGCACCTGCTGACTTTGTTCCCTTCAAGGACAAGAAGGTATGCGAGTACGTACGTAGCCTCAGCGGCACCGATCTTGAGAAGCGTGAGCCCTGGTGGCACCCCGAGTTCGAGGTTAAGGTTATGATGAACCCCCACCCCGTTCTTATTTCCACCCTCTTCACCCGTCTTAAGGCGGCTTCCGAGGCAGGCAAGTCCTTCACCATGATCCTCGGTAACCCTGAGCCCGACACCTACATTCCTCTTGCACAGCTTATCAACTACTTCAAGGTTGACTGTTCCAAGGTTCACCTTGTAGCAGAGGACGAGTGGGCTGACCAGGACGGCAACATCGCTCCCATCACCTACGAGGCAGGCTTCGCTCACTCCATGATCAAGTATCTCTACTACCAGATCGACGAGAAGCTTCGTATGCCCATGGAGAACGTTCACTTCCCCACCAACGCTAACATCAAGGATTACTCCAAGATCATCGACGATATCACCGAGGGTACCGGTGCGGACATCGCTTCCACCTCTCCCGGATGGGCAGGCCACATGGCATTCGTTGACCCCATTCC
>JAZQYD010000083.1:0-6583 GCA_045633405.1 Eubacteriales bacterium | reverse complement strand
TCCTTATATTCTTGCTCCTTTTGTTATTATAGATGAATTGATTAACGCCTCATGAATTGGCTTCGCCATGAATTCTCTCTTCGCTCCATAAATTGAACTTCAACCAATGTGCCGATAGGCACAATTCATGCCGCAGGCAACTCGTGAGGGCGTCGTTTTCAATTCACGCAACCGTAAGGTTGCAATTCACTCGCGTGCTCTCCGTTAAGGATAAAACGCTAAAACGGCTCGCTTTTTCTTTATTCTAAAGCTATATAGTTTTCAAGGATGTATTTCGCACAATGCTCGTCATTCGAGCATATAGTCTCGTCGGCTATCCCCTTCAGCTCGTCGCAAGCATTGCTCATTGCAAGACCTAAGCCCGCTACTCCTACAAGGCTTGAATCGTTAGTAGAGTCTCCGACTGCAATAACCTCGGAAATATCTGCCCCCAGCGTATTTGCAAGCGAAGAAAGTGCATTTCCCTTGCCTGCAGCGGGCATATATATCTCGAGGTTGGTTGGGGATGACTGTGCCACACTGAGGCCTCCGTCCACCTCAAAAATGCGTCTCGCACGCTCGAGGTCCTCATCATTATCAAAGAATAAGCAGAACATCTCTACCTCATCAGATGAAAGAAGATACCCATCATAATCATCCTGCCCCACCGCACGTCTGTCTACTACGTAGCGGAAGCCTTCTCCAACACGGCATTCATCAAGAATCCTTTTAGTGTGCCTCGTCTTATCGAAGTGCGTATTTCCTCCCTCGTGTACAAGGGGATACGTATTAAATGAATTCTTAACGTCAAGGATGAAGCGAACCTTATCCCGAGTCAGATAATTCGTATTCGTCATAGCTCCCGATGCCTTATCCCATATCGCCGAGCCATCAGATGTTATTATATAGCGTATATCATCGGATTCGAGCAGCTCGAAGGGCATCTCACCAAGGGAACGTCCCGTTGTAGGCACGAATTCAATCCCTCTCCTACGCATTTCAGCTATTGCACGAAGGTTTTCCCTACTGACCGTCTGATTCTTATCTAAAAGCGTACCGTCAAGGTCGCTTGCCACAATTTTATATGCTTTTATATTCCTCATTGTCCCGTTATCTGAGCACCGCCCATTTTTTATAGCAGCTGCATGCGGTTGAATTGCTGTATCTTTCCGAACGAAGGAATGGTCCGCCCCAGCAGTAGCATCTTCCCTTCTCGCTCTGACTTTCAAGCTCTACGTGGCTACCGAAGTAGTTAGGCATTCTCTGACATATCCAATATTCGCACGTACCACAGAGCTTGGAGCAGCCGTTTACCTGATATGACATATTATTGCTCCTATTGATGTAATCTTTGAATTCAGCCTTCCAGGATAACCTCTACCCTTGTTATACGGGGAGTTCTGAGACAGTTGTATGCATAGAGGCATAGTCTGTACTCAAGCTTATCACCACGCTTTAAGGCAACACCCGCGGGCTCTGCCCACTCACCGCCGTTAACACGAACGGTAGCTGCAACCGAGGTCTTCGCAGGGATATCCGCATCCACCTTTACCTGCGAAATAATGCAGTCGCTGTCGATCTCGAATACCTCTGACGTGTAGTGCTCGGAGTAGGAACGGTTGAGAACGTTGCCTAAGTTTGTAGATATCATTCCGTGGGGGCCGCAGGTGGGGAGATTGGTCTGCTTTTTAGCATCAAATCCATCCTTACTGTTCCACCAGACGGTCGAATAACCCTTATGGTCACCGTCAACCTTATGATTCGCTACCGCGAGATCAATATATCCGTCCTCATTGAAATCTGCTGCCAGACATCCCGAAGCGGAATGTGTGAAGAGAAGCTCCCTATCAAGCTCCTTGAAGGATCCTTCCCTATTCCAATAGATGAATGAGTTGACGTCTCTATCCTTACCGCCGTGGTAATTGCCTACGAAGATATCTAACCATCCGTCATTATTGAAGTCAGCAATAGCGAAGGAGTCTCCTGCGTCGGCACGAAGAACGCATTTTCTCGATTCCGAGAGACCCTCGGGACCGTTCCAGTAAATATGCACAAAGCTATGATGAGGATTGATATCGGTAAGCCTTCCGTTTACGGGAGTCTCTGTATGAGTACCGATTATAACGTCGGGGTATCCGTTGCCCGACAGATCGGCAAAGGTTGCGTTTATTGATTTCGGGACAGCCAATTTCCGTGACCTCTCAAGCGAGAAGCCCTCGGGTCCTCCCCACAAAATCAGAACGTAAGGTGCACCGCCGGTGGTTACAAGCAGATCGAGCCAACCGTCACCGTCTATATCCGCTAATGCAGGCCAGCGTGAGGAGCATCCCTCGGGAAGGTCGATATCGTACCACGTATTAAAATCGTCACAGCCCCTGAAGACTCGAATTGATTTCCACCATTTAACGGGCGTGACAATCTCAAGATATCCGTCACGGTCGACGTCGCCCGCACATACTCCCCAGCCCAACTCTGTCGGTATGGTTCGCGTACGCTCCGGCTCGAAGCCATTCTCACCGAAATAATGTATATGATGTCCGACGTCAAGGTGTACAGAGTTCTCGGAGTTGTTGGCAACAAGAAGCTCAGCATATCCGTCATCGTTAAGATCGGCTATGAGGGCATCTACTGCACAGTGACCGGGGACAACCTCACGCCTTTCGGGATCATATCCATCTTTATCTCCGTAATAAACATAGGTTTCATCGAATCCAATCAATGAGCGGGAATAATGATTCTGTACGAACAAGTACGTTTTACCGTCAGGATTACTGAAGAGTGCTATGCGTCTTGTATCCTGTCCCTCAAATCTCAAGGGTTCATCGTATTTCCCCTGCTCAAATAAGAGAATATCGTTCTGATACGTTCTCTCAAGGCTGCTTTGTGCGAATGCTATCTTGCCTTCGTGTATCACAGCGTAGCAAGCTTGATTTGTATTGAGCACGGTGCGAGGCTTCTTATCTAGTCCCTCCTCGCCATTCCAGACGATATAGCTTTTCTGATACTCTCTGGTTTCATTCCAATCCCTGCAAGCGAGCACAATATCGTCAATTCCGTCGCCGTTAAGGTCACCTACCGCACACGAGAGTGCAAAAGGAGCCTCGAGTGTCAGCTCGGTATAAATCTCCCTCTCGGGTGTCGCAGAGAAGAACTTGACCTCCTTACCGTTAGAGAAGGTAAAGCAGCTCTTGCCGTTCCATTTTACAGCTTTGATAAGATAAGACGCCGGGAAGATCTTCTCCATTTCACTCTGCTTTGACTCTTTGGTGAAGGGCTTGATAACCTCATCATTGGTACAAGGTGTAAGAGAGGTCTTTCTCTCTAGGTCTATTCCATCTTCTCCGCCCCAATATACGGTAATTTTGGTATCGTTGACCATCTTAACAATAAGATCGTCATATCCGTCGCCATCTATATCAGCAAGCGTTACAAGCTCCGCCTCTATCTCATAATCACAAAATCCATTCCACTCAAATCCAAGCTCGGTCTGCGTGAACACTCTGACCTTCTTATACACAGGCATAGCGAAAACAAGCTGAGGCTTACCGCATCCTATAATATCTCCATGCGTGCAATCCGTGCTTTGCGGAGTCGGGATGCGTATATGATATTTCTCGGAGTAGCCCTCAGGCGAGCCGAAATATATATCGGTAGATGCATAGGGGGCGGCCATATCGTACTTACCCGTAACAACGATATCGTTATATCCGTCGCCGGTAAGGTCGAGCACCATACCGCAAAGCGATCCCTGGCCGGGGAGCTCCGCACGGCCTCCGCCCAGCTCATAAGCATAGCTGTGAGCCGACTCATGGTGATTCTGGCAGTTTGCAAAAACAAGATCAACGTATCCGTTCCTATTCAGGTCGTATTGGAAGATACGCTGTAACACTCCTTTTTTGGAAACGTATAAATTCTGTCCGCCATTCTCAAAGCTTCCGCGTCTGAAAGCATCAAATCCTTCGGTGATAATCGATCTCTTTGTCATAAGCTTCTCCTTTTTGACATATCGTTTTACAAATCTTTAATGTGTAGTAGGCTTTATCAGTTGATGAGCCTTTTGTTACAATTAAAATAAACCCAAATCGATTATATCACCACTCACACTTTTTTGCAATAAATAACCAGAAAGTTTTAAAAAAAATAATAACTTTAAAAGAAAATCAAAAAACACCCAAAGAAAAACGGGCTACAAAAAAAGCAAATAAACAAGTACCCAAACCGGATGCTTCGGCGACACCTCCTTAATCATACTTTTCTTCTCATCCGCTTGTTAACTAGAATATGAAAAGCCGAGCATCACTGCTCGGCTTTTTTAGTTGAATATTAAATTACTTGCGTTCAAAGTGAGTTTTGAGGGAGCAAATTTTGTGGGATAAGCGTCGTTCTTACGGCCGAAGCAATAGTAACCTATTGCGAGCTAGTCGTAAAACGGCACTTAGCACCGAAATATGCCTCTCAAAAATTACTTGGATGCCTCTTCAACTGCAACCGCAACCGCAACAGTCATACTTAGCCTGCGGGTTGTTACCTGCTCCAATGAGTCCCATCATTTCTACGTAAAGTTGTCTTGCTGAGAAGCTTTTCCTATAAATATTTTAGGAGATGAACACATCATTCAGATGTATTCCTGCACACATTATAGATCAAACTATATCAAAAGTCAAGCATCTTCTAACAACTTTGAATCATCTTTTTATCAAGTATGAATCATCTTTGTAACAACTTTGTATCAACTTCATTCGTATATACGTTGTATCTTGGATAAGTAAGCCTTGAAATCCTCGCTTACGCTTGCCGGTGATTCAATCCTTACTTTGCTTCCAAGACCGCAAAGCCAACCGTAAAACTGTTCGCTTACTGATACGCTTACGTGCGCCGTAAAATGCCGTTCATCATCAGTTGTATAGATAACGTTGCGCGTCGACAGGGGAATCCGTCGTAAATTGCTTTTGCACGATTAGATGAGAGAATGAAATTTTCACGCCTTTTCATACGTGAACTCAGCCAGAGTTTCGCTTGTGCATCTTTCGGCTATCTCGATCTCTTCGTCACTCATCTCGACGTCAAAATCTCGGTAACCTATACCGCATACATTCTTGTCGAAAAGCACGCCGTACCAAAGAAGTCCGAGCATATATCTCCCTACTCCGTAGCTTGCGTGTGTGCCGTCCCTATATGCTCCGTCGCCTATCTTCTTGTAGAGCTTTTCCATGGCGATCGTAGCGGGTATATATCCGTCTGCATTAATGGCACGTGCTGCGAGCATATACGCCTCGTTGTCACGTTTTGCCATTTCTTCGAATGTAGCGTATGGAAGCGTGCCATTTGAAAGCCTGGTATCCGACCATGGCCAAATAGCGTGAATATACTGCTTCGCCTGAGGAACGAATTTCTTGACGTAGGAAGAGAGCTCCGAGAGATAAGGCTCGTAGGTTGCAAAGTCGCCGGACTTCGTGCTCGCCTGCTGGAATGTGACGATATCCCAATCACAGGCAAGAAGCGCCTCCTTTATAGAAATCTTGAACGGAGTTTCCACACCGTTGAGATACAACTGATACGCATTCTCCTCGGATAACATATTTTCGTAATGAAGGGCGAGAGAGCATCCGCCTATGTAAAGGCAAGCAGTTAGCACGTTTTCATTCGCCTTGCGACAAATTCCGTAAAGATAGCGTGTTGCATCGACTCCCAAGCTGTTGCTTATCAAAAGTATCTTTTTCATTTTGTTTTCTCCGTGTTTTACATTATAAATGACGTTATCCATAAATCGATTCGCCTAACGCCGTTTGCTACATTATACCACATACAACACGAAAAAACAACATAACCAGCAAAAAAATTAGACACATCACAGAGGAATTTCCCAAAATGATGTGTCCAACTTTTTTATTTGTGATTTCGGGCAAAAAGAGAATTTTAATGATTTCAAAAAATCAAGAAAGTCTCAAAAAGCCAGTAAAATCAAGGATTACTTGCTTGCTTCCTCAACAGCAACAGCAACAGCAACGGTCATACTTAGCCTCGGGGGTTGTTACCTGCTCCAATCAAGTCCATCATCTCTATGCATCAGTAGCTTTGTGAGAGCTTCAGAGCGGGGGATTTGTTTACGAAAAGATTGCGAATTAATTTACTTGCTCATACATCCAAAGCACTGTATATCGATCTTTCAGATCCTTTGCATAGCGTATTGCATCTCTTCGTTTTCCAACCGAGTACATGCATTCAAAATCTTTTAGTGACAATCCAACGGTTTCAAGCATTTCAAGTACTCGCTCCGGTGTTGGTGTGTCGGCAAGGACTTCGCGGATCTCTGACCATTTTTCTCTGTAAATAGGAAGTTTGTTCTCGTAGATCCATCCCAGTTTTTCCTGTAATGCAATAATCCCGTCAGCAGTAGCAGTATTGTCTTTCACACCGTAAACCCTTCGGATATTATTTCTCCATTCGTCCGCATCGAATGCTTTGTTTTTGGGGCTATCGATATTTTGTAATTCTTGACGAAGCTTTGCTGTTACGTAGGTTGAATATATCACGTCAATGCCGTGACAGAAATAAGGCTCACCGCGTAAAAGTCCCGTTACCTCAAAATAATGCGAAAGATGAT
>JAZQYD010000082.1:0-10488 GCA_045633405.1 Eubacteriales bacterium | reverse complement strand
GTGCGACCTTCGACCGAGAACCTGATTTGGATAATGCCAACGTAGGGATGCCTGATACTGGGATATTAGGAGGAACAGAAGAATTTTTGGAGTTACCGAATCGGTAGCTCCTTTTTTGTTGCAATTTTTACGGAGGACATGGAAATGGTAAGGGTAAACGGAAAAGAGCTTGATATTGCCGGGGAAACGCTTGCGGAGTATCTTGCAAATACGGATTACGGGATGAAGCGTATTGCTGTTGAGCGTAACGGAGACATTGTTCCTAAGGCGACGTACGGCGAAACAGTTCTAGAAGACGGTGACAGTATTGAGATTGTCAGCTTCGTGGGAGGGGGTTAAAATGCTGCCGACAAGGGAAGAATGGATGAAGGCACTGACTGAACGTCACGGCGAAGGGCTTCAAGAGTCCTTTTCATCGGCAACCGTTGCAGTATGCGGTCTTGGAGGGCTGGGCTCTAATATTGCCATCCACCTCGCCCGTGCGGGGATCGGGAAGCTTATCCTCTGCGACTTTGACCGTGTGGATATTACTAATCTTCACCGTCAGCAGTATAAGGCATCTCAGGTCGGAATATACAAGACGGATGCTCTTGCGTATAACCTTCGTGAAATCAATCCGTATATCGAGCTTGAAACTCATATTGAACGCATTACAGAGAAGAATGCACAAAACCTTTTGCAAGGTGCTGATATAATTTGCGAGGCTTTCGATGATGCGGAAGCGAAGGCAATGCTGGCGGATACCGTTCTCTCCGAGCTCCCCGGCAAATATCTTGTTGCAGCGTCGGGAATGGCGGGTATGGGAACAGCCAACAGCATCAGGACAAGAAGAATAACGGGTAGGTTCTATCTTTCGGGAGATGAGACGAGTGACGTATCGGAAAATATGGGACTTGTGTCTGCACGTGTCGCTCTTTGTGCGGCACATCAAGCACATACGGTATTACGTATATTAAATAAACAATTTGAAGTATAGAGTGAGGACGTAAAATGAAAGACGACAAGCTAATTATAGGCGGACATGAATTTAATTCAAGATTCATTCTCGGATCGGGTAAATACTCTATGAAGCTCATTGAAGCGGCGGTTAAGGATGCAGGGGCTGAAATCATTACTCTTGCAGTCCGCCGTGCAAATACCAAGGAGCAGGAAAGCATTCTTGACTATATTCCGAGAGGGATTACCTTGCTCCCCAACACATCGGGAGCCCGAAATGCAGAGGAGGCGGTTCGTATAGCAAGACTCGCACGTGAGCTGGGGTGCGGAAGCTTTGTTAAGATCGAGATAATGCGTGACTCAAAATACCTCCTTCCTGACAACGTGGAAACCGTAAAAGCTACCGAGATGCTTGCAAACGAGGGATTTGTGGTTATGCCGTATATGTATCCCGACCTGAACACAGCCCGTGACCTTGTCAATGCGGGGGCGGCGAGTGTTATGCCGCTTGCATCTCCTATTGGCTCTAACAAAGGACTGGCAACAAAGGAGTTTATTCAGATACTCATTGACGAGATTGATCTTCCTATCATTGTGGATGCAGGCATTGGCAGACCCTCGCAGGCCTGCGAAGCAATGGAAATGGGTGCGGCGGCAATAATGGCAAACACCGCACTCGCAACAGCGGGCGATCTTCCAATGATGGCATCCGCATTCAAAGAGGCTATCGAGGCAGGTCGCAAGGCTTACCTTTCGGGACTTGGCAGAGTTCTCACCCGAGGTGCCTCGGCATCCGATCCTCTGACAGGCTTCCTCAGAGATTGAGGTGACGGTAATGGAAAATCAGTTCTTTGTTGATTCTGAGCATCTCTCGCCGGAAGCTCTTGCTAAAAAGCATCGCATTGAATCCGATCCTGCGAGCCGTAAGAGCCATATGGAATATCTGCCGGGAATGGAGATCATAGAGTCGGACGTTTGCTCTCGGGTTATGGCACAGATGAACTCCTACGATTACACAAAATATACTGCCAAGGACGTTCGTTCTGCTTTGGAGCATCAGAGCTGTTCTATCGAGGACCTCAAGGCACTGCTGTCGCCCGCCGCAGAGCCGTTCCTTGAACAGATGGCAGAGCGGGCAAGACTCGAAACAAGTAAGCATTTCGGCAATACCGTCTATCTCTTCACGCCGCTTTATATAGCCAACTACTGCGAGAATTATTGCGTTTACTGCGGATTCAATTGCTATAACCATATAAACCGTATGAAGCTTTCCATGGAGCAGATCGAGAGGGAAATGAGGGTTATTGCCGAGAGCGGTATGGAGGAAATTCTCATCCTGACGGGCGAGAGCCGTGCTATGAGCGACGTTGAGTATATTGGTGAGGCCTGCAAAAAGGCGAGAAAGTATTTCCGAATGGTTGGGCTTGAGATATATCCCGTCAACACCGATGAGTACAGATATCTGCATGAGTGCGGTGCAGACTACGTGACCGTATTTCAGGAAACCTACGATACCGACAAATACGAAAAGCTTCATCTTCTCGGACACAAGCGTGTATGGCCTTACCGCTTTGATGCACAGGAAAGGGCACTGCGTGGCGGTATGCGTGGAGTTGCGTTCTCGGCTCTTCTAGGTCTTTCCGACTTCCGACGCGATGCACTTGCAAGTGCTTTACACGTCTATTATTTGCAGAGAAAGTATCCGCATGCCGAGATGTCGCTTTCTTGCCCAAGACTTCGACCTATCATCAATAATGATAAGATAAGCCCGATGGACGTCCACGAAAAACAGCTGTGTCAGGTAATATGTGCCTACCGTATTTTTCTCCCGTTCGTGGGGATCACTGTCTCCTCGAGAGAAAGTGCGGAGTTCAGAAACGGCATCGTAAGGATTGCCGCAACAAAGGTTTCGGCAGGTGTTTCCACGGGCATCGGCGACCATGACAGCAAATATAACGGAAATGAAAGCGATGAGCTGCATGGGGATGAGCAGTTCGAGATCGACGATAACCGAAGCCTCGATAAGATGTATAAGGATATCGAGAGTGAGGGACTTCAGCCGGTATTGAACGATTACCTTTACTTATAAGGAGAAAACATGAAACGTTTTGATACATCACTATATTTTATTACAGATTCCACAGGATATGATGAGGCAGAATTCCTTCGCCGTGTGGAGGAAGCACTTGCAGGCGGTACCACCATCCTTCAGCTGCGTGAGAAGAACAAGACTACGGTGGAGTATATAGAGCTTGCAAAAAAGGTTCACGTGCTGACGGAGAAGTACAACGTTCCGCTTATCATTGATGACCGAATTGACGTAGCATTGGCAATAGGTGCGGAAGGAGTACACCTCGGCAAAGAGGATATGCCTATCGCAACCGCAAGAAGAATACTCGGGAACGACTTCATAATCGGAGCTACTGCGAAGACGGTTCCTTGGGCACTCGAAGCATACGGGGAAGGTGCGGATTATCTCGGAGTCGGAGCTATCTATCCAACTACAACGAAGGTCAAGACGGTCCTTACCTCTACCCAAGCCTTGGATGATATCTGTAAAGCAGTACCGATTCCCGTAAACGCAATCGGAGGCTTAAACAAAAACAATATCGACGTTCTTGCTGGCATTCCCATTGCGGGCATATGCGTTGTATCCGCTATTATGAAGGCGGAAAGCCCCGGGACCGCTACTGAAGAGCTTAAGGCGAGAGCAAAGGAACTCGGGATCATATGATAAGGGATGTAATATTTGATCACTTGTGCCGAGACAGGTAATAATACAGAGATAGCGGCAGACCGGGGGCACCACTCTCTGTCGCTCAAAAAAAAATAATGTCAGGAGAATGAAAATGAAAACAGCATTATCAATCGCGGGAAGCGATTCCAGCGGAGGCGCCGGTATTCAAGCAGATATTAAGACAATGGAGATGAACGGTGTTTATGCTATGAGTGCGATCACGGCACTGACTGCACAGAACACTACCGGCGTAAGAGCAATCGTCGAGGTAACTCCCGATTTTTTGAAGGATCAGATCGATGCGGTCTTTGAGGATATCCCTCCCGATGCCGTAAAGATCGGAATGGTCAGCCGAGCAGAGCTCATCCGAGTGATTGCAGACAGACTTTCCTACTATAAAGCAGAAAACATTGTTGTCGATCCCGTTATGATAGCAACAAGCGGCTCCGAGCTGATGAAGGCTGATGCAATATCTGTACTTACAGCTGAGCTTCTGCCTCTTGCGGCTCTTGTTACACCTAACATTCCCGAGGCGGAGGTTCTCACGGGTATGAGTATTAAGAGCAAGGAAAATATGGAAGAAGCGGCAAGGGTACTTGGCGACACCTACGGATGTGCCGTGCTTCTTAAGGGCGGTCACAGTGTAAGCGATGCAAACGACCTTCTCTACGAAAAAAGAAGCTATACGTGGTTTTTCGGTAAGCGAATCGATAATCCCAATACCCACGGCACGGGATGCACTCTCTCGAGTGCGATTGCATCCAATCTCGCTAAGGGATACAGCACCGAAATATCAATAAAGCGGGCAAAGGACTATATTTCAGGTGCTTTGTCGGCTATGCTCGACTTGGGGCATGGCTTCGGTCCGATGAACCACGCCTTTGATCTAAACAGCAAATTTGCTAAATAATACTGCTTGAAAGGAACCACTGAAAATGAGAAACTATACAACACAAATGGATGCCGCAAGACAAGGCATCATTACCCCTGAAATGAAGGCGGTTGCCAAGAAGGAATATAGGACAGAGGAAGAGATCCGTGAGCTTGTTGCGAAGGGTCAGGTTGCAATTTGTGCGAATAAATTACATACCTGCATCGATCCGAACGGTGTTGGCTCTATGCTCCGTACCAAGATCAACGTAAACCTCGGAGTTTCCCGAGATTGTAAAAATTATGACGTTGAGATGGAAAAGGTTATGGCGGCTGTAAATATGGGTGCGGAAGCCATTATGGACTTATCCTCTCACGGTAATACACAGCCGTTCCGCAGAAAGCTGACGGGTGAATGTCCTGCGATGATCGGTACTGTTCCCGTATATGACAGCGTGATCCATTATCAGCGTGATCTTGGAACCCTTACTGCGAAGGACTTTATCGACGTAGTAAGACTTCACGCAGAGGACGGAGTGGACTTCGTAACTCTCCACTGCGGTATTACACGCAAGACCATCGAGCAGATCAAAAAGCACAAGAGAAAGATGAACATCGTTTCTCGCGGAGGCTCTCTTGTTTTCGCTTGGATGTGTATGACGGGCGAGGAAAACCCTTTCTATGAATACTTCGATGAAATCCTTGATATCTGCCGTGAGTACGACGTGACAATATCGCTCGGAGATGCCTGTCGACCGGGTTGTCTTGCAGACGGCAGCGACGTGTGTCAGATCGAGGAGCTTGTGCGTCTCGGAGAGCTTACGAAGCGTGCCTGGGAAAGGGACGTGCAGGTGATGGTAGAAGGTCCGGGGCACATGCCGATGGATCAGATTGAAGCGAATATGAAGATACAGCAGACCGTTTGTATGGGTGCACCGTTCTACGTGCTTGGCCCCATTGTGACCGATATTGCTCCCGGCTACGACCACATTACCTCGGCTATCGGCGGAGCGATCGCGGCGGCGTCCGGTGCAGCCTTCCTTTGCTACGTTACACCGGCAGAGCATTTGGCACTTCCTAACGTGGATGACGTAAAGCAGGGCATTATCGCATCCAAGATTGCGGCTCACGCAGCCGATATCGCAAAGAAGATACCCCACGCAAGGGATATCGACGACCGTATGGGAGATGCCCGCCGCAAGCTCGATTGGGAGGAACAGTGGGCGTGTGCCCTTGATCCCGAAACGGCAAAGCGTATACGTGATGAGCGAAAGCCCGAGCATGACGATACCTGCTCGATGTGCGGTAAGTTCTGTGCGGTAAGAAGCATGAACAAGGCACTCAATAACGAAACGGTAGATATTCTGTGATCCAGTGTTAAATCACCAAAGAATATAAAAATAAAAAATAAACTCTAACTAAAAAACATCTTATAAAAGTTAAGACTATTGCTTGACAAATGCAACAATTTGTGCTACAATGCTGTTAATAATGCTTGAGCAAGAACCAGTAACCAAGATCCCGAGCATCAGAGAGTTGTCGGTGGGTGCGAGACAATTGTTTGGCTTTGGCGAATTCCTCTTGTGAGTTGCGGATTGAAATTTGCCCGAACTATGGGCGAACGAGTAGATTTTGCCGGTTGTAACCGTTATATTACAGGTGGTGTGTTTGCACCCGTAGAGACCTTTGCCGTGAGGCATGGGTGAAGCAGAGTGGTACCTCGGCATAATGCCGTCCCTGCGTTTTTCTTCGGAAAAACGCAGTTTTTATTTTGCAAAAATATATTTATATAACCAAAAGGAAAACGAAAATGAAAGAAAAATTAGAAGCATTACTCAAAGAGGGTGCTGCGAGAATTGAAGCGGCACAGACTGAGGCCGAGCTCCAGGAGGTTAAGGGTGCTCTTCTCGGTAAGCAGGGAAGTGTAACCGAGCTTCTTAAGGAGATTCCCAAGCTGGACGTTTCTATTCGTCCTGAGATGGGTAAGGCCATCAATAACGTCAAGAATCTGCTTTCCGAGCAGATAGAGGGAAGAGGTGAGGCTCTTAAGCTCAAGGCGTCCGCCATTCCCGAGGACTTCGACTATACCGTTCCCGGCTTTGAGCCGAAAATCGGCGGTCTTCATCCTATTACACAGATGTGCTACGATCTGAATGATGCATTCCGCTCTATGGGCTTTGAGGTATTCTCCGGTCCCGAGATCACAAGCGAGTACTATGCATTCGATAATCTTAACTTCCCCCCAAACCATCCTGCACGTGAGAGCATGGATACCTATTGGCTCGAGGGACACGATTCGGGCAGTGCAAATGACAAGCTTTGTCTCCGTCCTCACCTGACGGGCGACAGTGTACGCTATATGCAGACCCACAAGCCCCCCTTCAGATTTGTTTATCCCGGAAGAGTATACAGAAACGAGACAACCGACGCACGTCACGAGCGTGCATTCTTCCAGTATGAGGCACTTATCGTTGATAAGGACTTCACCTATACTGCAGGTAAGGTTATGATCAAGAGTATTCTCTCGAAGGTCTTCGGTCAGGATGTTCCCGTAAGAATGAGAGCGGGCTTCTTCCCGTTTGTTGAGCCCGGATTTGAAATCGATATGGGTTGCCTTGTTTGCGGCGGTAAGGGATGCAGTGTTTGTAAGCACGTGGGCTGGATCGAGATCATGCCCGGCGGTACACCTCATCCGAACGTCCTCCGTGCGGCAGGACTCGATCCCGATGAGTACACGGGCTTCTACGTAAATATCGGTCTTGACAGACTTGTTATGATGCGTTACGGTGTTGATGACGTGCGTTTGTTCCACAGCAACGACCTCCGCTTCTTAAAGCAGTTCCATTAAGGAGGACAGAAGAATGAAATTATCACTGAATTGGATCAAGGATTACGTTAAGCTCCCCGAGGATATGGATCTTACAAGACTTGCCTACGATCTCACTATGTCTACCGTTGAGGTTGAGGGGGCTGAGAGTCTTGCGGAGCGTTTTGATAAGATAATTGTAGGCGAGATCAAGGAGGTTCTCCCTCATCCCAATGCCGACAAGCTTCGTGTTTGCCGTGTGGATATTGGCGAGGGTGAGATCAAGGATATCGTTTGCGGAGGCTCCAACCTCGAGGCAGGTATGAAGGTCGTGGTTGCGTGCCCCGGTGCTATGGTTCGTTGGCACGGTGAGGGTGAGCCCGTTGAGATTAAGAATGCCAAGCTCCGCGGTGTTGCGAGCTACGGTATGATTTGTGCATCCTCCGAGGTTGGTCTTGCAGATCTTTTTCCCTCGGCAGAGGAGCACGAGATTATGGACGTAACGTCATTCGACTGCCCCGCAGGTACACCTATCGCTGTGGCACTCGACCTGGACGATATTATTCTTGAGATCGACAACAAGTCGATGACAAATCGCCCCGACCTTTGGGGACACTACGGTATAGCGAGAGAGCTTGCGGCTCTTTACGATCTTCCTCTTCTTGAGTTTGACAGGTACGTTCCCGACGTAACCAAGGAATACGACGTAAGAATTAATGACGTAGACCGTTGTCCTCGCTACATCGGTGCGAGAGTCGAGGGACTTTCCGTTAAGCCCTCTCCCTTCAAGATGCAGAGCCGTATCTGGAGAGTAGGAATGCGTCCCATTAACGCACTTGTTGATATTACAAACTACGTTATGCTTGCAACCGGTCAGCCTACTCACGTGTTCGACTCGGGTCACATTATCGATCACATCGAGGTAAGACGTGCGAATGAGGGCGAGACCCTTCAGCTTCTCAATGATAAGGAGCTTGCACTTTCCACCGACGATCTTGTAATTGCTGATGCTGAGGGTGCTGTTGCACTTGCGGGAGTTATGGGTGGAGCAAAGGATTCCGTGCTTCCCGATACCGAGAGCGTTATCCTCGAGGTTGCTAACTTTGAGTCACGCGGAGTACGCAGAACCGCACTTCGTTATGATAACCGTACCGAGGCCTCCTCACGCTATGAGAAGGCTATCGACCCTGAGCGTTGTGATCAGGCACTTTCTCTTGCAATGCAGCTCTTCTCGGAGCTTTATCCCGATATGAAGGTAACTGCTTTCAAGGATCTCTATGAGAAGAAGCTTGAGAGAAAGGAAATCGACGTTGAATTTGATTGGCTTGACAGACGTCTCGGCAAGAGAATTCCTCAGGATATCGTTGCAAAGAAGCTCGGAACAATGGGATACGACGTAACCTTCACGGATACGGGTATGCATATCGTTGTTCCTACCTGGCGTTCTACCGGTGACGTCTCCATCAAGGCGGACATCATGGAAGAGGTAGCACGTATGTACGGCTACGAGAACTTTGAGGCTACTACTATTACCACGTCATTTGACGGTGCGATCAATCAGCTTGGAGTAGATCTTGTCCGCAGAGTGAAGGAGTATCTTGCATTCCGTTGCAATATGCAGGAGATATTCACCTATCCTTGGGTATCCGAGGAGTTTGTAAACGCTCTTCTGCCGAGTACTGACGGCATTCTCGCACTTGCGACACCTCCGTCGCCCACAGAGAAGTATATTCGCCCGACTCTTCTTCCCAATATCTGCAAGGCGATCGTTAAGAACGAGCGTAACTTCGATGAGTTCGACATCTTCGAGGAGGCACAGGTATTCCTTGATTCTGATTATACCTCCGATTACGAGGGTGAGAAGCTTCCTTGTCAGAAGAAGCATCTCGGATGTGCATTTGTAGGCTCATCCGATAACGTATCCTCGCTCTTCCGCCGTGCTAAGGGTATCATCGGCTCCATGCCTCGCTTCACTCATATGGAGGCATTTACCTTCGAGAAGAGGGAAAAGCCTTATTGGGCTGACGAGACCGTATGGCTCAACGTATGTCTTAACGGAGAGAAGATAGGCGATCTCGCACTGCTTTCCAAGAAGGCTGCACTTGCGTGCGGTATCAAGATGCTCTCTGCAGTTCTTGTTGAGATCGACATGGACGCTCTCGTGCCCTTCAAGTCGAGAACTAACCGCTTTGCACGTGTGCCCGAGTTCCCGCTGAACAGCTACGATCTTTCCTTCTTGGTAGATTCTATGGTTAAGTGGGATGATATTTACAAAGCAGTTATGGCGAAGAAGAACGAGCTTCTCCGTGACGTTAAGTTTGTTGATGAATATAAGGGTAAGCAGATACCTGCGGGTAAAAAGTCCGTTACCATCCGCCTTGTGATCGGCTCGGATCAGAAGACGCTTACGGGTGACGAGATTGAGCAGGTAGCCAATATCGTTATGAAGCACATCATAAAGAACACGGGTGCAGAAATCCGTACAAACTAATATAGCATAATAAAAGTCGATTTTAACCGCTAACCGTGGCTAAGATCGACTTTTTCTTTCATCCCCCGGTGCATGCCTTTTAATAATCGGAGTCGGAGAACGCTATTCTGTTGACAAGCAGTTTTTTTATGTGATAATTAGCGACAAGGGAAGAGTGAATTCTCACACAGAGATTTCTGCTCCCGGCAAGGAGATGGATAAGAAGTAGGATTTGCACCTTTACGCACAAGAATATAACCTTGTTACCAAACAAAAAAACAAACCCCACCGCGAGGGTAGGGTTCATTTTTTGGTCGGAATGGAACATTGCGTAATTTGTCGAATACGGACCGACAAATAGCAAACAGGATTTTGTTTGCGAAGCAAACGTAGAAGCCTGGAATCTGACCCAAAAAATTGACAGGGTATTCGCCAAGAGCGAAGATTCACACGCTCTCCGCCTTGAAAGCAAGCTTTCAGATCTCCGAGCGGTGAATGCGAACCTGCATTCGCTACGCGAACAGAACCGAATTTACACATCATTCCGACCAAAAAACAAACCCCACCGCGAGGGTAGGGTTCATTTTTTGGTCGGAATGGAACATTGCGTAATTTGTCGAATACGGACCGACAAATAGCAAACAGGATTTTGTTTGCGAAGCAAACGTA
>JAZQYD010000081.1:0-29060 GCA_045633405.1 Eubacteriales bacterium | reverse complement strand
CATTTTCAAATACCTCTTTTTAATTTTTTTGATTGAACCAATCATTTGGTACATCTCGATTATATCACATCTTCGTCTTAAGTCAATAGAATTTAATTTCATTTCATAATTTTTAAGAATTTGTAAGATTTGTTAATAATTTGGGTTAATTTGCCCTTTTGTGAACAAAAAGGAGAGCCCCTTTTATACAGAGCTCTCCTCGGTTGTATTTAATTATATCAGGTGTGATTGAACCAAAGCCTCGGATTGATGACACGCTTGTCGGTATCAAGAAAGGCATCGCGGATCTCTGCCATTTCGCTCTCGGTGAGGATTCTTGTGCGGTCGATGAGATCACAGTTTGCCTCAAGCTGCTCAAGTCTCTGACAGCCGAGCACGAGCGAGTCGATAGCGGGAAGCGAGAGAACAAAGGATGCCGCAAGAGCATCGGGAGAGAGGTTGAACTTCTCGGACAGTGCCCACATACGCTCGAGGTAGGGTAGACAGAAGCTCATCTGCTCGGGGAGTGTCTCTCTTGTCATGAATACAAGTCCCTGAAGGAATACGCTTCGTGCGAAGACGATCATTCCCGCCTCGCGAAGAGCATCTATGCTTCCGTCCTCGATCTTCTCCCAGTCGAAGATGTTGAGGGGGATCTGTACCGCATCGAAGCCGCTTGCCGCAACCTCGAGGTAATCGTCGGAGGAGTAGACTGAGATTGCTGTCTTGTCGATCTTGCCTTCTCTCTGAAGCTCCTTCATAACCTCGCGGACAGCGTCCTTGCTCTTGATGTAATCATTGAAATTATGTATCATCATCATATCGATCTTATCAACACCGAGAGTCTTGAGACACGCATCGGTCTGACGGATCATATCATCTCTGAGTGTCTTCTCGGAGGTGTGGTCGAAGGGTGCTATCTTGGTTATAATATAGGGCTTCGCAGGGAGGTCTCCCTTGTTTATCCATGAGCCGATAACTCTCTCGGAGTCGCCGTAGTTGTTAGCGGTGTCGAGAGCTGTAACGCCGAGCTCCATAGCACGGCTCAGCATACTGTGAGCGTACTCCTCGGAGGGCTTAGCGGTAAAATCACCGAGACCGTAGGTCATACCGAGCTGTACGGTGCCGAGTGTGAAGAGGGGGAGGCGACAGCCTCTTTTGTCAAAATACTTCATATCGTTCTCCTTACCAGATAGTCCAGCCGCCGTCCATTACGATGGTGGCTCCGGTTACGTACGCGGATGCATCGGATGCAAGGAAGATGACGGGGCCCTTGATATCGTCCTCGCCCGCCCACTTGCCAAGGGGACAGTTTGCAATGTAGGTCTCTACGAACTGGCGTCCCACCTCGGTGTTCTCAAGGTTGGGGTTGAAGCCGCCGGGAGCGATGCTGTTGACTCTTATGCCGTCCTTACCGTATCTGCCTGCCATAAACTTGTTGAAGCCCTCAAGAGCCCACTTCTCGGTGGTGTAGTTTACGGGCTGATTACGCATGGACTCAGGATAGAAGGGGAAGTGAGGACAGTCGAGACCTCTCATAGAGGAAATGTTTATGACGCTGCCGCCTCCTGCCGCCTGCATGTGGGGGAGAACCGCACCTGTCAGAAGCATCTGTCCGTGGAGGTTGGTGCTCATGGATGCATCGAGTCCCTCACGTGTAGCCTTCTCCATAGTGGTGAGTCCGCCGCGGTTTACCGCATTGTTCACGAGGACGTCGATGCGTCCGTACTTGGCAATAACAGCCTCTACGAGAGCACTAATCGACTCATCGCTCGAGAGGTCGAGAGACATACCGACAGCACTGTATCCTCTTGCACGGAGCTCGCTTGCGTATTCCTCGCACTTTTCTCCGTTTCTCGATGCGATAATTACAGTGGCTCCCATCTCGCAAAGACCCTCTGAAATGGACGCACCGTAAAGTCCTCGTCCGCCGGTTACGATTGCTATCTTGCCGTCGAGGGCAAAAAGCTCTTTTGCATTTCTCATTTTTAAAACCTGCCTTATCTATTATTTTCTATTTACTAACTAACCTTATGTATTATAACTTTGCTATTTATAGTTTACCGGTATTTACCTTCTATTTACAACATAGACCTAATTCTTGCTTTTTCTTCTTTCCTCACGGTATGCACTCGGTGTCATACCTACCGTGTCCGTAAAGCTCTTTAAAAGCCCGTTGTAGCTTGTGTAGCCCACTCTGCTTGCAATTTCCCTTAAGGAGAGAGACGTCGTCCTGAGAAGGTATTTTGCGGCATCTGTGCGAAGCCTTACGATATGTCTTGCGAAGCCGTCTGTGAAATATCTGCGGAAAAGACGGGCCGTCTGCTTCTGCGAGAGGTGCACCACGTCGGAGAGCTCCTTCAGGCTGGGGGATTTGTTATAGCTTCGTGTTACGTACTCCTCCATAAGCGAGCGTGTGAGGTTGTACATCGAGCCTCCGCTACGCTTCTTCCTTTCGGTATGGGCGGTGTCGCTCATCCTTTCAAGGTCTGCGATGATCTCGGTTAAAAGAAGCAAGAATCTCGCCTTCAGCCTCGCCTCGCTCCACGGGCTCTCGGAGTAAAATTCCGCTATCGTTCTCTTCAAGTAGAGGGAATATGCGGGAGTCTTGCCGAGGGTGATGACGCCCTCCTTATCGCCGAGTGCTGTCTTGAGTATTTTATACGTGTCGATGCTCGACTGACGCTTTAACTCCTCAAAGAAGAAGGAGAAGGATACCTTAACGCCTCCGTCCCTCACCGATATGCTCTTATGCACCGTGCCGGGGGTTATGATGCAGCTTTCACCCTCCCTCAGGTGAATCTCCTCCGTGTCACATTCGAGCACGGCCTCGCCCTCGAGTATCGAGTGGAGCTCATAGCTTGCGTGGCTGTGCACACGTGAACGTGCGACACCCGTGCCGGGGAGGTTGAAGAATCCGCCCGCTACCGTGACGGCTATTTCCGTATTGTCTATCTCTACGTTGAGATGTATTTCATCTGTATCTTTGAATATCATATAACCCTCCAAATACAGTATAACGCAAAAGGACGGTTATTTCAAGACAAATCATATGAACAAAAAGGACTATTTTATACAAGAAGTGTCCGAACAGTGTATTTACATATTCGTATCCAAGTGGTAAAATAAAGGTAACAAAACAAAAAAGGAGTACCCGTATGAAAAAGGTCGCTATGCTCGGAATGGTTGACGGCAACGGTCATCCCTATTCCTGGAGTGCAATGTTCAATAACTACAATAAGGAGGAGATGGAGAAGTGTCCCTTCCCCGTAATACCGAGATATCTCGAAAAGGAGCCTCGGGAGAATTTCGGCATCGGCGAGTGGCGTGTCACTCATATCTGGTGTGACGATATCGAGGATGCAAGGAAGGTTGCCAAGGCCTCTCTTATTGACAATATAGTTGAGAATCCCGAGGACGTTATAGGCGAGGTTGATGCGGTCATCGTCGCTACCGATAAGGGATGGGAGCACGTATGGAGAGCGGAGCCCTTCGTAAAGGCGGGGCTTCCCGTATTCATTGACAAGCCTCTTGCAGACAACGTCGACGACCTGAAGACCTTCATATCCTGGGTCAAGGGCGGTGCTCGCATCATGTCCTCCTCGTCTCTCAGATACACAAAGGAGTACACCCCCTACTTCAAGTCTACGTATGAGCTCGGAGAGCTCCGTTATATCAACATGACGATGAACAAGAGCTGGGAAAGATACGGAATTCACGCTCTCGAGCCTGTTTATCGCATCACGGGTCCCGGCTACGTGTCGGTAAGGAACACGGGAGAGGGAGACAGAAATATCGTCCATCTCTATCACGAGAGAGGTATTGACGTAAACCTCGCCGTTATCTACGATATGGCGGCATCGGAATTGAAGCTCGTCGGCACGAAGGACAGTGTATGTGTACCTCTTAAGGATAGCTACACCGCCTTCAAGACTCAGCTTAACGAGTTTATCGCTTACGCAGAGAGCGGCACGCCCGCATTCCCCTTCTCGGAGACGGTCGAGCTTATGGAAATAATAATAGCCGCCCTACGCTCGAAGGCAGAGGGCGGCAGAGAGGTTCTTCTCTCCGAGATCAAGGCTGAGGTCGGAGAGTGACTTATTTAGCAACTTGCTTTCTTGGGAGCTTGCGGGATTTCGCAAGCTCTCTTTTTGTTATAGCCGAGGCGGCGGCCTTTCCGCGTGCTGCGGCAATGGGCAGGCCTCCCGGAGAGAGCTGCCACTGAGATGCAAAGTAGACGTTGGCAAGTCCCTTGACTCTCGGAGGCTTCGGTATGGGAAGGCGTCCCTTTGGAAGGATAAAGCTCATATAGGAGCCTATGTCCGCACCCGTGTAGCGTTTATAGGTAGCGGGAGTCCAGACATCTATTACCTTGAGGCGTCCCTTCATCTCGGGATATTTCTGCTCGATGATACGGACGGTTACCTCTGCTATATGCTTTTTGTGCTGACGGTAATGACTCGGATCGTCGCTCTTTTCGTTGATGAATGCGACAGCATCATCCTCGAGGCAGAAGGTCATCGTGCCGAGAATGATCTCTCCCTCGGGAGCGAAGGAGGGCTCGTGAGAGAATTCACGAAGGGTGAAGACGTCGGAGCGGAGAATGGGTCTGTATTTCTCAGGGATATCGATCAGCATATCACCCGAGAAGGGAAGCTCCGTTCCCTCAAATGCGATAGCACACTGATGGGATGAGAAGCGGTGGTTTTTCTTGTTTTTGTAAAGCTTACGGAGGTCCTTCGGCATCGGGAAGTCGAGAAGCTCCGAGAAGGCATGTACGGGGTCGGTGGTGAGTATGAAATAGTCCGCATCGATAGCAGAGCCGTCACTGAGGATTGCCGTCCTTGCGTGTGCACCGTGTCTTTCTATCTTAGCAACCTCGCATCCCGTGCGGAGATCGCCGCCGAGTGCCTTGTATCTCTCGGCCATTCTCTCAGCCATCTTGAGCGATCCTCCCTCCGGGAGACCGCCGTTGCCCGACGTGAAGGTCGAGAAGACAATAAGAAGTGCGAGAGCACCGAAATCATCTCCCCAGAAGGAGCGAAGGAACTTTTTAAGAAGCGGATGCTTGAACTTCTCCGCCAGATCCTTGACCGAAAGGCGGAAGTACTTAATGAGCGAGGGGATAGCCTTGATTACTCCGAGGAGGTCTGCCGTGCGGTCGAAGTCGGGGCCGCCAACACACGACAGAAGCTGAAGATGACGGACCGCCGCCATAAGCTTCTTCGTCCTTTTTGCATCCTCGGGGGAGATGGCTAGCATCTCACTCTCGAGCCTTTCAATATCGTAATAAAGCGAGAGGGTAGCCCCTCCCTCCTCGACGGTGTAGAGGCTCTCGGGCTGATGGACGTGTGTCTCACCGAGTGCACCCAGAGTGTGCCATATCTTGTATTCGGGGGAATATGGGTTGGTTCCCGTCAGCCAGTGTATACAGTTGTCGATGTGGTATTCGCCTCTTTGCCAGCCGGTGAGGTTGCCGCCTGCGATATTATGTTTTTCACATATAACGGTCGAGTGACCCTTGATGGCGAGGTGTATTCCTGCGGACAGTCCTGCGACTCCTCCGCCGATTATTACTATATTAGCCATAAAAATATTGCCTTTCAAATAAAGGGTTGGATGAAAAAATGCATATGGCTATTATATACTAACTTTACCCAAATTACAACTGTTTTTTGAAAAAAGTTTACATTTTTGCACAAGTGTTAATTATTTATTTGCAAGATATTTATAAATTGTAAACCAAAGCTTACAATTCAAGAGTTTTATTATACTTGCGACTTTTTATCTCTTAGCTTCTCTCTGTACTCGGACGGACGCATTCCGTATGCTTTGATAAATGCATGTCGGAAGCTCGGATACTGATTGTAGCCCACCTCGCGTGCGATCTCGGTTAAGGAAAGATCGGTTGTTTCCATATTTTTTATCGCCTTTGTCAGGCGTATCTCGGCGATCTTCTCGGAGAAGGTCATGCCGTATATCTTCTTCAACACCTTTTCCGTATTACGGGGGCACATGTTCAATTTTTGTGCGAGGGTTGTGAGGGTGCATCCCGGTATTATCATATAGTCTTCAAGGTTTCTTGCCAATACCGCATCATTGGCAATTGAGGTTGTTTTATACGACGAGAGGGGTACTATCTTATCCGAGTGTCTGCCCGAGAGAAGGCGGATAACGTTCAGTATGAGACCCTCGAGCAGATTGATGATGAGCACGGATGCGAGGGTGGGGTCGGGCTCGGATTCGTTTAAGAATCTCTTTATGAATTCACCGAAGTATTTATCCCTGAGCACTGCTATCTCACCTTCCTTCGGCAAGAGCCTATCGAGGTATGAGAAGAGCTTCGCATCAGTTCTCGGAGATGAGGTAGGAGCCTTCTTGTAGCTGAAGGTGACGGTCATGGCGATAGGGGGATCGTTATCCTCCGAGAACACCTCGTGATGTGTATTCGGCGGGATTATAACGAGGGTGTTTCTTGCGAATTTGATCCTCTTTCCCGCTCCTGCGAGATAGCCCGAGCCTACGTCGAATATGTAGATTTCGTACTGCGAATGCTTGTGACGCTCGGACTTGATCTGTTGACGCTTATTGTTAGCGGCGTAGACGACGGATAATTTTGCGTCGCCGAATATAAAGGTTGCCTGACTGTGAGTTCCTGCTGCCATATCACCGTCTCCTTTTCTTTTCCTTGATTCACATTATATTACATTGAAAATCGTATGTCAACAAAAATAAAGGGAATAAAAAAGGCCGTTAGCTTGATAAAAGCTCGGGAAAGCCTTGTCCCGTCTCGGTTTTTCGGTGTTTTGGATTCTCCCGATTTGTATTAAAAACACGAAAAATAATCCGAAAATTTTTCGCTATAATGTATTGACCTTACGGGGTAATTGGTCTATAATTAACTTAGTAAATTTAATAAAAGGAGCATTATCAAAATGATAAACCCCGAATATATCAAGCCCGACCTCGCTCACGAGGAGGCGATTAAGCTTATTAAGCCCGCAATGAAGTTTGACCCCTCTATGGATTTCGAGGAGTACAGAACCGCACTCCGTGCGAAGTTCCTCGAGCTCATCGGTGATATGCCCGAGAGAGTTCCTACCGACGTTGTTGTCGATTACGTAGAGGACAGAGGCGATTTCATTGAGAAGAGATTCGTATTCACTACCGAGAAATATACTCAGGTGCCCTGTCATCTCTGGATTCCCAAGGACGGTAAGGATAAGCACGGTGTTGTAATGTGCCTTCAGGGTCACTCCTCGGGCATGCACATTTCTATGGGCAGACCAATCTACGAGGGTGACGAGAATTCCATCTCGGGCGGCGACCGTGACTTTGCCTGCCAGATCGTTAAGGAGGGCTATGCCGCTCTCGTCATCGAGCAGAGAGCCTTCGGCGAGAGAAAGACCGATAAGATGCGTGGCAGCACCACCTGTCCTCACCCCTCTATGGTCGCACTTCTCATAGGACGTACCATGGTCGGCGAGAGAATCTGGGACGTGTCCCGTGCTATCGATGCTCTTGAAGCATCCTTCCCCGAGATCGATACCGAGAAGGTTGCCGTTATGGGTAACTCCGGCGGAGGTACAACCTCCTTCTATGCGGCTTGCTTCGACGAGAGAATCAAGATCGCCATGCCCTCTTGTGCAGTATGCACCTACCGTGATTCCATTGCGGCTATGTACCACTGTGCTTGCAACTACATACCCAATGCCGCTAAGTACTTTGATATGGGCGATCTCGCTGCTCTTATCGCACCCCGTCCCTTCATCATCGTATGCGGCAGAGACGATAAGATCTTCCCCCTCCACGGTGTACGTGAGACCTTCGATACCGTCACCGAGATATACAAGAAGGCGGGAGCGGAGCGTAACTGTAAGCTCGTTATTGGCGAGGGCGGCCACCGCTTCTACGCTGATCCCTCGTGGGACGTTTTCCGCAGCTTCGAGGTTCTTTGATCAAAGGTTAAAAAAGAGTGAAAAAAGAGGCACCCCTTGGGCGACCTACTGTAAAGCAGGTCGCCCAACGAAATTTGCCCATTTGGGCAAGTGAAATCGCTTCGCGGTGAAATATTTGCTTCGCAAATGTGAAATGTTCGCTTCGCGAACACGGGCAAATTTCATTTCACATCGAACGAAGTGAGATATTTCACAATGTGCGTTAGCACATTATTTCACGTTTTGCTTGGCAAAACATTTCACTTATATTTACCGCCCGACAATACGCGTTTATAAGTGTAACACACTATACCTTGCAGGGCAAGGCGTGTGAAAAGGAGTACAAACAAATCGTCCGTACTCCTTTTTTTCTTTTTCGGGAGGTAAAACCTGCTTTATGGTAGGCACCCCTTGGGGTAGCCTCTTTTCGATTTACAGGTTGTACATTGTGAGATATTTTTTCGTGTTATCCACCATCTCGTCAAACAGTGCTCTCGCCTCATGCATTCCGCAGGTGACAAGAGGATCGTTTGCAAAGACGGAGAATATCTTCTCTATATCCCTATCGGCAATAGCCTCGGAGAGTGCCTCCTGCTCACCGCACACACGTGCGACAAGGGGATATATTTCCTTCGGTACGTTGCCCGCAAAGACGGGGCGGAGCGAATGAGCACGGAAGATGGCGTTAGTCTCAACCACCGCACCCATGGGAAGGTTGGGGATCTGTCCCTCGTTGGGGATATTGCAGTTGGATACAAGCTCGATAAGACCGAGAAGGGCACGCATCTGAAGGACTCCGTCCTCGCCCGTGGGATTGATCTTGATCTCGTCCTCTCCCGAGATGAGTCTGTCGGAGCGTCCGAGACGCTGGCTGTAATCGTCTCTTCTGTGGCATACGGGTGTCAGTGCGAAGCCCATTTCCGCAACACGCTCGGGGCTCTCGAGGTATCTTTTACCCTCACAGAACTCTGCCAAATGTCTGTCGCCTGCCGCCGCAATCCAGCCGTAGGAGCGGAAGAGGTCTATCTTGACCTTCGCCTCGTTGTGACAGTCGACCGAGAACCAGTTGGCATCGAAGGGCTTCTTGTAGCCGTCCTTATACTTCTCGCAGAACTTGCGGTAGAGAGGAAAGAGGTCGATATTCTTATAGGTCGCCTCTGTCAGCCAGGTAAAGTGATTGACCGCTACGGGGTTGACCTTCATCTCGGCACGGTTTACGTCCTCCTCGCCGAGATATTCCTTTACAACCTGAGCGAGAAGCTTCTGTGTGCCGAAGACCTCGTGACAGCAGCCAAATGCCTTTATCTTCGGGAATACTCTATACAGTGTCTTGACACAGAGTGTCATGGGGTTGGTGTAATTGATGACCCACGCATCGGGGGCGACGTCGCGTATCTTCACGCCAATGTATTCAAACATAGGTAACGTTCTCATCGCTCTGATGATACCGCCGGGACCCGAGGTGTCGCCTACCGACTGATAGATGCCGTACTTCTCAGGGGTGTGAACGTCCGACTCCATCTCGTCCATGGTGCCGGGGAGGATGGATATCACCACGAAGTCTGCACCCTCGAGTGCCTCGTCTATCGTTTCTACTGCAAAGTAGTCCCACCTCGATCTTGCACCCTCGGCGGAATTATATTTGTTACCTATTATCTCGTTTCTCTTTGAAGCATCGAGGTCTATATCGTAGAGATAGACCGAGCCCGACATATCGGGATTCTCGACAAGGTCGCTCATAAGACCCCACGCCCAGCCCTGCGAGCCTCCGCCTATGTATGCGATCTTTACGTTTTCCGCACCTTTGTCAGTGTATTTTACCATTTTAAGCCTCCGCCTTCGGTCAATATTCCGGTTTGACCCTTTTGCACCTAGTGTAGCATAAAAAAATCGGGTTTTCAAGCGGAATAGACGTTTTTAAAGCATTTTTACCTAATTTGCAAGATGGGACGCAGTTACAACCGAGAGGCGAGATGAAAGAAAAACAAAAAAAGGGATGCCCCATATAATTCGGGATATCCCTTTTATGAAAAAAGTAATAATCTTAAAGCTTACACCTTGATTGATCCGAGTACCCTCACGAGAGGGAGGAGAGATCGTACATACCGAGATACTTCTTAGTATTCTCGATCATCTCACGGAAGAGTGCCTCTGCATCGTGCATACCGCAGGTGACGAGGGGATCGTTCGTGAATACCGCGAATATCTTGTTAAGATCTCTCTCGGCAATAGCCTCGGAGAGAGCCTCCTGCTCACCGCAGATGCGGGATACAAGGGGATATATCTCCTTAGGCACCTTGCCTGCGAAGACGGGGCGGATGGAGTTTGCACGGAAGACCGCATTTGTCTCGACTACCGCACCGATGGGGAGGTTCGGGATCTGTCCCTCGTTGGGAATGTTTACGTTGGTTACAAGCTCCTTAAGTCCGAGGAGTGCTCTCATCTGCGATACACCCTCCTCGCCTGTGAAGTGAAGCTTCACGGGCTCCTCGCCCGAGATACGCTTATCCGAGCGGCTCTTACGCTGTGCGTAATCGTTGATTCTGTACGATACGGGGGTGAGGGTGAAACGCATCTCCGCTACTCTCTCACGGTCGGCGAGATATCTCTTACCCTCGCAGAACTCAGCTAAGTGTCTGTCACCTGCCGCGGCAATATAGCCGTAGGAGCGGAAGAGGTCCATCTTGACCTTCTCCTCGGTGTAGAATGCACTGTTGAACCAGTTGTCGTCAACGGGTCTGCCGTCGGGGGCGTAGCCGTCCTTGTATTTCTCGCAAAATTCACGGTAGAGAGGGAAGAGGTCGATATTCTTATAGGTCGCCTCGGTGAGCCAGGTGAAGTGGTTGACGGAGACGGGGTTTACCTTGATCTCGGAGCGGTCAACGTCCTTGTCACCGAGATACTCCTCGACTACTCTTGTGAGAAGCTTCTGCGTGCCGAAGACCTCGTGACAGCATCCGAATGCCTTGATCTCGGGGAAGACTCTGTAAAGGGTTCTGACGCAGAGCGTCATGGGGTTGGTATAGTTGATTACCCACGCGTCGGGGCAGTTCTCCTTTATCTTCTTGCCGATGTGCTCGAACATGGGAAGAGTTCTCATCGCCCTTATAACACCGCCGGGACCGGTGGTGTCTCCAACCGACTGGTAGATGCCGTACTTCTCGGGCGTATGGACGTCCGAATGCATCTCTGTCATCGTGCCGGGGAGTATGGATATTACAACGAAGTTCGCTCCGTCAAGAGCCTCGTCAATGGTCTCGGATGCTGTGAAGTCCCAGTGCGAGACGGCACCCTCCGCGGAGTTGTACTTGTTTCCGATGATTTCGTTTCTCTTCGCCGCATCGAGATTGATATCGTAGAGATAGACCGAGCCCGACATATCGGGGCACGCTACGAGGTCACTCATAAGACCCCACGCCCAGCCCTGCGAGCCTCCGCCTATATATGCAATTTTTACGTTTTCTGCCTTGCCACCGTTATACTTGATCATATTAGCCTCCGTTTTACGGTTAAAAGTTACGGGACAGCTGTCCCAACCCCTAGTGTAGCACAAAAGTATACGTTTTGCAAGCATTAAAAAGCGAATTCTTTTACTAAAAAATGTCGCAATACTGATACCCCGAAAAATCGTCTAAAGGATTGACATTATGCGTGCGTGGATGGTAAAATAAACAGTGTAAGAAAAATAACCCCCGAAAAGGAGATGTAATATGAAAATCTACGTTGAGTCTGTATCGGTGACGTCCGTATACGCCGCAGAGGAGTTAAAAAAGTATCTAATGATGATGCGTCCCGAGCGTGGCGTGGTCGAGATCGTCCTCGGTCACGGTGAGGACGGCTTCCGCCTCGGACTTATGCAGGACTTCGGTCTTGACGTATCGGACGTTCAGGACGTGACGCTTGACGATATTCTTTACATAGAGACTGACAGCGAGGGCGGAATCATTGCGGGAGACAACCCCCGCTCCATTCTTCTCTCGGTGTACGATTATTTAAGAAAGCAGGGTGCTGTCTGGCTCTTCCCGGGTGTTGACGGTGAGTTTATACCCGAGGTAGACGAGCTTAAGCCTGTTTCCTCGAGATTTAAGCCCTCCATGAGATACAGAGGTCCCTCGAGCGAGGGCGGTATCTATCAGAGATGCATCACCGAGGCTATTGAATTCTTCCCGAAGCTCGGACTCAACTACTTCATGATAGAGTTCAGAGTACCTACATCCTACTACCGCCGTCATTACAATCATCAGTTTAACGATACGAACCGTCCTCCCGAGCCCGTATCCATCCGCGTAATTCAGCAGTGGAAGAGAGCGGCTGAGGCAGAGCTTGCGAAGCGTGATTTTATCTACACGGGTATCGGTCACGGCTGGGCGGCTGACGCTATCGGAGTCGACTCCTCCTTCCGTCACGAGGACGGCGATAATTATGAGAAGATTCCTCCCGAGAACAGAAAGTATTTAGCACTTGTCGACGGTGAGAGAAAGCTTGTCGGTAATACTCCCAACTGGACGCAGTTCTGTATGTCGAGCGTCAGGGCAAGAGAGCTCTTCGTGGACGAGGTTGCGAGATATGCGAAGCTTTATCCCAACATTACGTATCTTCATATTTCTCTCGGAGACTCACCCAACAAGCACTGTGAGTGCGAGGAGTGCGTGAAGAGGACACCCTCCGACTGGTTCGTTATTTTGCTTAACGAGATAGACGAGAGACTTACCAAGGAGGGGCTCGATACCCGCCTTGGCTTCAGTGCCTACGTCGATACCCTCTGGGCACCCGAGTGCGAGAAGATCAAGAATCCCGAGAGATTCTTCCTCCAGTTCTGTCCCATCACGAGAAGCTACACGTCGAGCGTTCCCACCGAGCTTCCCGAGTTTGATCTTCCTCCCTACGTGAGAAACAAGAACGTATTCCCGACGAGGATAGACGAGAATATTCAGGCGTTTCTCAAGTGGCAGAAGGCATTCCCCGGCCCTATTACGGTATTTGAATATCATATGTGGCGTCATCAGTATCTCGACGTTGGAAACATAGCTCTCGCGAAGATCATGTATGAGGACGTCCTCGGCTACCACAAGCACGGTTTCCTCGGCATTGATGAGAACTGCTCCGAGCGTTCCTTCTTCCCGACAGGCTTCCTCTTCTACGTTTATGCGAGAACGATGTTCGATACCTCGGTAACCTTCGAGGAGCTTAAGGAGGAATACTTCACCGCCGCATTCGGCGAGGACGGACTCAAGATTGCCGATTACCTCGAGAGACTCGGTGCGGCTATCGGCTTCGAGTACCTTGAGGGTGAGAGATCGGATGCACCCGAGGACAATCTCTTCTACGCTCCCTCACACGTTGAGTCGGTGAAGAGTGCGAAGGAAATTATCGCCGAGGGACGTAAGCTTATAGAGAAGAATTACAATATGCCCTACCGTATGGGCACCTACTCCGTGCGACTTCTTGAGATGCACGCAGACTATGCGGATATGCTGACCGACGTATTTATTGCGAAGGCAGCCGGAGATGACGACGAGGCCGACGTAAGATATAAGAGGCTGATGAGCGAGATGGGCAAGCGTGAGATATACTTCGAGACCTGCTACGACCATCCTCTTCTCTTCAACTCCTTCTCGACCGTCATCAACAAGAGAACAAAGTATTCGGAGCCCGTCATTTATTAAAGCAATAAGGGAACGGAAAATGAAAATCGAAACAAGAATTGTATCGTCGCTCGAGAAGATATTCTCCCCCGATATGCCAAGCGAGTATGACAGATGCGAGAGAATGACCGCACTCCTCGGCGAGCGGGTGGCGATACAGCTGGCTTACAGGCTCGATCCCGAAGGAGAGGTAATGCGTGACGTGCTGACTCCTGTGATCAAGGGCGAGCTCGCACCGTACACAAAGGTCAGAAGAGTCGGATACGTCCCGGTTGTAAAGACTGCCGCAGTGCATGAGGACGATAATTATCTCGGACGCGGAGCGGGGGCGTATCCCGATCCTCTTCTCGACGTTCATTACGGAGGCCGAGTGCGTGCGGATTTCACCGTCACGGGTGTGTTATGGATAGATATTGAGATACCCACCGTATGGAAGGGGGCTTCGCTTTCACCCACACTTACCGTGGAGCTGTTATCCGACAGGGCTGACGGAGCTATATCGTCCGATACCGTAACGGTTGAGCTTATCCCGGCAGTTCTGCCCGAGCAGACGCTATGCTACACGGAGTGGCTTCACGTTGATTGCCTCGCATCGTATTATGAGGCAGAGATGTGGTCGGAGAGACACTGGGAGATAATCGAGAGCTTCACCTGCGAGGCTGTCAGGGGAGGGGCTAAGGCTATACTCCTTCCGCTTCTTACACCTCCTCTTGACGGCAAGCGACCTATATGTCAGCTTGTAGACGTAACGGTCGGGGACGGAGGCTACTCCTTTGATTTCACGAGGCTTGCACGATGGCTCGATATGTTGGACAGAGCAGGCGTAGAGAGATACGAGGTAGCTCATTTCTTTACCCAGGGCGGCGGAACCTATTCGACACGGGTCGAGGGAATTATAGACGGAGAGAGAAGGATAATATTCTCGGGCAACAGCTGTAAAGATGCTGAATACGTTGCCTTTTTACGTGCTCTGATATCCGAATTTCTTGCCTTTATGAAAGAAAGAAACAGAGATCACAGATGTATGTTCCATATATCCGACGAGCCTCCTCTTGCGAAGATCGAAGACTACCGTGCGGCAAAGATGGCGATCGCTGATCTCATTGCCGGATACAAGCAGATAGACGCACTCTCGGACACCGAATTTTATTCCGAGGGACTCGTTGAGTGTCCGATACCCATTACGGATAGGCTCGACAATTTTATGTCCTTCGATATCCCCGAGCGGTGGTGCTACTATTGCATGGGACCCGGCTCGAGAAACTACTCCAACAGATTTATCGCTATGCCGTCTTATCGCACACGCTCGATCGGCATGCAGATGTTTGGCTACGGCATAAAGGGATTTTTACATTGGGGATATAATTATTACTATAACTGTGAATCGGATAGCCCCATCAATCCTTTTCTTGAGCTCTCGGGAGAATGCTGGGCACCTGCGGGAGACCCGTTTATAGTGTATCCCGGACGTGAGGGTAAGCCGATAGGCTCTATACGCCACGAGGTGTTTTACCACGCACTTGAGGACGTGCGTGCAATGGAGCTGTGCTCCCGTATGTATTCTAAGGAGGCTGTTATCTCGGCCATCGAGGATGAGCTCGGATATAAGCTTGATATGTGCTCCTCTGCTCGCACGGCTGACGTGATGATCCGTGTCAGGGAGCGTATAAACGCTATGATAGGGGCTGCTCTTGCCTGAATGGAGAATTTTATGGAAATTGAAAAGATAATCTCTCTGCTGACCGTCAGGGAAAAGGCACTCCTCCTTGCGGGATGCGGAATGACGACACGGGCGATAGAGGAAAAGGGAATACCTGCCCTGAAATTCGCCGACGGACCTCACGGAGTCAGATGCGAGAGGGAGAAGAATATGACGTCCTTCCCGAATCTCTGTCTGCTTGCGGCTACCTTCTCGCACGAGGCGGCTAGGCTGATGGGCTCGGCGATAGCCGATGACTGTGTGAAGGAGGGGGTCGATATGATACTCGGCCCAGGTGTGAATATTAAAAGACATATCCTCTGCGGACGAAACTTCGAATATTTCTCCGAGGACCCCGTGGTAGCGGGCGAGCTTGCGGCGGAATACGTGAAGGGTGTAGAGGAGGGCGGAGTCTCTGCGTGTGTCAAGCACTATGCCGTCAACAATCAGGAGACGTACAGGACTACCGCCTCGGTCGAGGTTGATGAGAGAGTCCTGCGTGAGATATATCTCCGCCCCTTCGAGATAGCAGTCGAGAGGGCTGACCCCGACAGTATAATGACGTCCTACAACAAGATAAACGGCGTGTGGTCCTCGGAAAACCCTCATATCTTAGACGATATTCTTAAGGGTGAGTGGGGTTATAAGGGCCTTGCTGTCTCGGATTGGGGAGCCGTGCACGATAGAGTCAGGTCCATCCTTTCCGGTCTTGACCTTCAGATGCCCGGCAATTCAGCAATTGCCGATGACGTAGAGAGGGCAGTAGCATCAGGTGAGCTCCCTCTCGATAAATTAGACACAGCTGTGCGTAATATGCTAACGTTTGTTTACAAAAACAGGCGAAAGAGCGGTGAATATGACCGTGACTGCCAGCACAAGATTGCACGTAAAATAGCGGGAGAGGGCATTGTCCTTCTCAAAAACGATAAGGGTACTCTGCCTGTAACTGCGGAAAAATATAAGAAAGTTGCAGTGGTTGGAGAGTATGCTACCCGTCCGCTCATAGCGGGTCAGGGGTCTGCCGAGGTGCTGTGTGCACCCGAGTACGTAGACTCGCCCCTCGAGGAGCTGAGGAAGGCTCTTCCCGACGTGCAGTTCGACTATATCGAGCTCTATAAGTCCGACTCATTCAGCCATGAAATGCTCTGGCCGAAGAGCGGTGAATTCAGGAAGCAAATAGAAGACTCCGATCTCGTTCTCTTCTTCGCAGGCTCCATGGTTTCCGAGGACACGGAGAATTTTGACAGACTCACGGCTTACATAAATCAAAACGTTGAAATGTTTATAGGTAATGCCGTCACTGCGGGTAAGCCCGTAGCGGTAGTCCTCTCGGGAGGGGGAGCTCTCATCTTCGGTGACAGACTCGCCTCAGCTGATGCGATAGTCGAGACCTTCCTTGGAGGTGAGGCTGTGGGCGGTGCGGTAGCAGACGTCCTTACGGGCAGGGTTAATCCCTCGGGTAAGCTTCCCGAGACCTTCCCGACTCGCATGAGATGCGACCTTGAGTATCCCGGCACAGAGCTTCTCATTGAATACAAGGAACGCTTCGACGTCGGTTACAGATATTACGATAAGCACCCCGAGGAGATAAGATATCCCTTCGGTCACGGACTTTCTTATACCGAGTTTGAGTATTCCGACCTCGAGGTAGACGGGGAGGGGATGACACTTTCCTTTACCCTCCGCAATGTTGGTAAGGTGGGCGGTGCCGAGGCATATCAGCTATACGTCTCCGACCCGTATTCCACCGTTGTACGCCCCATAAAGGAGCTCCGCCATTTCGGCAAGGTGTACCTTGATGCGGGAGAAGAAAAGAGGATAACCGTGAAGCTTGCCGACCGTGACCTCGCATACTACAACACCTCCATGAGGGCGTGGTGCGTGGAGAACGGAAGGTATGATATCCTAATCGGCTCGTCCTCACGTGATATCAGGCTCACGGGCAGTCTCACGGTCGACAGACACATGCCCTATTCGATGAGCCTAAGAAGCGAGGCCATGATAGGCTAAGTGGGCTCGAATTTAACAGTTTTGTCCGATTTTGGTATTTACATTTGATTTCGGTATGCTATAATTGAGAAAAAGACAAAAAGGAGTATGGATTATGTGCAATATAGCGGGATATAACGGCCCTAAGAGAGCCGCCCCAATTCTTATCGAGATGCTGAAGAAGCAGGAGATATACGACGGAGGCTACTCAACCGGTATTGTAACAATACACGAGGGAAAGCTTTATATGAGAAAGGTCATCGGTAACGTCGAGACCCTTCTTCGTGAGACGGATGCCCTGGATCTTCCCGGCACTGTCGGTCTTGCACATTCACGTCCCGGTGCCGATCATCCCGCTCACGCACATCCTCACCTCTCGAATAGCGGTAACCTGGCTCTGGTTACCAACGGTACGGGATATATTCACAATGAAAAGCTGACTCCCCCTGCACGTATGCTCGAGGAGAGAGGATATACCTTCGTGACCAAGAAGGATCCTATCAGCGTTGAGTATTATCCTACACTCTCCGACGGATCTCCCATTTTCTGTCTTGAAATGTTCGTAAACCTTGTTGAGGAGTATATGAAGGAGGGGGCGAGCTTCGAGGATGCCCTTCTCCGTGCTAATGACGAGCATATAGGCGAGAGAGTAAACGTTATGATAAACGCACTTGATCCCTCCGCCATCCGAGTAACGAGGCACTCACGTCCTATGGACGTGCTAATAGGTGACGGCGAATGCTATATGGCATCGACAAGGCTTGCATTCCCCGAGGACGTAGCGGGTAACGTGATGGCACTCCCCGTGCTCCGTGTTTGCAAGGTGGGCAGAGGCTCGGTTGAGATAACCGATAAGAGAATGCTCAATCTCGATACCCCCGAGATCACACCCCTCACGTATAGACTCGTCTATGACAGAGTCGTTAAGATGCTTGAGGAGGGCGAGCCCTGCTGGGATGATATCGAGCTCGCAATCCGAAGGATGACCGATATATGGAATCACGAATGCCCCGCGACGCAGTATGCGAAGGTCGGCTATGACGTCCTCTGGCAGCTCAAGTGCGAGGGAAGGCTTCAGTCGAGGCTCGGCCCGAGTGAGCACCCGAAGTACGGCGTAAGGACTCTTGCATATATGTCTCTAAAGAAATAAAAAAGCCCCTGCCGCGTTAAGTCAACGCGGCAGGGAAAGCGACAGCCCCGTAGCGGTGACGCTACGGGGACTCTTTTTATCTTTTTGAGATGAATTCGTTTTGCTGGGTTTCCATGAGCTTGTACAGGCCCTCGAAGGTTGTGTTTTCATCTTTTACCTTGCCGCTTCCGTTGATGTCTCCCATCGATTCGATCTTGAGACGCTCGTATTCGACGGCGATGTAGTTGTCGCAGATACGCCAGAAGCTATCGAGCTTCGCCCTAAGGGCGTCCTTGCTGACGGGTGCTTTAAGGCTGATGGCTACAATGTCATTCGCATAGTCGATCAGCTCTACGTCATGATCGTATGCGTACTGAAGAAGCGAGATGAACTTGTCTGCATGGATAATCACGCTCTTCTTGGCTTCGTCTGCGTCGATTTCGTGGATGATTTGCTTGGCTGCACTTATGAGACCTGCGGAATGCTCACGCATCAGGTCTATTCTGTCGCCTCTCTTTTTTGCCATAGTAGAGGCCTTTTGCTGTGATCTCTGGAGAGCTCTTGTTGTAAATAAGGTGATTGTGGAAATTGCGGCGGCACCGACGATGCCTATAACGTTGACTATCTCTAATATGTCGCCCATAGTCAGTCTCCTTTTTGGTGTGATAAATCCATTATAACAGAAGAAAATGCATTTTACAAGATAAAAACACTATTTACTTCCGTCTCGTTTGGTGCTATAATTTTAGAAAAGGAGATTTGATATGAAAACAGCTTTGGAATTTTGCAGAATGCTTGGGCTCGAGGAGGACATCTGCTTTGATGTTTCGGGTCTTGTCGATAAGGCAGAGAGGCTTATAGGGGATAAGGTGCTTTTGCTTGCACGCCGGGCTCTTGATGAGGGGCGTACAAATGACGAATTTCTCCACCTGTTAGAGCTTAGCGAGATGGCGGGCGAGGAGATAGGCGAGCACAAGTACAGAATGCAGATGCTCTTCTCCTACTATTGCTTCGCACTCCTTGAAGAAAAATACGAGAGGGCGGGGATCGCTCAGAGCGTATATGAGAAGACCGTGCTCGACTTCAAATTCAGAATATATGAGTGCCGTGAGGTATACGGCTTTAACGGAATATTCGTTGCCTGGTGGTATCTCATCTTCTGCAATCTCAGGCTTCAGGGAATAGGCGGACTTGAGTTCGAGAGGACTGTTGCAGATTTTGATTATAACTCGAAGGGGGTTTCGGTCAAGTGCGGCGACCCTATAATTGCCGTGCACATTCCTCCGAAATTCAAGATGAACAGAGAAACCGTCACACGTGCCCTTAAGGCAAGCTATGAATACTATGGCTTCGAGGGCAGGGTTGCATATCAGTGCGATTCGTGGCTTCTGTATCCCGATTTTGAGAGGGTGTTCGTCGAGGGAGGAAACGTTGCTGAATTCAGGAGCTTTTTTGACGTCTTCCGCACGACCGATCACACTACCTTTGAGGACTGCTGGCGAGTATTCAAGGTTGGCGAGATAACCGATCTTGACACGCTTCCCACCGACACTAGACTTCAGCGAAATATGCTTGAATACCTGAAGGGCGGAGGAGTGACGGGCGACGGCTTCGGTATCCTTGTGTTTGACGGAGAAAACATTTTGTAATTAAATTATTGAAGAGGACTCGCTTTGTGTGCGGTCCTCTTTTTTTACGCCTTCCTTTTTCTTATTCGGTTGAGGCGTTTGTTCAGGGTAAGGAGCTCCTTCTTTGTAAGGGTAACTCCCAGCATGCCGATCATTCCTGCAAGGCGTAGGGGAGTAAATCCGCCTATCATATCCATCATCGCAGAGCCCTCGGTAAATTCGAAGGTGGGTGACGTGCCGCTCTCTTCGTTTTCCTTCATCCTGCGTTTTATCTTGAGAGCGAACCGTAAAAGGGTAAGCTTGCCTCTTTTTGTCTTTAATATCTCGGATATTTTATCGTTGATCGAGAGACGTCCCGGCTTCTCCGTGATCTCAAACCAGTTGATGACAGTCCCCACTTCCTTCAGCCTGTATTTTTCGTTCGGCACCGAGACTCGCCTAAAGGTAGCGACGTCACGCTCATCGCCGGCTATTGCCTCTATTTTTGTCTCGTGGGAGAGCGGTACGTCAAAATAAAAGAAGTGATCGGGGGCACTCTTTTTGTCAAAGGTCTTACCGTTTACAACAAGCTCGACCTCGGGTAAATTCGAATAAACCGTGACACGGGTGCGGTCTTCCGCCCTTTCAGCGTACCTTTTTCCCGCTATGTGGACGAAGGGCTTGTCGGATAACCACGCCTTGTAGGCATAGAAAGCATCCTTCTTGTATTTTCTGTCCATTGTGACAAGACCCTTGTGGTTTTGTCCCGGCTCGCCTCCCTCGCTTCTGGCATCGGCACCGAAGTCGAACATATTCCAGACGTGGGTTGCAAAGAGATACTTCCTCGAGAAGAGCTGGCGGATGAGCTCCTCGTGATAGTAGGCCTGATACTCCTCGGTATAATCACCTTGCACGGGGGATGACGTGTGGTAGTCGAGTGCCTCGCATCCGTATTCGGAGCAGCCTATCGGTATATCGGGGTGTGCCTCGTGAAATTTATCGAACCACGGCCCGTTCATATCCGTCTCTCCGCCATACCAGCCGAAATAATGATTGTAGGAGACTGCGTCCGGTATCTCAAGATACGGTGAGTCGATAGGGCAGGGAGATACTGCGGCAACGGCAGTCAGCCTCGTTTTGTCCATAGCGTGGCATAGGGTGTTCAGAATTCGGTGGTTTTCGAGAAGATCGGGGTCCTTGTCGCCCTTCATTGTGATCTCGTTGGAGAGTCCCCATATCACGATGGACGGGTGGTTGTAGCACTGTACTATCAGCTCCTTCATCTGCGTGACGGTGTTTTCTCTCCCAAGAGGGGAATGATTGGAGATGTACGGTATCTCCGCCCACACTACCATTCCGTATTCGTCGCACAGATCGTAGAAATACTGTGAGTGCTGATAGTGTGCGAGTCGGACGGTGTTTGCACCCATCTCGGCGATGAGCTCCATATCCTCTCTGTGATGCTCGGGGAGCAGGGCATTGCCGATGCCGAGCCTGTCCTGATGACGCGATACACCTCTGAGAGGGTACTCCTGCCCGTTAAGTATGAAGCCGCACTTGGGAGAAATCTCAAAGCTGCGGAAGCCTATCCTCGCAGATACACGGTCGAGCTCCTCGGTGCCTCTTTTTAACGTAGCGGTAGCGGTGTAGAGATATGGGTCATCTACTCCGTGCCAGAGATGCACTCCATCTACCGTCAGAGTCTCCTCCTCGGAGGAGGATTCCTTCTCGGCCACAATCCTACCTTCACCGTCCGTCACGGTGTAGACGATCGAGTCACCCTTTTCCTTATTTGTGACGTATGCATTCACGCTAACCTCGCCGCTCATTCCGTTTACGGTGGGGGTGACCTGTATACCCGGAGCACCGAGATAGTCGAGGTCGAAGTGTGCTTTCGGCACCTCGATGAGTGTGACGCTACGGTAAAGACCCCCGTAAAACGTGAAGTCTGCAACACGGGGATATATTCTCTCGGAGTCCGAGTTATCGACTGCTACCGCAAGGACGGATGACTCTCTCAATGAGTCGGTTATATCTACTCGGAAGGTAGAGTAGCCTCCTTCGTGATGGAAAAGAGCTTTGCCGTCGATATAAACGTCGGCCACCGAGTTCGCGGCCTCAAATTCGAGATAAACCCGTCCGCCGTTCTTCGGGACGTATCCCGAAAGCTCTCTTGCATAGACGGATACACCTCGGTAGTAATCGTTTCCGCCGTCCTGTCCGTCCGTGTTGTTCCAGGTGTGGGGCAGTGATATTCTGTCCCAGTCGGCGGGAAGCAAGGTAGGTATGTGGGCGGCCCCCTTCGTGAAATACCAGCCTTCGTCAAGAGATATTCTTTTTCTCATTCCTTCGTCCTTTCGTTTCTCCGAGCTTATCTCGTGCTGTTTTCTCTTACACCTCATTATGGACAAAAGAGCGGGCGTTAATTCGCACTTTTTGCCTTATAACGTGAAAAACGAGCGTGATCGACCCGATAAATGAGGAAGGAGAGTGAAAATCACCCTGAAAGCATGTTTTTCAGCATGTTTTTTGCTTGTTTTACGCAAGCAGAGTGGATTTTTCTCTTATAAGATTTGCACATTATGGAAATATTTTGTATATAATATATCAATAATTATATGTGACACTTGCATAAAGTATATTGTATGATTTTGTTGAAAATGCAAAAACTTCTCCGACTTGGGTTCTTTCGCTTGACTTAAGGGGCATTTTATGTTATCATATAGGCGAAAAAGTGGAGTATTTGTGTAGTTCGCATTTTTATTTCACGCAATAATTTAAAAGGAGAATATTATGAAAACCAAGATTTTGGCACTTTTGCTCTGCCTTGTAATGGTAGTCGGCCTTCTGGTTTCCTGCGGCGGTGGCGGCGGTGGTGACGATACTCCCGACACCCCCAGCGGTGGCGGCGGTGGCGGCAACAACGAAACCTGCGAAGAGTGCGTTGACATCGACGGAAACGGTAAGTGTGACGTTTGCGGCGAAGTTATCGAGGAAGAGTGTAACCACGTTGACGAGGACAAGGATCTCAAGTGCGACAGCTGTCGTGCAAAGCTTGAGTGTCCCAACCACAAGGATCTTGACGGTGACGGCATTTGTAATGAGTGTAACCAGAGATACGACAAGTGGGATGACATCAACGTTCAGTGGGAGACCACTCCCCTTATCTTCAAGCTGACCGAGAACTCTAACGGTGAGGAGCTTCCCTCTACCTGTAAGAGATACATGGCAGGTGAGGATGAGACGTCTAAGGAGACCATCGATACTAAGGTTACTAAGAGAAACACAGCTGCTTACAACAAGACCAGAGTAAGTGTTACTTATGACTACTACACTGATGACAAGAAGTACGGCTGGGGCTCTTGTATCGAGGAGATCTACAACTCCGTTGAGTCCGGTGCATCCGATTCCCCCGATATGTTCTGTAACTTCGTTTACGATATGGTTGCAGTATCTCTTAAGGGTGGATTTGCTAACCTTTATTCCACCATTCGTGGAAGCGGTAACCTTCAGGGAGTTAACTACTTCTCCTTCCGTGATCCCGCATATGAGGATTCCGGATCGGGTTACATGGTTGAGTACATGAAGTCTCTGTCGCTTTCTAAGCACAAGATTTACTGTCTCGCATCCGACTATTTCACCGATATGGTACGTGCATTCTTCGTAGTGCCCGTTAACATCAACCTTATCAACCAGATTCCCGTTGACCTTACTACCAAAAACGCTTACAACAGCGATAGAAACGGCGATAAAAAGTTCACTATCGAGGACTTCTATCAGCTCGTTATTGACGGTCAGTGGAACTACGAGACTCTTGCACAGTTCTGTAACCAGATCTCTCAGGATAGCGGTGAGGATACCTCTACCACTACTCTTGATGACCTTGTAGGCTTTGCTATCTCGTCCTCCTCGGGTCTTTCTGCATCCGGTATGGTTTACACCACCTCCGTTACCATCATTAACAGAGAGTGGTCCGACAAGGAGCAGGATTATCAGTACTACTATCCTAACCCCAAGACTGATGAGGGTGCTAAGGATATCGCTGACCTTGTAGCTCTTTGTTCTAACCTCAATACCCTCTTCGGTAAGAAGGGTGTTATCTCGGTTAACAATGCTGATCCCGAGTGTAACGAGTACTCTCAGTCGACCGGTTCTTCGCTTACCGCGATCCGTAACCGTTTCGCTAACAACAGAGTTCTCTTCGGTGGTGTTATCTGTCTTGGATCCCTTGAGTACAAGGAGTATCAGGATATGAAGGATACCAAGGATGGCGGATTCGGTGTCGTTCCCGCTCCCCTTTACAGAACCGTTAACCCCGAGACCGGTGCTCCCGATAAGTATCTTACTCAGATCCACAACATCGGACGTATCGGAGCTATCTCCGCTAAGACCTATAAGTTCGCTCAGTGCTCTGCATTCCTTGACTATATGTCTACTCACTCTACCGAGATCCTCAACGAGTACTATAACTACAAGCTTAAGTACGACATTGCAGGCGGTACCAGTGCAGCTAACGGAAACGCAAAGATGCTCGAGTACATCCGTCAGAACGTACGTTCTTCCTTCGATAAGGCTTACGAGGATGCTATCGGTAAGTACTTCTCTGCAATAGATCCTAACTCCAACGATAACAAGTGGCACGAGATGATCCGTCAGGCTAAGTTCAAGATGACTGACATGCAGCAGAGATACGATACGATCTATGGTACCAAGGAAAAGTACCTGGTTCAGATTTGGAACGATTTCCCCTCTCTTCCCGAATAATAATAAAGGAAGAATAGAGAACTATTGATACTCTCCGAGCTGCGTGCATTAGCCGCAGCTCGGTTTTTCTAATAAGCGTGACAGACGGTAGGGATACTCCGCTTTTCACGTTAGTATATCAATCACGTTAGTATATCATAATAAAGGAAAGAAAATGAAAAGAATCATTCTTGCATCCAAATCTCCACGCAGAAGAGAGCTTCTGGCGGGGCTCACTGACACCTTTGAGGTGATAACGGGGGAGGTCGATGAGACTCTGCCTGAAGGTATAGACATAAGAGAGGGCACCGAGCTGCTCGCAGTAAGAAAGGGTGCCGCCGTAGCAGAGGAAGAGCCTCATGCTCTTGTAATATCATCCGATACTCTCGTTGAGGTTGACGGTGTAGCACTCGGCAAGCCTGCCGATAAGGGTGAGGCACACAGCATGCTTCGCTCGCTCTCGGGACGTGCTCATAACGTACATACGGGTGTTGCCGTTCACTATGAGGGCAGAGTCTATTCGGGAGTTGCTACGTCCTCGGTGGTGTTCAAGCCGCTTTCGGATGAGGAGATAGACGGATATATCGCCACGGGAGAGCCTATGGATAAGGCGGGAGCCTACGGCATTCAGGGACTCGGAGGAAAATTTGTGGAGAGATATATCGGAGATTTTGATACGGTAATGGGTCTTTCAATGAAGCTTGTCCGTGAGCTTCTATGCAAGGCGGGAGGAATAGATGACTAAGTCCGAGAAAAGGGCACTGATGAGTGCGATAGTCGAGAGGCTGAAGGAGGTATATCCCGAGCCCGTATGTGCACTGGAATACGGGGGTGACCCCTGGCGTCTTATGATAATGGGCAGGCTTTCCGCACAGTGCACCGATGCGAGAGTAAATCTCGTCTGCCGTGAGCTTTTTGACGTCTTCCCGACAGCTGAGGCACTCGCCGAGGGTGATATTGAAGAGATCGAGAGGATAGTCAAGCCCTGTGGGCTGTATCACACAAAGGCGGCAAGCATCAAGGAGGCTTCCCGCATCCTTTGCTATGAGATGGGCGGTGTCCTTCCCGATACCATGGAGGGGCTACTCGTTTTGCCGGGTGTCGGAAGAAAGGTAGCAAATCTTCTGCTGGGTGACATATACAGGAAGAGCGTTGTCGTCTGCGACACTCATTGCATGCGTATTTGCGGCAGATTCGGTATGTACAAGGACGGACTCCGTGACCCGAATAAGATAGAAAAGATACTGATAGACCTCATCCCTGAGGGCGAGGGGTCTGATTTCTGTCACAGAATAGTTCTCTTCGGCAGAGAGTGGTGCACAGCGAGGTCTCCGAGATGTGAGGAGTGTCCGCTTGCCGATCTTTGCAGTGCGGGAGGATACCGTGGATAAAAAGAAAATATCCCTTCCTATAATAGTAGAGGGAAAATATGACAAGAATACAATAATGCAGCTTTTTGATGCGACTGTTATACCGCTTGGAGGCTTCTCTGTATTCAACTCGAAGGAAAAGCAGGCCCTTATCAGGCGGATATCCGACAAGGGCATAATTCTTCTTACCGATCCCGACGGTGCGGGTAAGCAGATACGCAGCTTTATATCGGGAATTCTTCCCAAGGAGAAGATATATAACGTATACGTTCCGAAGATCGAGGGAAAGGAAAAACGCAAGGATAAGAGGTCTAAGGCGGGGCTTCTCGGAGTCGAGGGAATGGACAGAGAGACGCTCGAGAGAGTGCTCGCTCCCTTTGTCGATGTGGCGGAGCGTGTCGGGAAAAACGGCGAAAATTCGCACGAAATGATAACAAAGGTTGACTTTTTCTGCGATAAGCTCTCGGGCTGTGACGGAGCGGAGAAGAGAAGGGGAGCTCTGGCACTCCTGTTTGATCTTCCCGATGATATGACTGCCAATGCACTCCTTGACGCACTTAATATCGTTACAGATAAGGCGGGCTATAAGGAGGCGGTTAAGAAGCTGAATGCGGCGGCTGAAGAGAGTGTGTGAATAGGGCGGTTATGGTTGCAGGGATGATAAATTGACTTTGATAAAAATTTATCAATATTTTATGTAATATTTTATCTAACCTATTTACTTTTAAGTTTTATTGTGCTATAATTATCAGTTGGAAGGGAAAGCTTCCGATATTTTACTAAGATAATCAAAAAATTTTTTATATGGAGGAACACCCATGATAGAAAGACAGAGAATTTCTATGGATGGTAATACCGCTGCTGCACACGTATCTTACGCGTTCACAGAGGTTGCAGCCATCTACCCCATCACTCCCTCATCCAACATGGCTGAGGTAACAGACACATGGTCTGCTTCCAACAAGAACATTTTTGGCGAGCCCGCGAAGAACGTGTTCGGCACTAACGTTAAGGTTGTTGAGATGCAGTCCGAGGCAGGTGCAGCAGGAGCAGTACACGGCTCTCTTGGTGCAGGTGCACTTACCACCACTTATACCGCATCGCAGGGACTTCTTCTTATGATCCCCAACATGTACAAGATCGCAGGTGAGCTTCTTCCTTGCGTTATCCACGTTTCTGCAAGATGTGTAGCTTCTCACGCTCTTAACATCTTCGGTGACCACTCCGACGTATATGCATGCCGTCAGACCGGTTTCGCTATGCTCGCTGAGACCAACGCTCAGGAGGTTATGGACCTCGGTGCAGTAGCACACCTTGCTACTATCAAGTCTAGAGTTCCCTTCCTTAACTTCTTCGACGGCTTCAGAACCTCCCACGAGATCACCAAGGTTGCTGCTTGGAACTACAAGGATCTTGCTGAGATGGTTGATTGGGATAGCGTTGCTGCATTCCGTAACAGAGCTCTCAACCCCGAGCATCCCGTGCTTCGCGGTTCTGCTGAGAACGGAGATATCTTCTTCCAGCACAGAGAGGCATGTAACCCCTACTACGACGCAGTTCCTGCTGTTGTTGAGGAGTACATGGACAAGGTTAATGCTAAGCTTGGTACTAACTATAAGCTCTTCAACTACTACGGTGCACCCGATGCAGAGCGTGTAATGATCGCTATGGGCTCCGTATGTGACGTTGCTGAGGAGGTTGTTGACTACCTTACCGCTAAGGGCGAGAAGGTTGGTCTTGTTAAGGTTCGTCTTTACAGACCCTTCGTTGCTGAGAAGCTTGCTGAGGCTATTCCTGCAACTGCTAAGGTTGTTTCTGTTCTCGACAGAACCAAGGAGCCCGGTTCTCTTGGCGAGCCCCTTTACCTCGACGTTGTTGCAGGCCTCAATGAGGTTGGCAGATGCTGCGTGAAGGTTCTCGGCGGTAGATACGGTCTCGGATCCAAGGATACCACTCCCGCTTCCATCTTCGCAGTATATGCTAACATGGCAGGCGAGCAGAAGAATCACTTCACCATCGGTATCGTAGACGACCTTACCGGTCACTCCCTTACCGAGACCACCGCTCCCGACACTGCTCCCACCGATATGATCCAGTGCAAGTTCTGGGGTCTCGGCGGAGACGGTACCGTTGGTGCTAACAAGAACTCCATCAAGATCATCGGTGACCACACCGACAAGTTCATTCAGGCATACTTCCAGTATGACTCCAAGAAGACCTCCGGTATCACCATTTCTCACCTTAGATTCGGTGACAGCCCCATCAAGTCTTCCTACTATATCAATAAGGCTGATTTCGTTGCTTGCCACAACAACGCGTACCTCAATAAGTACGATATGATCTCCGACGTTAAGGCAGGCGGTACCTTCCTTCTTGACTGTCCTTGGACCGCCACAGAGCTTGATGCTCACCTTCCCGCATCGGTTAAGACCTATATTGCAAAGAACAATATCAAGTTCTACATCATCAACGCTACCAAGATCGCTATCGACCTCGGTAATGCAAAGGTTAAGAACACCGTTCTTCAGTCCGCATTCTTCACTCTTGCAAAGATCCTTCCGATCGATGAGGCAATCGAGTATATGAAGAAGGCAGCATACAAGTCCTACATCAAGAAGGGACAGGCTATCGTTGACCTCAACTATGCCGCAATCGACGCAGGTAAGGATGCTCTTACTCTCGTTGACGTTCCCGCAGAGTGGGCACAGGCAGGCGTAACTCCCGCATCTGCAAAGGCTACCGGTAAGAGAGCAGAGCTTGTTGACTTTGTTAACGAGATCGTTGTTCCCGTTGGTAAGATGCAGGGTGACTCTCTCACCGTTTCCGCGTTTGCAAAGTATGCAGACGGTACCTTCCCACAGGGCTCCGCAGCTTACGAGAAGAGAGGCGTTGCAGTTTCTGTTCCCCAGTGGAATCCCGAGACTTGTATCCAGTGTAACAACTGTGCATTCGTATGTCCTCA
>JAZQYD010000080.1:0-15914 GCA_045633405.1 Eubacteriales bacterium | reverse complement strand
AATATAGGCAACACCGGTGGAACAAACAGTGCTTTGGCGACACTTAGTCCGACTAGTATCACAAATGGGCAAAAGTCCTTATGTGGCAAGGGTTTATTGGCATTTGGTAAGGCTGTTCTCAGCCACTCATTTGCCCCATGTAAAAGGAAAAGGAGTCCCCGCTGAGTTAATCTCAGGGCAAGACTCCTTTGACTGTATCTAAAGGATATTTAATTTTGTATTTATGAGGCTGAACCTGTTTGTTCGGTCACACGTTTATTATTCCCACTCAATGGTTCCGACAGGCTTCGGAGTAAGATCGTAGAGAACTCTGTTAATTCCCTCTACCTCGTTTGTGATGCGGGAGGTGATGGTGTGGAGCACGGAGTAGGGAATCTCCTCAACCGTTGCGGTCATGGCGTCGGATGTGTTAACGGCACGGATGATTGCGGGCCAGCCCTCGTAGCGGCTCTCGTTTCTGACTCCGACCGACTTGATGTCGGGAATAACCACGAAATACTGCCATACGTGAGCGGAAAGACCGCTCTTATCAAACTCCTCACGGAGAATTGCATCAGCCTCACGGAGTGCCTCGAGTCTGTCACGGGTGATAGCTCCGAGACAGCGTACGCCGAGACCGGGACCGGGGAAGGGCTGACGGTATACCATTGCGTGAGGAAGACCGAGTGCCTCTCCCACAACTCTGACCTCATCCTTATACAGAAGCTTGAGGGGCTCTACAAGATCAAAGCCGAGAAGCTCGGGAAGACCGCCTACGTTGTGGTGGGATTTTACTGCCTGCTTTCCTTCAGCCTGCTTTATGCTCTCGAGGATGTCGGGGTATATGGTGCCCTGAGCGAGGAAGGCTACGCCGTCAAGCTTTTCTGCCTCGTCAGTGAACACGTTGATGAATTCAGCACCGATGATCTTTCTCTTCTTCTCGGGATCGCTTACACCGTCAAGAAGCGATAGGAATCTGTCGGTTGCATCTACGTAGATGAGATTGGCATCAAGACCGCCGCGGAAGAGCTCAATGACTGCCTCGCTCTCACACTTACGCATAAGTCCGTGATTAACGTGAACGCAAACGAGCTGCTTGCCGATCGCCTTGACAAGAAGTGCGGCGACAACGGAGGAGTCAACGCCTCCCGAAAGTGCAAGGATCACCTTCTTGTCTCCTACATGCTCCCTGACCTTGGCTATCTCTTTTTCGATAAACTCATTTGCCAGTGCGGCCGTTGTAATACGCTCCATATTCTCAGGTCTTCTGTTGTCGTTCATATACTATGACTCCCCGTGTTTTTTTATTTAATTATACAACATCACGCACGCCTTTACAAGATGTTTTTTTAACAAAATTTAGAGGAGAGAATAAAATATTGATATGAAATCTAACTAAAGGAGAAGAGAGTATGCTTGTTGTAAAGCCGTATAACCGAGAGAGGGCGGTCGAGTACGCAAAGAAATATGCCTTCTCGCAAAATCCCGTCTTTGCGAGCTTCAAGGGGATCGGAGGAAACTGTACGAATTTCGTGAGTCAGGCACTGTATGCGGGAACGTGTGTTATGAATTATACTCCTACCTTCGGGTGGTACTACATCTCACTGAACGATAGATCGCCATCCTGGACGGGTGTTCAGTTTTTCTATACCTTTCTTACTGAAAACAAGGACGTCGGCCCCTTCGGCAGACGTGTAAATCCCGATGAAGCCGAGGTCGGCGATATCATTCAGCTGGGCAGAGAGGAGGACGGCTTCTACCACACGCTTCTCATAGTGGGATATGACGGCGAGGACCCCCTCGTTGCCGCACAGACGGATGACGCCTACGCCCGACCGCTCTCGACCTATACCTATGACTTCGCACGGTATATCAAGATTGACGGAGCGAGGGTTGAGGCCGACGTCAGCGAGGATTGCTTCGATAACCTCTATAACGGCATCTCCATCGTCTCGCCTCCCGGTACGAGGGTACCGCCCGTAGCACCTACGGAGGAATAATATCATTGAAGGATCAGCCTGATTTATAAACCGACTTCAGTAAAAAACCTCCCCGTGGGGAGGTGAAATCAGTACATGGAGCATGCGGACATATAGCTGTACAGCTTCTCTCCGTGGTTCTGCTCCTCCTTCTGGATGTGGGCAAGCGTGTCACGTAAAACGGGTGAATTAAACTCAAAAAGCCCCGTGTTATACACACTCGATACGTGCTTTTCCATAGAGAGTGCATCACGGCAGAGATAGGCGTCGGCATCCTTCTCGTCAGCCTTGCCCGAGTAGCAGCTTCCCGAAAATTTATCCTCGATGGCACTCTTGGGGGCGGAGGGCATTGTTACCTCCTCGCCTCTTATCATTCTTTCGACAGTGGCGAGATGCTCGGACTCGGTTGCCTTGATCTCGGAGAAGATTTTCTTGAGTGCGGGATCGTGTGCCTCGTTTTCGTACTTTGTGTACTTGATGATGCAGAGCTGCTCCTGAGTCTTCAGGTCATTCAGGATGTCGTGTTCCTTTTGAGTAAGTGTCATTTTTTCTCTCCTTTTTGTATTTGGGATGCTATAATTATTGACACAGGGTGGGGTCTTATTCAAGGAAAAAAGAAAAAGCTATGCAGCAAGGACGGAAATATCCTCTCTGACATAGCTCTTTTTTATTACGGTACTCTCACTGTGATAACCGAGAGACCTCCGTCGGTCTTAACCGTTACGTCGCCCGCACCCGCAGGAGAGAAGAAGGTGTCACCCTTCTTTATTCTGACTCCCTCTATTTCGCCCTCGCCATCGGTAGCGGTTATGGCTAAGAACGAGGAGTTATCTACCGAGAATGTGCGAGATGTAAACTTAAGATTACATTTAGATGCTTCAAAGTACTTGCACGTGCCTATAACCTCGGCAGATGCACTCTCTATTTTGATAGGGGTGTAAACGTCCAAGTCTGCGACGTCCATGGCCTTCTCAACGTGAAGATCACGGAGTCTGCCCTCCTTGTCACGTCTCATATAATCGTAGAGGCGGTAGGTAAGGGTGCTGTTCTGCTGAATCTCGAAGATGAGGACTCCCTCGCCTATTGCGTGGATCGTGCCCGAGGGGATGAAGAAGACGTCACCCGCCTTCACCTCGACGAACGAAAGAATCTCCTCGACGGTGCCGTCGGCAACCTTGCTCCTGAATTTCTCTGCCGATACCTTCTCGGTAAGACCCATATAGAGTCCCGCACCCGGCTCTGCCTCTACGACGTACCACATCTCGGTCTTGCCGTATTCGCCCTCTTTTGTGAGAGCATATTCGTCCGATGGGTGCACCTGCACCGAGAGCTTCTCTCTTGCATCAATGAATTTTGTCAGCACGGGGAAAAATTCAAAATCCTGACAGTTCTCTCCCCACGTGCTCTTGGGAAACGCCTCTGTCAACGGTACGCCGTCCTCCGTCATAGCCTCTCCTCCGCGTGTGAAGGAGAGCTCCCAGCTCTCGGCGATTATATCCCTCGCTTCGTCCTTGCCGTATCCGACAAGCTTTCTTCCGCCCCATAGGTTATCCTTGAGGGCAGGGGTCAATTTATATATTTTTTCCATTTTCAAAATCTCCTTTTGCTAAAGATAATTATAACCGAACCGCCGTTCCCTTGTCAAGCGAGAGGAGTGTTTTTTACATTATTTTATAAATTTTATAATTTGGGGTTTATTTTTAGCTTTAAATATGTTATACTGTTATTCGGTGGAGTATGCCATTCGCAAATTTTATAAAAAAGGAGATTGATTATGAGCAACAAATGCTGTGAAAATAAAGATAACCCCAGGCTCAACCGTGTAGGCGGACAAGCGGTTCTCGAGGGCGTTATGATGAAGGCGGGCGAGCACACTGTAACGTCGTGCAGGCTCGAGGACGGCTCCATAACCGTCCATGACGACAAGTTCGTCTCTGTGCGTAAGAAGCACAAATTCTTGAATATTCCCGTTCTCCGCGGAGTTATTAACTTCATCGAGATGATGATTCTCAGCTTCAAGACGCTGAACGTCTCTGCCGAGGCTCTCGGTATCGAGGAGGAGTGTGAGAAGGAGAACGATTGGGTCAAGAAGCATTTCGGTATCAAGCTTACCGATCTTATTATGATCATCTCGGTTGTTCTCGGACTTGTTCTGGCTGTTGTTCTGTTTAAGATATTGCCGGCACTTATATCCGAGGGCATTGCCCTTATCGTTGATGAGATATTTATCGTTTCTCTCGGTGTATGGCGTTCGGTCATTGAGGGTGTTGTCAAGGTCGGAATATTTATTTTCTACCTTTGGGCTGTTTCGCTTCTCAAGGATATTCACCGTACGTTTATGTATCACGGAGCAGAGCACAAGTCCATTGCTTGCTTCGAGGCGGGCGATGAGCTCACTCCCGAGAATGCTATGAAGCACAAGCGTTTTCACCCCAGATGCGGTACCAGCTTTATGTTCCTCATGATAGCTATCGGTATCTTTGTCAGCATCATTATAAGAGTTCTCCTTCCCGATCTCGGAGCACTCGCATATATCGGCATCAGCCTTCTTACACTTCCTCTTACCATGGGCGTCGGCTACGAGATACTTATGCTCGCAGGCAAGCACGATAACAAGCTTACCCGTGCAATATCCGCTCCCGGTATTTGGATTCAGAAGATCACAACCAAGGAGCCTACCGAGGATATGCTCGAGGTAGCTATTACCTCTATCAAGTGTGCATTGCGTGACGAGTTCCCCGAGTTTATGGAGTTCTTCAATAACCGTGAGTGGGAGAAGAAGGACGAGGCTCCCGAGGAGGAGAATGCACAGACCGCCGAGACCGTCGATGACGAGACTGCCGAGGTGACCGCAGAGGCTGGAGAGGCCGAGGCCGTCGAGGAGTCCTCGGAAGAGGTGTCCTGTGACGTGGCGGAGGTTGAAGCTGAGGCCGAAGAGTCTGAGACAGAAGCCACCGAAGAGCCTGAGACAGCCGAAGAGACAGAGGCTGAAGCCGAGGATGCTCCCGAGGCGGAGGTTGAGGCTGAAGCTGAGGAAGACAACGCATAATGACTCTGCTTGAGGCGGCCGAGAGACTGAAGTCGGCGGGAGTTGACGCCTACCTCCACGATGCGAGGGAGATATTCCTCCACGTCCTCGGTCTTAACAGATATTTACCTATCGATAAAAATCAAAATTTTGAGTCCGAGAAGCTCGAGGAGCTTGTTGCACGGCGTGCCATGCGTGAGCCTCTTGCTTACGTCCTCGGCGAGTGCATCTTCTATAACGAGGAGTATGAGATAACCCCCGACGTGCTTGTTCCGCGTCCCGATACCGAGATATTGGTTGACTATGCAGTGAAGAACATCCCCGCCGGGGCGAGCTTTCTCGATCTGTGCACGGGCTCGGGGTGCGTTGCGATATCCACACTTCGTAACACGGACTCTACCGTTGCCGCCGCCTTTGATATATCCGATGGGGCACTTGCGGTAGCGAGGAGAAATGCGAATAAAAACGGAGTCTCGGATAGACTCACTCTTTTAAAGAGCGATCTTCTGAGCGACCCCCTTCCCGAAATGCGTGTCTACGCAGTGCTATCCAACCCTCCCTACATCCCGAGTGAGGTGTGCGACACCCTCTCTCCCGAGGTTATGAGAGAGCCGAGAATAGCTCTCGAGGGAGGCGAGGACGGACTTGTCTTCTACAAAAGAATCATACCCATGGCTAAGGAGGTCATCTCGGACGGTGGCTTCATAGCCTTTGAGATAGGCTACGATGAGGGCGATGCCCTCCGAGAGCTTGCGGGTATATTCGATATGTCCGTCGAAATAATCAAGGACTACTCTTCTCTTGACAGAGTTGCGGTTCTAAGGAAAAAGTAATTCATATTCACCCTTTCGCATAAACTGTGAGAGAGGTGATGAAAATGAAAAAAACTCTTGCCGTAATATACGGCGGAGCGGGCAGGGAGCACGACGTCTCGGTGATGGGATATCGCAATCTTGTCCGCATAATTGAAGGTGCCGGCTACGGGATCTATGAGATATTCATTGATAGGAGCGGAGCCTGGTACTACATACACGGAGACGAGAGCTATCCTACCTTCCCCGTCCGTCTCGGTGCGACGAGCGGATTTCTTGTGCGTGGCAGGGTACTGCCGTGCCTATGTGCTCTTCCTCTTTTGCACGGTGATATGGGGGAGGACGGTAATATTCAGGGGCTTCTTCGGTCCTCGGGAATTCCGTTTGTCGGAGAAGGGACTCTCACGGGTGCTCTTGCGTCGGATAAGGCGTATACCAAGACGGTGGCCGAATCGGCAGGTGTGCCGACCGTGAAGGGAATAACCCTTATTGATGAGCCCATAGAGAGTGCGATAGAGACCGTCGAGAGGGAGCTTGACTACCCCGTGTTCGTAAAGCCCGCGTCTCTCGGCAGCTCGGTCGGGATAGGAAGAGCCGGTACACGGGATGAGCTTGTCAGTGCTTATTCCGATGCATTGTCCTTTGATAAGCGTGTCCTCGTCGAGGAGCTTGTCAGCCCGAAAAGAGAGCTCGAATGTGCCGTGTTAAAAACGCCCTCGGGCTTTGTAATAACCCCGCCGTCCGAAATAATAATTTCAGGCGAGTATGGGTATAATGAGAAATATAAGCTTATGACACGCCTTGAGGTAGTCTCGGACGTTTCCTCATCGGTGAAGGATAAGCTTCACGAATACTGCGAGAGACTTATACACGCTATGGGTATAGAGTCGATGTCACGGATCGATTTCTTTCTCTCGGAGAATAATATATTCTTTAACGAGATCAACACGATGCCCGGCTTTACCAAGGACAGCTTGTATCTGAAGATGCTGGGAGAGGTCGGAATACCGCCCGAGAGGGTAATAGATACCCTTGTGAATTCTGCTTTGGTGAGAGGCTCGTGATAGGCCTTCTTGACAGCGGAACGGGAGGCGAGTGTACTCTCTGTGAGATCCGCAGGATCTACCCTTCGTGTGACGCAGTGCTTTTAAAGGATGTGAAAAATGCCCCTTACGGTACGAAGAGCCGCGAGGAGCTTATATCTATTGTCAGCGAAAACATCCGCACGCTCAGGGCGTTCAGTGCCGACACTGTCATAATTGCCTGCTGTACGGCGAGCTGTATATGGGATGATCTTCCAAGGGACGTGCGAGACGTATCCCATCCGATCATTGACCCCACCGTGAAGAGGGCGAGAGAGCTGACAGGCGGCGGAGGTGTTGCCGTAATAGCTACTGACGGAACGGTGCGTTCGGGTGCTTTTTCGTCACGGCTCGGCAGTCTTTGCAGAGTGGAGGTCGCACTTGGCGAGCTTGTATCGCTTGTTGAAGGGGGACTCTCCGATGCTACGGTCACGGATAGGGAATATAGAATTCTATACCGCATGCTGTCCGTCATCGGCGGCTTTGGATGCGATACTCTGATACTCGGGTGCACGCATTTTCCCGCACTTGAGATGACGATATCGGAGATAGCTAAGAAATTAGGAATAAAGAATACCGTAAGCTCGGCGAGAGAGGGGGCAAGCCTCACACAGGACATGAGCTACCCGTGCCTTTTCGGCTCGGGGAAAACGGTCAGGATATAAATGAAAAGGAGACGTAAAAATGGCTAAATACAGACGCGGAAGAATAAACGATGCGGTGAAAGAGGAGCTTGCCATCGCACTCGGAGACGTCAGAGAGCCTATGGTTATAAATAATTTTGTAAGCATCACAAGAGCGGAGGTGTCGCCCGACCTAAAAAATGCGAGCGTGTATTTCTCCGCTATGGGTGATGCGGACGAGGCCCTCAAGGGGCTTAATAAGTGCAAGGGAATATTAAGACACCACCTTGCAGAAACGCTCAATCTCAGAATAACTCCCGAGCTTTACTTTGTAAAGGACGGCTCGATTGAGCACGGTGCAAGAATTGCTAAGCTTCTTGAAGAAATAAAGTCGTAAGGCGGTAGATATGAAAAAGGTAACGAAGGCTGTAATTCCTGCGGCGGGACTCGGCACGAGGATGCTTCCCATATCCAAGGCTGTTCCAAAGGAGATGCTCCCGATAGTAGATCTTCCTGCAGTATACTACCTCGCACTCGAGGCTGTGAAAAGCGGTATTACCGATATACTTATAATCACCGGCAGAGACAAGGAGGCTATGGAGGATTTCTTCGATCATAGCATAGAATATTCCGTTGTGCTGAGAGAAAAGGGCAGAGAGAAGGATGCCGATATGCTCGCAGATATTGCGAACATGGCTAATTTCTTCTTCCTCCGCCAGAGGGAGACCAAGGGTCTCGGTCACGCAGTAGGACGTGCGGAGAGCTTCGTTTCGGACGAGCCCTTCGTGGTGCTGTACGGCGATGATATCATATTCTCCGAGACACCCGTGTGCCGTCAGCTCATGGACGTGTATGGAAAATACGGCCGCTCGGTCGTTGGAGTTAAGCCGGTTCCGAAGGCAGACCTCTCACGCTATTCCTCGCTCAAGGTAGAGCCGACTGACGATGAGAGAGTAAGCCTTTGCACAGATATGATCGAGAAGCCGAAGGCGGGTGAGGAATTTTCGTGCCTCTCCATTCTCGGCAGAGTTCTTCTCACTCCCGACGTGTTTGAGCGTATAAGATGCCTTGAGCCGGGTGCGGGAGGCGAATATCAGCTGACCGATGCCATGAAGGCGATGGCGAGAGACGGAGGCGTGTATGCTCTCGAATTTGAGGGCGACAGATACGATCTGGGCTCAAAGCTCGGATTTTTGAAGGCTAACGTTGTAAAGGGACTCGAGCATCCCGAGTGCGGCGAGGAGTTTAAAAAATTCATCCTCTCGCTTGCAAAGGAGCTTGAATAATGGACTTTAAGCGTTCACGCCCCGAGGACGTTTTCGGTATTGAAGAGATGGAGAGGAATATATTTCCCGATCCCTGGAGCTACCGAGACGTTGCCGATCTTATAGCCACCGAGGGTGCTATGTGCTTCACTGCCACCGATGACGGTAAGGTTGTGGCATACGTCTTAGGGCGGCTTATTCCTCCCGAGGGGGAGATATACCGTGTTGCGGTAAAGGATGAATACAGAAGGCGTGGTGTCGGTTACAGACTCCTCGATTACGCTATGAAGACCTCGCGTGGGGCAGGTCTTGAATGTGCATTTCTCGAGGTTCGCTCCATGAACGAGCCCGCTATAAAGCTATACAAGGCCTACGGATTTACCGAGGTCGGAAGAAGGAAAAAATACTACCGTGATCCCGAGGACGACGCCATTGTTATGATGAAGGGCTTCGGGGCATACATAGATTAGAAGGATTTTGAAAATGAGGATTCTGGCTTTTGAGAGCTCCTGCGACGAGACCTCTGTCGCCGTAGTCGAGCGTGCGGAGGACCGCTTTGTTATAAAATCGAATATGATAGCCTCGCAGATCGAAACGCACAGACTCTACGGCGGCGTTGTACCCGAGATAGCCAGCCGTGCACATATAGAGGCTATATCGTCTCTCACCTACGATGCTCTTTCCGTGGCGGGGGTGACTATGGATGATATAGATGCTGTGGCAGTGACGTCCAACCCCGGACTTATCGGAGCACTGCTTGTGGGAGTAAACTTTGCGAAGGCTGTGGCCCTTGCCAACAATAAGCCGCTCATCCCCGTGGATCATATCAAGGGTCATATTGCCGCCTGCTATCTTGACGAGGACGGCGACGTGCCGAAGCCTCCCTTCATCGCTCTTGCCGCCTCGGGCGGTCACACGGGCATCTACCTTGTGGAGAGCTACACCGAGGTTCGTGAGATAGGCACCACACGTGATGATGCAATAGGCGAATCGTTTGACAAGATAGGCAGAATGATAGGTATCCCATACCCTGCGGGCAGAGGCTTTGACGAGCTTTCGAGAGAGGGATTTATCGAAGCTACGGGCGAGAGTGAGAATTTCTACCGTGCTTACCCGAAGTCGGAGGCATACCGCTCGGGTGAATATAACCTTCCTTCCCCCGCTATTAAGGATGAGTCTCTCGACTTCTCCTTCTCGGGACTTAAGACCGCGGCGATAAACCTCCTTCACAGATACGATCAGCTCGGCGAGGAGATATCCCGTCCCCTTTTTGCGGCGAGATACACATATGAGGCTGTTGAGGCGGTTGCCAAGAAGCTCGGCATGGCACTCGACAGATACGAGGGGCTCGACCTTGCCGTGTCGGGCGGAGTTGCCGCTAACTCTCATCTCAGACGGAGACTCGGAGAGATTGCAGGGATGCGTAAAAGACGTCTTTTCATCCCACCCGTGTCACTTTGCGGAGATAATGCCGCTATGATAGGTGCTGAGGCATACTACGCTTATCAGGCCGGCACAGTTGCCGATTCGTCACTCAACGCAAGTGCTGAGGACAGCATATGCCGCTAAACGGACAGAGCTCTTTAAAATAACAACAAAGGATCATCAAATGGAAAGAATAGATAAGCTGAAGGGAACCTTCGACAAAAAATATCAGGATATAAAAGGGACGGTCTCGTCCGCAGTCATCAAAAGACTTCCGAGATACCACAGATACCTTGGCGATCTTCTCAGAGACGGCAAGCTTCGTATATCGTCGGCAGAGCTCTCGGAGCTTATGGGTCTCACCGCCTCGCAGATCCGTCAGGATCTCAACTGCTTCGGTGGCTTCGGACAGCAGGGGTACGGCTATAATATACGCTATCTCTATACGAAAATATCCGATCTTCTCGGAGTGAGTGCGGGATATAAGGCCGTTATCATCGGAGCAGGAAACCTTGGAAAGGCTCTTGCCGCTACACACATGTTCGAGAGACGCGGAGTTGCGAGACTCGGTATGTTTGACGTGAATCCCGATCTTGTCGGAAAGTGCGTTTACGGCACACCCGTGTATCATATAGACGAGCTCTACGATTTCTGTATAGCTAACGGAGTTTCGATCGGCGTGCTCACCGTACCGAAGGAGTCGGCGGCTGAAATAACCGATATTCTCTATAAGGCGGGAGTGAAGGGCGTTTGGAATTTCGCTAATATGGAGTTAAAATCTCCATCACCCAATATGATAGTCGAGAATATACATCTCGGCGACTCACTCATGACACTTACATATCGCATCAAGTCTATGAGCGAGGAGGATGCGGGCAATGAATAAGATCGCCCTCCACGCACGTCTTGAGAAAATAGCCGATAACGAGGCGTTCCGCGAGGCGACAAAAGAGGAGCTTCGTGTTCTTGTTGCGGCAATATCGCTTGGAAAAAGAGAGACCTCCTATGAGGACCTTGCACTTCTTGCGGGAGTATCGTCTGCAAGGGCAAAATCTGCAGTAACCCTCTTCCTTGAGTCGGGGATACTCAGCTGTGCCGATGAATACGCCGACGTAAGCGATGAGTTTGATACACCTGAAAAGCTTGACACATCCGTCAGTGCGGCGAAGGAAATACGTGACTCAAGCCTCGCCGAGCTTATAGATGAGTGTGCCGCTATTATCGGAGTACCCGCACTTCCTACCGATGACGTTAAGGCCATCACGTCCCTTTACAGCGACGAGGGAATCCCCTGCGAGAATATACTTATAATTACCGCTTATCTTGCAAGCAAGGTAAAGGAGGGTAAGAGACTTACCTCGAGAAGGATAGTCAGCGAGGCGGTCAAGCTCCGTGAGCGTGGTATCGACACCTGCGAAGCGATAAACGCCTATTATTACGAAAAGGATAAGGAGATCAAGGACGAGTGGGAGTACAGAAGGGTCCTCGGTCTTAGCGGAAAAATATCGGATGCGGAGAGAGAATATATCGACAAGTGGGCACACGTGTATGAGTATTCGACCGCTATTGTTGCTTTTGCATTCGAGATAACAAGGCTTAATACAACGAAGACGTCCATCCTTTATATGGACAAGCTTCTCACTGCCTGGCACGGTGCGGGATGTAAGACGCTGGAGGACTGCAAGCGTGAGCATGAGGCGAATGGGGAGAAGCTTAAAGAAAAGTTTGCAATCCCCGAGAAGAAAAACGGAAGCGGTACACCCCGTGTTGCACAAACGCCGAAATATTCGGACTTCAACAGCGAGGATGCACTTCTTAAGGCACTTGAACGCAGCTACGGCACAGATAAAAAAGACTAACCTAAAAGGGGCTTTTATATGTACACAAGAAATAATTACATAGCGGCGAAGGAAGAGATCGACGCAAGGAGAAATAACGCACGTGCTCTTGCTGATGCAAGAAAGGCAGAGCTCGCACTCATATCCGAAGATATAAGAAGGATAGATGAGGAGCTTGGAGGCACTTGGCTTGAATTATTCCGTGTGGCGTGCTCGGGCGGCGATCTTGACGCTATAAAGAGAAAGAACGCAGAGCTTCAGGAAAAGAGAAAAAAGATACTTGTCTCTCTCGGATATCCCGAGGATTATTCGGACGTTCACTATACCTGTTCTATCTGCTCGGATTCAGGCTTTGTTGATACGAAAATGTGCTCTTGCTTAAAGGGACTTCTTATAACCAAGAATATCGAGTCGTCGGGCATGGGTAAGCTTATAGAAAAGCAGTCGTTTGATAACTTTGATATCTCCGATCTTACGGGTGATGACAAGAAGAGAATGGAGCAGAACCTCGCTGTGGCGAAGAAGTATGCAGAGACCTTCTCGGGCAAGGGCGAGAATCTCCTCCTCATAGGCAGCACGGGTACGGGTAAGACCCACCTTTCTACCGCTATTGCCAAGGTTGTTATACACCGTGGCTTCGACGTCATCTATGACAGCGTGCAGAATGTTATAAACGATTTCGAGACCGACAGATTCAAGAGCGGATACGGTCAGAAGGAGAATATATCCGATAAGTATCTTGAGTGCGATCTGCTCATCATCGATGACCTCGGCACCGAGTTCGTCAATCAGTTCACCGTCTCCTGCCTTTATAATCTTCTCAACACAAGGCAGAATAAGGGACTCTCGACCATCATATCTACTAACCTCTCTGCGGGCGAGCTCGCAGGCAAGTACGAGGGTAGAATTTACTCCCGTATCGTAGGCTCCGACTACCGTGTCCTCTTCTTCTCCGGTAAGGACAGAAGAGTGAACAGCTGATAGCTCGAAGAGACAAAAAATACAGCAAAACAAAAGCACCCATCGGACATAAGGGAGATCGGCTCCTTTATATTTTAGCCCGATAGGTGCTTTGTTTTTATGCGTTTTTAATTAGTTTTTGCCGAATATCTTGGAGAAGAAGCCTTCCTTGCCCTCTCTCGGAGATTCACCGAGAGTTTCCGCAAAGGAGCGGAGTATCTTCTTCTGCTCGCCCGTGAGAGCTCTCGGAGTCTCAACACTCACCGTAACTATAAGATCGCCCTTACGCTTCGGGTTGTTGATGTCTGCAATGCCTTTACCGCGAAGAGTAAAGGGAGTTCCCGTCTGAGTTCCCTCGGGAATCACGATCTTCTCCTTCTCGCCGCCAAGAAGAGGAATCTCTATCTCGGCACCGAGTGCCGCCTCGGTGAAGCTGATCGGAATATCCATATAGAGATCGTTACCGTCTCTTGTGAAGACGTTATGCGGCTTTACACGCACCTCGATAACGAGATCACCCGCAATTCCGCCGTTTCTTCCCGCAGAGCCCTGACCGCGGAGAACTATTCTCTGCATATTGTCTATACCCTGAGGGATGGAGACCTCGAGCTTCTTGTTGATCTTTACGTAGCCCTTGCCGTTACAGTTCTTGCAGGGGGTCTTGATGATCTTACCCGTGCCTCGACAGCTTGAGCAGGCTCTCTGTGTCTGTGTATAGCCGAACATCGTCTGCTGCTGTACCGTGACTGTACCTCTGCCTCGGCATGTCGAGCAGGTTTCTGCGGACGTGCCCTTTTCGGCACCCGACGTGCCACAGCTCTGGCATCCCTCTACACGTGCGAAGGATACGTCCTTACGGCATCCGAACGCCGCCTCCTCGAAGGTGACTGTGACTCTCGCAAGAATATCGTCGCCGTCCTGGGGCATGTTTCTCGTCTGCCTTGACGAGCCGCCTCCGCCGAAGAACGAGGAGAAGATGTCCGAGAAATCGAATCCGCCGTCGAAGCCGCCGAAGCCACCGCCTCCGCCGAAGCCCGACGAGGGATCAAAGGCTGCGTGGCCAAACTGATCGTACTTCTTTCTCTTCTCGTCATCCGAGAGGACGTCGTACGCCTCGTTGACCTCCTTGAACTTAGCCTCCGCCTCCTTGTCACCGGGGTTCATATCCGGGTGATACTTCTTGGCAAGACCTCTGTATGCTCTTTTTATTTCATCGGCACCGGCATTCTTATCGACACCGAGCACCTCATAATAATCTCTTTTATCTGCCATTGCAAGTTACCTTGTTGTTTTATTTAAGCCGTGGTGTAACCACGCATTTACATCAGAGCTGTCGCAGGCGTATGCCCGCGACAGCCTATCTTTTTCATTTGAGCATCCGACGTGCGGTGCTTTTATTAACCGTTTGTCTTATCCTCGAAATCGGTGCCGTAGTAGTTTCCGTCAGCACCTGTGCCGCCCTCGGCACCCTGACCCTGAGCCTGCTCCTGCTGGTAGAGCTTCTCAGCGATGGGGTAGAATGCCTTCTGGAGAGCCTCGGTGTCAGCCTTGATAGCCTCGGTGTCGCCACCCTTTACGGTCTCCTTGAGCTTCTCGATTGCAGCGGTAACGGGTGCCTTGTCAGCATCGCTTACCTTGTCACCGAGATCTGCGAGAGTCTTCTCGGTCTGGAAGATCATATTCTCGGCAGTGTTCTTAGTCTCAACTGCCTCCTTCTGCTTCTTGTCCTCTTCAGCAAACTTCTCTGCCTCGCGGACTGCCTTTTCGATATCCTCCTTGGACATGTTGGTGGAGGAGGTGATGGTGATGTGCTGCTCCTTACCGGTGCCCTTGTCGCATGCAGTAACGTTAACGATACCGTTAGCATCGATGTCGAAGGTTACCTCGATCTGAGGAACTCCGCGGGGTGCTGCGGGGATACCGTCAAGGATGAATCTTCCGAGAGTGTTGTTGCCTGCAGCCATCTCTCTCTCTCCCTGGAGAACGTGGATCTCAACGGAGGTCTGACCGTCTGCCGCAGTGGAGTATACCTGGCTCTTCTTTACGGGAATAGTGGTGTTACGCTCAATGATCTTGTTGAATACGCCGCCCATGGTCTCGATACCGAGAGAGAGGGGAGTAACGTCAAGAAGAAGAACGTCCTTTACGTCGCCGCCGAGAACGCCGCCCTGAATAGCAGCACCGATAGCAACGCACTCATCGGGGTTGATGCCCTTGAAGGGCTCCTTGCCCATGAACTTCTTAACAGCCTCCTGAACAGCAGGGATTCTGGTGGATCCGCCTACGAGAAGAACCTTGGAAACAGCGGAAGCAGAGAGTCCTGCATCACGGAGAACCTTCTCGGTGGGCTCCATCGTAGCTCTTACAAGATCGTGTGTGAGCTCGTCAAACTTAGCACGGGTGAGGGTTGCCTCGAAGTGCTTGGGTCCTGTAACGTCTGCGGTAATGAAGGGAAGGGAGATGTCGGTGGACATAACGCCGGAGAGCTCGATCTTAGCCTTCTCAGCTGCGTCACGAAGTCTCTGGTGAGCCGCCTTGTCACGGCGAAGGTCAAGACCGCCGTTCTCCTTAGCGAAGGTGTCAGCCATCCAGTCAACGATACGTGCATCGAAATCGTCACCGCCGAGCTTGTTGTTACCTGCGGTTGCAAGAACCTCGAAGACACCGTCGGAGATGTCGAGGGGCGATACGTCGAAGGTACCGCCGCCAAGGTCGAAGACCATGATCTTCTGGGACTCTTCCTTATCCATACCGTATGCGAGAGCTGCTGCGGTGGGCTCGATAATAATTCTCTTTACCTCAAGACCTGCGATCTTACCCGCATCCTTGGTTGCCTGACGCTGGGCATCGGAGAAGTACGCGGGAACGGTGATGACCGCCTGTGTCACGGTGGTGCCCAGATATGCCTCTGCGTCCGCCTTCA
>JAZQYD010000079.1:0-70802 GCA_045633405.1 Eubacteriales bacterium | reverse complement strand
CCCTCTGTGTTATCGATGGGTCCGTCTGCCATTTCGTCATCTGCCTTATCGGTGTCGCCCTCGTCCTTGCTACATCCCCAAAGAGAGAATAAGAGAGAGAGGGTGAGAGTGAAAATTAAAAGGTTTTTTAAAAGCTTTTTCATTTGTAAAAAATATCCTTCCTATGCTACACGCACTTTGAAATGAACAGCTCAACGGCTGTATACCCGGTGACGCCGCCCCACTTGGCTCCCGCATCCACGCGGACGAGCTCGGAGAGTATTCTCGTCGCTCTTTTTGAATCAAATTTTCTGATAGATGCAAGGTAGAGCTTCAGTCTGTACGGATTTATGCCCGTAGCTGCGGCTATGTCCTGCATACCCATGCCGCTCTCGGAGAGATGTATGATATTGACAAGCTCGGAATACGTCTTCTCGAGCATACCGATAATGATAAGAGGGTCTATCCTTCTCGACTTCATCTCCTCAAGGGCATGAAAGGCTCCCTTTTTGTTTCTCTCTATCAGTGCATTGGAGAGAGCGAAGGTGTCGGACTCGGGCGTTGTGGAGGTAACCTCCCTTACCGTGTCACGGGTTATCGCCGTCATTCCGCGTGCAAGAGCACAGAAGGCGAGCTTGTCTATCTCGCTTTTGAGTACGCTCATGGAGTGTCCGGCACGGAATATTACCTCCGAGAGGGTGTCGCTGTCGGATCCTATGCCGTAGGAGTCGAGATGCCTCTTCAGCCACGCTATAAGCTGTGCCTCGGTCGATTTTTTGAAGTTGAGAATATTTATTACGTCCTTGAATCGGCGTTCAAATTTACTCTCCCTCTTTCCGACCGTGAGGTCGACGTCTCCGTCCGAGACTAAGAAGGCGAGGGTGATATACGGATGATCCGCCACCGACTCGGCGGTTTTTTCCAATAGCTGAAGGTCGCTCTCCTTCATCTTCTCGAAGCTCGGGTAACGCCACTCGATAAGCTTTCTGTCCGCAAATACGGGAGGAGAGTCGATAGCATCGCGTATCTTGGCAAAATCCACCTCGGAGCCCTCAAACAGGGCGTGGTTGAAGGCGGCAAAGGTCTCGTCCTCCAAAACCGCACGTCTCATCTCGCCGAGATAGTGCTTCTTGAGGTAATCCTCCTCGCCCGCAAATATAAACGTTCCGTTAAGATTTTGCGATTTGATCCTTGCTTTCAGGTCGTTTATTTCCATTACCTTATGTTGATCCTCATTTTAACGTCCTTCTTCGCACCCCCGACGGTCATGGAGTAGACAAGACGTATATCGTATTTTTCTCCGTCCTTGATGGCGGTCACACGCCTGGGAAGAACCTCCGCATCAAACGAATAGGGAGGGATGGAGTAGACGGTCTTAGCAGCCTCACCCTCTCTGAGTGTGACGTCCCAGACGATTCCGCCCGTGCGGTAGAGCCTGACGCCCCCTCCCTCGAGGAGGTAGAGATGAGTTTTTATCTCGGTGCCGTCCTGAGTCTCGGTGTAGGAAAACAGCGTCAGCCCGTCCTTCTGTGTCACCGTGACGGGTGTTGTGGTTACGTTGATCTCGGGCTCGCCCTCGGGAAGGCCGTTCTCTCCGATGTCTTCGATTAGTGAATGTATCTTGATTTCCATATTTCTCCTCTTATAGCAAAGGGCTGTCATGGATCAAAGACAGCCCTCGTGAAGGTCTTACAAAAGACCCTTTTTCTTCAAATTGTATTCGCTTCTCGGATTGATGAACTCTCGCCACGAGAGGTTGCCTGCATCAAGCTCGGTTACCAGAGCCTCGGCGGTGGCGATGTTGGTTGCCAAGGGAATGTTGTAAACGTCGCAGAGTCTGAGAAGATTCTCCTCAGCCTCGGACACCTCCTTTGCGGGGTCTGTGCTTCTGAAGTAGATCACGAGGTCGATCTCGTTATATGAGAGCTTGGACGCTATCTGCTCCATACCGCCCGTGCTGCCTGCAAGGAAGGTCTCGATATCGAGCCCTGCGGCCTCGGATATATACTGTCCCGTGGCGTGAGTTGCACACAGATGATGTCCGGAAAGAATGCCCGAGTAGGCAATGCAGAACTGAGCCATGAGCTCTTTTTTATTGTTATCGGCTATGATTGCTATATCCATACCGCTCGTCTCCTTGTGTTTTTCTGAATAATAAAAACCTCCCCGACGGGGGATAAATTTTATCTTGGTGACATTATATCATCTTTTTATCTTTTTGTCAATGTGCACGTGCGACTTTTTTATTTTAGCCGTAATGAAATTTAAGGAGAAAATTTGTATAAATTGCTTACATTTTGACCTCGTTTTGACCGCAGTGTTTCTCAATTTGGAAAAAGTTATGAAATTATGATGAAAAAAGTGAAAATCGATTGAAAAAATAATATGAATAGGCTATAATAGGAGCGTACGGTTTTTAAAAAACGAAAATGTACATCCGGGTGGGACTTAGATATGAAGAAATTCAAGAAAATTGGTGTTTTGACCTCGGGCGGCGATGCCCCCGGTATGAATGCGGCTGTAAGAGCTGTCGTACGTACTGCAATTGCACACGGAGTCGAGGTCGTAGGTATATACCGCGGTTATTCGGGTCTTATCGACTGTGATATCAAGCCGATGTATCTGCGTGACGTTTCCAACGTAATGAAGAAGGGTGGAACCTTCCTTTATTCCGACCGCTGTCTTAAGTTCAAGACTCCCGAGGGTATGGCCGAGGCTGTTACCACCTGCCACGATCTCGGTATCGACGGTATCGTTTGTATCGGAGGTGACGGAACCTTCCGCGGAGCGACCGATCTTACCGCACACGGCATTCCCTGCATAGGAATCCCCGCTACTATTGATAATGATATTTCATCGACCGATAATACTATCGGCTTCGATACTGCTATGAATACTATTATCGAGCTTGTTGACAAGCTCCGCGATACCTGCGAGTCTCACGCGAGATGTAACGTCGTTGAGGTTATGGGCCGCGGTGCGGGCGACATTGCTCTTCACACCGGTATCGCATCGGGTGCGACGGCTACCGTTATCCCCGAGATTCCCTTCGATGAGGATGCCGTTATAGAGAAGATGAAGAAGGCACGTGCGATCGGTAAGCGTAACTTCATCGTTATCGTCTCCGAGGGGGTCGGAAGTGAGTTCGGTCCCGCTTACGCTAAGCGTATCGAGGAGGAGACGGGAATCGAGACTAAGTTTGCCCGCCTTGCACACGTTGTAAGAGGAGGAAGCCCCAGCCTGAAGGACAGAGTCCTCGCATCCCATATGGGTGTAAGAGCGGTTGAGGAGCTCCTTGAGGGTAAATCAAACCTCGTTATCTGTGAGCGTCACGGCGAGATAGTGGCAAGAGATATCAACTACGCTCTCATTCTTGACAGAATGTATAAGGGTAAGCTTAAGGACGGCGATCTCGATGCATTCAGTGAAGAGGAAATCGAGGCTATGAAGGCTGAGCTTGACGAGAAGCGTGAGGCGATAGCACGTCTTTACAAGGTAAACAATACCGTAAACCTTTAAGAATACAGAATCGGGACACGGCTGATGCTGAAAAGTCCCGATTTTTTCTTGATTACCGTGAATGTAGGGTGTATAATGAAAGAAAGAGAAGCCAAAAGGAGGGCGTTATGTGTAATATAGCAGGATACGTAGGACCGCGGCGTGCCGCTCCGATACTGATAGAGATGTTAAAGCGTCAGGAGATATACGACGGTGGCGGGGGTGCGGGAATTGCTACCGTACACGAGGGTAAGCTCTATATGAGAAAGACGAGGGGATCCGTCTTGGATCTCGTTAAGAATACCGATGCACTTGATCTGCCGGGTACGGTGGGAATAATTCATACACGCCCCGGGGCTTTACCCGTTGATTTTATACATCCCCATATGTCCGAGGACGGTATGCTCGCTATGGTACAGAACGGCGACCTCTACTTCGATAAGTATTTCGATAGAAGAAACGAGGGTGCGAGGCTTGCCGAGGCGAGAGGGTACAGGTACGTAGCGGGTGCGGGAGGAAACTCCGTATATCCGAGACTCTCGGATAACACCAACGTGCCGATAGCCGAGGTGACGGCTCACCTTGTGGCAACGTACAGAAGTGACGGACTTTCATACAGCGAGGCTCTTGCCAAGGCGTGCGAGGACGAATACTCGCAGATAGTCTCGGTGATGCTGACGGCGAATGACCCCGAGAGGATAAGGGCACTCAGAATAACCTCTGCAATGTTCGCACTCATAGGAGAGGGAGAGACCTTCATAGCTACCTGCCCGTATGCCTTTGACGGGGGAGTGAACGCTCCTGCCTTCTGCCTTCCCGAGCTCTCAGTGTGCGAAATATCTCGCACGGGTGTGCACGTAACACCACACAGAGTGAACGTTGAGCCCATCGCACCGCCTACGGCGAGAACCTATGAGATAGCTCTCCCCATCGTTGAGGATTACCTCCGCTCTGCAAAGGCTGCGGGTGGCGTATACTTCACCGATATCGAGCTACTCCTCATTAAATATAAGGACGTGATCTTCGACGGCGGATATACCTACACCCAGCACGCAAGGGTCGGTTACGATATCATCTGTCAGCTCGACAGAGAGGGGAAGATAAAGAGCGAGGTGCGTTATAACCCGGAGGGCACACGCCGCCTCAGATATATGTGGATTGACTAACAATAAAACCGATCATAGGAGAACTGTCTGCCCGTGATCGGTTTTTATAAGTAAAAAATTACCGACCAAGGGTCATTTTGTACTTTCTTGGTCGGTTTTCTTTTGAAATGTAAACAGTTAATTACAAATTGCTATATCCTTGATAACCTCGCCGGCGAGAATGAGACCGACTACGGAGGGGACGAAGGATATCGAGCCGGGGGCACCTATTCTTCTTTCGCCCACGGGAGGCTCGTCGGAGAAGACTACCCTCAGCGACTCTATTCCGCGTTTTTTAAGCTCGGTGCGGATGACTCTCGCAAGGGGGTCGACTGAGGTCTTTTTAATATCCGAGACACGGAAGCGTGTAGGGTCGAGCTTGTTGCCTGCACCCATTGAGGATATGATCTTCACGCCCTGCCTTTTCGCCTCCTCGATAAGATAGAGCTTCGATTTTACCGAGTCTATGGCATCGATAACGTAATCAAATTCCGAGAGCTCTATCTCGGAGCTCGTTTCCTCCGAATAGAAGATGGGGAGAGCTGTGACGCTTGCATCGGGATTGATATCGAGAATTCTCTCCTTCATCGCCTCGGCCTTGTTCTTACCCACGGTGGAGTCAAGGGCTATTATCTGCCTATTCTTATTCGTGACCGACACGCAGTCGTTATCGATAAGGGTGATGCGGCCGACTCCTGCACGGGCTATCGCCTCTGCGGCAAATCCGCCGACACCTCCGACGCCGAATATGGCGACGTGCGATCCCTTCAGCCTCTCAAGCCCCTCTTCTCCGAGCATCATCTCGGTGCGTGTGTAGACAGATTCGTTATTTCTTTCCATAAACCTCGCCTCCGAGGACGGTATACTTCAGGTTGAACGAGGCGTCGACGAGAATGAGATCGGCATCGTAGCCTACCGCAACCTTGCCCTTGTTGAGACCCATAAGGCGTGCGGGATTCTCGGTTGCCATCTTCACTGCGACGTCGGGCGAGAAGCCGAATTCTATCATCTTACGAACACAGTCGAAGAGGTTGGCGGTCGAGCCTGCAAGATTACCCTCGGGAGTGCGTGCGACACCGTCCTTAACGGTTGTCATAATACCTCCGAGCTCGTACTCGCCGTCACCGAGTCCCGTGGGACGCACAGAGTCGGAGATGAGGACTATTCTGTCCTCTCCAAAGATCTTAACAAGCATACGGATGGCGGAGGGATGAATGTGTATTCCGTCAGCGATAAGCTCAGCGTATACACCCTCGGAGTCGCATCCCGCACCGATGGGGCCGGGCTTTCTGTGGTGTATGCCGGGCATACAGTTATAGGTATGGGTGAGGCAGGTTGCACCTCTCTTGAATGCCTCCATACAGGTATCGTAGTCGGCGGTCATATGTCCGAGAGAGACTACCGCGGGGCATTTCTCTATAAAGTCGAGTGCACCCTCGCACTCCGGAGCTACGGTTATCTTCTTGACCTGCCCCTTTCTATTGCATCTCTCGAAGAGCTCCATGGATGCCTTAATGCAGTATTCGCCGTTCTGTGCACCCTTCAGTGCCTCGTTGATGAAGGGACCCTCCATATGGAAGCCGGGGATATTAGCACCCTTGATATTCGAGAGGTCACGGTTGGTAAGAGCCTCGAGATCGTCCCCCGAAATGGTAACGGTAGAGGGGTACCAGGTGGTGATGCCGTGCTCGAGCTCATAGGTCGCCATGGTCTCGAGGTCACAGGTCATATCGGATGCATCGAGTCCGAGGACTCCGTGGCTGTGTGTATCTATAAGTCCCGGGTAGACGGAAAGCCCCGTGCAGTCAAGTCCCGACTCATCGGTTCTTCCGATCGCTTTTATAACTCCGCCGTCGACGGTGATATCGGTGATCTCGCCTCTTAGCATTACGTTCTTGAATATTTGCATAGGTAGCACCTCGCTTAGCTGTTTTTCTGAAATAATTATATAATAAAGAGCTTCAAAAGTCAACTAATCACTTGATTTATAAATAAAAAAGATGTACAATAAATATAAAGATAATCTCTTAAGGAGAATGACGATGCTATCTAAGATATATTCATCCGGTGTGCTCGGTATCGAGGGATACGAGGTGACCGTAGAATGCTCAGCGTGGGACAGACTTCCGAGGTTCGAGCTCGTGGGCTTGCCCGATGCGGCGGTCAAGGAGGCGAAGGGAAGAGTACAGAGTGCGTGTGAGAACAGCGGCTACGTTTTCCCACCCCTTGATATAATGATAAATCTTGCACCCGCCGACACGAAGAAGGAGGGAACGGCCTTTGATCTCGCTATTTTAATAGCGGTGCTTCAGAGTGACGGAATTGTTCCCCGTGAATACGACTTCTCCGACAAATGTATAGTGGGAGAGCTCTCGCTTTCGGGTGAAATAAGAGCTGTCAAGGGTGTGCTTCCGATGGTAGTATCGGCACGTGATCTCGGTAAGCGTGAGATATACGTTCCTGTCGATAACCTCGAGGAGGCGGCTGTTGTCGGAGGCATCGACGTGTATGCAGTCCGTGACGTCCGCTCTCTCGTCAGACACTTCAAGGGCGAGGAGCTTATTCCGAAGGCAAGATGCACCATGGAGGATATAGACCTCTCGAAGCATACCGATTATGCCGACTTCAAGGACGTGTGCGGTCAGTTGAAGGCGAAAAGAGCTCTTGAGATAGCGGCGGCAGGAGGTCATAATATTCTTATGATAGGCCCTCCCGGCACGGGTAAGTCTATGCTTGCCAAGCGTCTTTCATCCATTCTCCCCGATATGAATTTCGAGGAGGCTCTGGAGACTACCAAGATACATTCGGTATCCGGCTCGCTCCGCTCGGGTCTTGTGACCGAGAGACCCTTCCGCTCGCCTCATCATACGATCAGTATGCCCGGACTTGTAGGCGGAGGAGTATATCCGAAGCCCGGTGAGATATCCCTTGCACATAACGGCATCCTCTTCCTTGACGAGCTTCCCGAGTTTTCAAAGACGGTGACCGAGGGACTACGCCAGCCTCTTGAGGACGGAGTTGTTACCGTCACACGTGCGGCGGCGAAGATAACCTATCCGTCGAGATTTATGCTTGTGTGTGCGATGAACCCGTGCAGATGCGGTTATTTCGGCGACCCGAAAAGACAGTGTAAGTGCACGCCCGACTCGGTGGCGAAATACCTCGCTAAAATATCGGGACCCCTGCTTGACAGAATAGATATCGAGATTGAGCTTCCCAGCATTTCCTATGACGAGATGGCGAGGAAGAATAATAACGCAGAGCCCTCCGAGGTCATAAGGAAGAGGGTAAACGAGTCGAGAAGGTTTACAAACGAGCGTCTTAAAAGAGCAGGCGACCCAGAGGGTGTCCTCAATGCCAACATGACAACACAGATGCTCAGGCGTCACTGCGAGCTTGACGAGGAGGCATCGTCGCTTCTCCGTGAGGCGTTTGACTCGCTCGGCTTCTCGGCAAGAGGTCATGACAGAGTACTCCGTGTGGCGAGAACGATCGCCGACCTTGACGGTATGGAGAAGATAAATGCCGATCATATAGCCGAGGCTATTATGTATCGCTCGCTTGATAGAAAATATTGGAAGAGATAATCGGTGAACAACATGAAATTTAAGTTTAATGTAAACAAGGAATTGCAAAACAGCATAGAAAGACTCGCACCCGTGCTCGGAATGGAGCTTGGTGAAGGCATCACCGTTGACGTGTGTCAGGGTGAGCGTATCGGTGTTAGTCTTTCTCGTAACAGGGCTGTAATTTATTATAAGAAGAAAAATCAGATTTTCCGCGGTATGGGCGTGCTTCTTGAAAATGCAAGGAAGAAGGACGGGTTCGATATCACCGAGGACGGATTCTTCGACACCCTCGGAGTTATGGTGGATACGTCACGCTGCGGTGTGCCTACCGTGAAGACTTTGTGCAGACTTGTTGATTACTTAGCTCTTATGGGCTATGACAATCTCCTCCTCTATACCGAGGACACCGTTGTGCTTGAGGACAGACCCTACTTCGGCTATATGAGAGGCAGATATACTCACGAAGAGCTCCGTCAGCTCGATGATTATGCGTATGAGTACGGCATCGAGATCATCCCCTGCCTTGAGTGCTACGGTCATATGGAGAAATACCTCATCTGGCCCGAGTCCTATCCCATCAGGGACACCGACGGCGTCCTTCTTGCAAGAGAGGAGAGGACCTTTGAGTTTGTCGAGAGCCTTATCAAGACCGTCTCATCCTGCTTCCGCTCACGTAAGGTGCATATAGGAATGGACGAGGCGTGGGATATGGGACGAGGCAAATTCCTTGACACTCACGGCTACGTGCCTCCCTTCGACATCTTCAACGAGTATATGGCGAGACTCATATCCATTACCAATAAGTACGGTCTTACTCCCATGATGTGGAGCGATATGTACTTCCGTATCAGCAATCAAGGCGGAAACGGCTATTATGAGGAGTCGATTGAGATTCCCGACGAGGTTAAGGCTAAGATACCGAAGGAGGTTGAGCTCGTCTTCTGGCACTACGGTGAGAAGCACGAATGTGACGATTATATGCTGAAGAAGCATAAGGCACTTGGTAATAAGACACTCTTTGCAGGCGGTCTTTGGGGCTGGGTCGGACATTTCCCCGAGAATGGGTATGCGTATTCAACTACCAAGTTTTCTCTTAACGCCTGCCGTAACAACGGTGTTAAGGATGCGATGACCACCATATGGACGAACGACAACGCCGAGAATGACACCTTCGCTAACCTCTTCGGTCTTTCGTTCACCGCTGAGATGGTGTATGACCCCGATCCCTCCGAGGATAAGCTTGCATCACGCTTTGAGGCGGTTACGGGTGCGGACTACGGTCTTTTTGGCAGTATGGCTAACTATCATAACAAGTTCGAGGGCGAGACCTTCGTCAGCTACTCACGCAGATTCCTCGGCAAGCCCCTCTTCTGGCAGGATATAATGGAGGGTCTTTACGACACGCACCTCTTCTCACGCAAGATGAGCGATCACTATCGCAAAACGGCAGAGCTCTACCGCGGTAAGAGTGACGAAAGGTGGGGATATCTCTACGATTATGCCTATGCCGTGTTTAATTATCTCGCACTTAAGACCGAGATTGCGGAGAATCTCGTTCCCTCCTACAAGTCGGGCGATAAGGAGACTCTTAAGAGAATATCCGAGGAGCTTCTCCCCGCACTCAAGACGGCGACAGAGGCGGTTCACAGAGAGCACAAGAGCCTCTGGTTTGCGAATAACAAGGTAATAGGCTGGGCTAACCTTGACGTGCGTTACGGCGGAATGGCGGCGAGATGCGACACCGCTAAGTACCTTATAGACAGATATCTTTCGGGCGAGGACTCGGCTATCGAGGAGCTTGAGGAGGTAAGACTCGAGAAGGGACTTTCCGGATTCGTGCAGTATAATAGAATAGTAACTCCCAATATAAAGATATAAAAAGCTGTCCGCCGGGACAGCACATCAAAAAAGAAAAGAGCAGGTAAAGAAATTTTTTTACTCTTGCTCTTTTTTTATTTTATTTCTTTTCCTGATACTGCTTCGGGGTGATAAGAAATCTCCTCTTGAAGAGTCTTATGTAATTCGAGTAGTCGGGGAAGCCCGACTCCATGCATGCGGCGAGGACGCTTTTTCCGCTCTTGAGGAGTATCTGCGAGTGTGCAAGCCGCTTCGACTCGAGGTACATCTTGGGGGTCGTGTTAAGATATTCCTTGAAAAGGCGGTTGAGAGTGCTCGAGCTTATGAAATACCTCTCCTTGAAATAGTCGAGGGTGCGTATCGTCTTGAAGTTCCCGTCGATATCATCGAGTATCGATTTTAAAATATCGGGGAAGGGCTGATGGGTCGACGTGGTGCCGAGAAAACGGCTGAATATTCTGAGCATCTCAAGGGTGAGATAGAACTGCTCGAGTCTGTCATCTCCGTCGGAGGCAACCTTCAGACTCTTGTAAATCTCGAGGAGCCTCTCCTTCGACTGTGCATCGGGGACTATGAGGTTATTTTTACCCGGCTCGTGTGAGAGGAAGTCTCCGAAGATAAAGTCGCTCGATGCATCGAACCAGAAGCACAGATGCTTGTGGACGGAATTTGTATTAAGGATGCAGTTATGCATCTCGTTGGGCTTTGTGATGATGGCATCGCCCGAGGTGAGCTTATAGAGCGTCGACTCAACGAGGAAGGATACGTCGCCCTCAAGGAGTATATAAAGCTCTATTCGGTCATGCAGATGGAAGGGCCATACCCGCTCAGGGTGCTTATGATCCTCGTTGCTGAAGTAATATTTCACGTCGAAGTTAGTGATATTCGGAATGTGAAGCTGTATATCCTTAGCCACGGGGCACCTCCTTTCGGTATTTATTTTTCATCCTTCTTTACGTTCATTCGTTTTACCACGGTGTTGAGGTAAACGATAAGCAGTGCGACACCTACGGCACTGAACAGAGAGAGAACCTGCTGAGCATAGACGTCCATGCCGAAGAGGGTGTTTCCGTTTTCCTGAATTCTCTTGACGAGCAGGCTTGAAAGAAGGGTAGTGAGGAAGCCGATAAGTCCCGCAAGGGTATTCTTGAATGCGAGTGCGACGATACGCATCTCCTTCGGCACTCTCTCGTAGATGAGGTTGATGCCACCGCTGTTGATGCCCGCAAGGCCTATCGAGTAGAGAACGTGGAAGGCGGTGTAGAATACCTTGCCGTTTTCGGGTACTGTGAATATGTTGAGAGTGAATGCGGCAAGCTCAACGAAGAAGCAGATATTCAGCATCTTCGCAAAGGTGTTCTTGTCGGCGTATTTACCCAAGGGACGTGAGCAGAGTGCACGGCTCGTTGACTGTATAGCCGTGACAATTGACGTCATCGTCATGGTAAGACCGAGCTCCTTGAGAGCATAGGTGCCGTTGAAGGGGGTGTAGCAGTGAGTAGCGATACTCCAGATGACCGAGACAAGGACTATCTTGAGGAAGGACATATCGCTCGTGAGAGTCCTCAGCATCCTTCTGAGAGGGAGTCTGTCCTTCTCCTGTACGGGCTTCTCTCTCGATGCTATCATGGTGTAGGTATGAAGAGCCGTAAGAACGAAGAGCGTGATACCGCAGATGATGAAGGAATCCTCTATTCTGCCCTGGGACTCGAGAAGGTCGGAGAGGTTACCCATTACGAAGGTGAAGACGATACCGCCCGCAAGAGATATTATCTCCTTGTTTGCCGTGAATTTGCCTCGCTTGTTATCGTCTACCATCGACATGAACCAGTTGATCTTCAAGGGCTGGACTACGTTGTGTATCAGTGCACCGCCGAGCTTGAAGACGAGGAAGACGACCGTTTTCTCCGCCGTGGTAAGATCGAGGAAGGGCACAACGTAAAGGAGCGTGAAGAGAAGCTGATTTGACGTATGCATAAATATGACCGTACGCTTGACTCTCGCCTTGCTCGCCCAGAGAATAGCGATCAGCTGTACGCTGCATCCGAGGGTGGTAAGAGAGCTCAGAATACCCGTTATATGGTCGGGTATACCGATGGATGACGTCAGTCTTGCAAGATACACTCCCGATACGAGAAGTGATATGAAATATTCGAGTGCCGCCTCAATTATGTACATTACACGGCTTTTTTTGTATATGTCCGTGTCGGGGTCAGCCTCGAGATAATCGAGCTTTGTTTCTTCCATAAGAACCACACTTTACTGTTTTTTCAATATTATATAACAAATCGTTTTTTTCTTCTCGGTTGATTTTGCCATAAAATATGTAAAAACATTCATTTTTTGTCATTTTTCATAGGTAGAACCTCTGTCAGCTCCCGTGCTAGGGATAACAGAGGCTCTTTTATATTTTTTTAAGAGAGGGTGCCGTTCACATAGTCAACGAAGCGGAGGAATGCACGTCTTCCGTCCTCTGTCACCTTATATACTCCTGCATCCTCGAGGACACGCACGAAGGTGCGTCCGATCTCGGACTTGAGAATCTCCTCGGTGTTCTCCTCGGTGAAGCTGTATGCATCACGGAACCTAGAGAACCACTCCTTATGCTTCACGATATCAGGTGATGTGTCGAAATCACGTCCCTCGAGAATAGCATCCTTCATGAGTGCTATTTCTCCCTTCAGCCTTGACGGAAGGACTGCGAGACCCATAACCTCGATAAGGCCGATGTTCTCTTTTTTGATATTATGGTGCTCTGCGTGGGGGTGGTAAAGACCCAAGGGGTGCTCCTCGGTCGTGATATTGTTTCTGAGGGCGAGGTCTAACTCGTACTCCTCGCCGTGCCGTCTTGCAATGGGGGTTACCGTATTGTGAGGCTCACCGTCCGTGAATGCGAATATCTCTGCATCCGCATCGGTATAGCCCTGCCAAGCCCTAAGAATTCTGTCGGAGAGCTCGACCAGTGCCGCCTTGTCGGACGAACGGAGTCTTATGACGGCGAGGGGCCAGTGTACGATGCCTGCGGTGACTCCCTCAAAGCCACGGAAGGTGAGTGGGATCTCGATGGGTGCCTTCTCCATAGCGAAGGTGTAGCGTCCGCCCTGCATGTGATCGTGCGAGAGAATGGAGCCGCCTACGATGGGAAGATCGGCGTTGGAGCCGATGAAATAATGGGGAAACTCGGTAACGAAGCCGAGAAGCTTCTCGAAGCTCGAGCGGTCTATCTTCATAGGTGTGTGCTCAAGCGAGAGAGCGATACAGTGCTCGTTATAGTAAACGTAGGGGGAATACTGTAAGAACCAGGGCGAGCCTGCCATATCGAAGGGGATCTGGCGTAAATTCTGCCTCGGAGCCTTTGTAAGAGTGCCTGCGTAGCCCTCGTTCTCATGGCAGAGGGCACATTTCGGATAACCCGATGCGGGGAGCTTCTTCGCCGCCGCTATCGCCTTCGGGTCCTTCTCGGGCTTTGAGAGGTTGACCGTGATATCAATATCTCCGTAGGGAGAGGGGGTCAGCCACTTCATATCACGCTTGATTCTGTCCTCGCGGATATAGTTAGAGTCAATAGCGAGAGAGTAGAAGTAATCGGTTGCCAGCTTAGGGTCCTCACGGTAGAGCGTGCGGAATTTGGCTATAACCTCGGAGGGGCGTGCGACAAGCGTGCCCATGAGCTCGGTATCGTAGAGGTCTGAGTATATGACCGACTTCTCCTCTATTATGCCCTTGTCATACGCATATTCAACTGCATCGGCGAGTATCTCATGGAGCTCTCTTTCCTCTGTGAGAGCGGTCTCTATATAATCGTCAGTGCCGAGAGCCCTCATCAGCCTCGCCGTAGCGTATGCACGGTCGGACGTCTCGGTGAGTCCTTTTTTCTCCGAGTATGCTATGAGCTCGGTAATTATCTTATTTACGTCTTTTGCCATTATGTATCTCCGATGTGATTAGTTGTCGTTTGGTATCTTAGCCTGTTTCTTCTCAATAAAGATAAAGAGCACGGACATAAGGAAGGTGATAAACTCTGCCGCGGCTACCGCCCACCATATTGCCGAGGCACCGAAGAGTGCGGGGAGTATGAGTGCGAAGATTATCGGCAGTAAAAGACCTCTCGAAAGGGATATATAGAGGGAGAAGTCTCTCTTCAGGACGGATTGGAAATAGAAGGTGGATACGGTGCTTATACCCGTAAAGATGATGCCGAGAGAGTATATTCTCACGATATTAGGGCCGACCGCCATTACCTCATCGTTTACTTCCATATATATTCTGAGGATTGTGCCGGGGAAGAGCATTGTGAGAGCCAAGAATAGTACTCCGAGGATAAGAGAGAGCCTCAGCGAGAGGGCGAGAACCTTATCCACCCTGTCTCGTCTGCCTCCTCCGAATGCCGTTGCAGATATGGGCTGAAGTGCCGTACCGATGGCGTTGTAAAGGCAGATGAACATTATAACAACGGTGGACGAGGTGCTGAATGCGGCAAGCTCAGCCTCTCCGAAGAGATTGTTTACCTGTATGTTGAAGACGGTTATGGTCGCCGCAAAGGCTATCTCAAGGAGAAAGGCAGATGCACCGAGGGTGACGATGCGGGATATCTTTCTTGTGACCGTCCTCGGCTTGACAAGCTTGATGGTGCATTTCTTTCTGAAGAAATAGGATGCGATGATGAGGAAGGCCGCCGTCTGTCCTATCGCCGTAGCAAGACCCGCTCCGAAAAGACCGAGGTCGAACCCGAAGACGAGAGTGACGTCGAGTATCATGTTTATAACTCCTCCGATAGCCGTAGCCACGGTGGGAATAACCGCCTCTCCGTCATTACGCATAAAGGTCGACAGACACGCCGTCATCGTAAAGGTCGGGGCTATCACCGACACGGGACGCATATAGATGACTCCGTATTCGAGAGTCTGACCCTCTGCTCCGAAGAATGAGAGGAGCTGATAGGGGAAGAAATTATATGCTACGAAGATAATGGCACTGAAGATGAGCGAGAGAATGACGCTGAGGGTATAGTAGGCGTTAGCCGCCTCGGTATTTCCCGCCGCCTTTCGGTTGCTCATCATAACCGCACCGCCGACTCCCGCAAGGAGACCGGGACCGATCATAAGTCCCCACAGAGGGTTGACGAAGGAAATCGCCGCAGTAGCGGCAGGGCCCGAGTGGTGTCCGATACAGATGAGGTCAACGGTTGCGTATATCGTGGATATTATTGTGCTTCCAAGTGCGGAGGCAAACAAGGTATAAAAAGTCTTGTTGATTTTATCGCTTGAGAGATCTAATTTCATTTCCTCGATAATTTGACACGGTGGATGAGCATATTTGCGGCGAAGCCTACCGCAATACCCGCTATTACACCTGAGATGATAAGATATGGTAGATAGTAGAGGACAGCGTCCGTGCCCATTATCAGAGAGGCTGCCAATATCTGTCCTACGTTGTGAGCAACACCGCCCGCAATGCTCACGCCGACGGTATGCATTTTAACTATTTCCTTAAGTAAGAGCATCGTGACGAAGCTGAATACCGCACCCGTGAGGCTGTATGCGAGCGACACGGTCGAGCCGAAGAGCAGGGCGGACAGACACACTCTCACAAGGGAGACCAAAGCCGCCTCGGGATATCCGAGCTTATATACGGTGAAGATCACCGCCACGTTTGCGAGTCCGAGCTTGATGCCCGGTATGGGAACGAAGGTGGGCAGGCGTGACTCGATGAACGACAGTATCATAGCGACAGAGACCGTTACCGCCAAGGTTGTGAGCCTTTGTGTTCTTTCTCTCATCGGCCGCCTCCTAAGACACGAGATCGGGCTCGTCGCCCGTCCTCTCGCCTCTTATTATCACTGTGAGCTTGTTTGGGGCACAGACGATCCTCTCGCCCGTGCGGTAGACCTCGCCCTTCCTTATGCAAACCTTATCGGGGCAGTCGGAGTCTTTGATATAAGCCCTTCCGTCCTCGATAATGAGCGTGACGTCTCCGTCAAGGAAGGTGTACTCTCCGTCCTCCGAGAGGGAGTAGGAGGCAATGAGCTCATCTCCGATATACACCTCGGCGTATGAGCCTGCCTTCTTGCTCAGAGTGATAATAAGAAGCGAGATAATCGCTATCAAGAGAAACGAGGCAGTCATTATTATCTCTTTTTTGTATCGAGAAAATATATTCCTCTGTCTCGTTTCTCTTTCCATAGGTTATCTCGTCAATTCTAAGTTATTTTTTAAAAGTGAGCACCGCAGATGAAGTTTCCTTCGTGTATGCAGTGTGTGGGACATGCGGACGCACATACGCCGCAGCCCGTGCATTTCGAATAGTCAATGGTAGCGAGGTTGTCGATAACGTGTATCGCATCGTGGGGACAGCTCTTTTCGCACTTACCGCAGGCGATGCATCCGTTCTTACATCCACGCCTTGTCACGACGCCCTTGTCGTGGTTGGAGCATTCTACTACGACTCTTGTGGTATCGTTGATGAGCTTGAAGAGGTGGTTCGGACACTCACGTGTACAGATTCCGCATCCGATACACTTTCTCGGGTTGACTCTTGCGATACCGTCGATTATCGATATAGAATTCGTGGGGCAGGCTCTCACACAGTCGCCGTAGCCGAGGCAGGCGTAGCCGCAGACCCTGTCGCCCGAATAAGCGATGTTTGCCGTACGGCAGGTGTGAAGACCCTCGTAGATATACTTTTTGTCAACAGTGTTGCAGGTTCCGTTACATCCTACGAATGCGACCTGCTCTACTATCTCGCCCGCCGCAACTCCGAGGATGCCTGCTACCGCACGTGCGGTCTTGTCACCGCCGGGGACACAGAGGTTGGTCTTGTCGCATTCACCCTCTGCAAGTGCCTTCGCATAAGCGTCGCATCCGCTGTATCCGCAGGCTCCGCAGTTGACACCGGGGAGTGCATCGCGTATTGCGTTCTGACGCTCGCTTCCCTTAGTGGAGAAGTAGGTCGCCGCAAAGGTCAAAAGCACCGAGCATATTACCGCTACCGCAAAAAGGACAGCTATTGCAATTAAAACGTCCATCATGCACCTCCTACGCCGAGCATATTCTCAACCACTCCGGCAAGACCGAGGAACGAGAGTGCCACGATAGATGCCGCAACGAGGGTTATCGGAATGCCTCTCCAGCACTTGGGAGCGGGGCAGTTCTCAATACGGGAGCGTACTCCTGCAAAGAGAAGCATTGCAAGAAGGAAGCCGAGACCTACACCGAGAGATGATACCATGCTCTCGAGGAAGGAAAGCTCGCCTGTAATATTGTTGATGGTAACTCCGAGCACCGCACAGTTGGTGGTGATGAGAGGGAGATATACTCCGAGAGATTTGTGAAGAGCGGGGATAAGCTTCTTGAGTACGATCTCAACAAACTGAACGAGAGATGCAATAACAAGAATAAATACTATCGTTCTGAGATATTCAAGCTCGAGCTTTGCAAGCACGTAGTGATAGATAGGGTGGGTTACCGCCGTAGCACAGAGCATAACGAAGGTGACGGCCACACCCATTCCCGTAGCCTGACCGATCTTCTTCGATACTCCGAGGAAGGGGCAGATGCCGAGGAACTGCTGAAGGACGTAGTTGTTGATAAGCACGCCCGTCATAAGGATGAGAATGAGATTAGTCATTTGCCGTGCCCTCCTTTACTACCTCTTCGGGTCGGTCCGCCTCAAGCTCGGTGAGCTCACTGCAGGACGTCTTGTGACACAGACGTGAGGAGGGACAGCCAACGCAGGAGAAGGATTTTCTCTTCACGCCGCCGCGTTTAGCGGTGATCTTATTCATTATCGCAATCAGGATACCGAATACAAGGAAGCCGCCGGGGGCCTGAGTGAGTATCGGAATCTTGAACTGATTGATAACGGGTACGGTCAAGCCCCAGAAGGTGCCTGCACCGAATACCTCACGTATTGTTGCCATAAGCATAAGAGCTAAGGTGAAGCCCACGCCCATTCCGAGTCCGTCGAGAGCGGAGTCGACTACCTTGTTCTTGCTTGCGAACATCTCGGCTCTGCCGAGGATGATACAGTTAACTACTATAAGTGCGAGGTAAACTCCGAGCATGGTGTATGCGGCGGGGAGGTATGCCTCGAGGAGCATCTCGACAGCGGTCACGAAGCCCGCAATGATAACGATATAGCAGGGAATACGGACGGTGTCGGGAATAAGCTTGCGGAGAGCTGATATAACAATGTTTGACGCTAACAGGACGAGCGTTGCCGCAAGACCCATATAGAACGCCGCATCGACCTTAGCGGTCATGGCGAGGGTAGGGCAGGTTCCGAGCACGAGGACGAGAACGGGGTTCTCCTGAATTATTCCACGGATGAATATCATAAGCTTTTTAGTGCTGTTTTCCATTATGCGTCACCTCCTTCGAGAATTGAGAACGCCAGAAGGGCGTCCTTTACAGCCTTGGCATACGCCTTGGAGGTGAGGGTCGAGCCCGAAACAATATAATCCTTGAACGTCTCCTCGGTCATGCCTACGTAATAGCCCGCCTCGGTCTTATCGAATACAGGCTTCGCATAGGTGGGAGTCTCGTTGTTGGCGGTGCATTTTGTGCCCGCTATCTTACCGTCCGAGGTAATGCCGATGAGCACGGTCATGCCGGTGTTCTTGCCGTTAACAACTACGTTGAAGACGTAGCCGCCCTGCTCGGACCTCTTGATAAGAGTAATGGATGAGGGCATATCAGCCGTCTTATTTACTTCCTCAAAGCCGGAATGGTCAGGGAGGACGTCGGCAAGCGATGCGTTCATCTCATCGATTTTGTTCTGCTCTATTCTCTCCTCGGTGAAGGAATGCACGAGGGCGAGAAGAGCCGCTACCACGAAGCAGATAGCACCGAGAGCGATGGAGGGGAGGAGCTTATCTTTCATTTTTCTTACCTCCTAAGGGGCGAGGAGCGGTGAGCTTCTCAAGATAGGGGGATACGATATTCATAAGAAGAATAGCGAAGGATACTCCCTCGGGATAATCGCCGTACAGACGAATGACCGTGGTAATGATACCGCAGCCGAGAGCGAAGAGCATCTTACCCTTCACGGTGAGGGGCGTGGTAACGTAATCGGTAGCCATAAATACCGCACCGAAGAGAAGTCCGCCCGAGAGTATCTGGTAGGTAGCGAAGGTCAGGTCGCCCTTGATGGCGAGTGTCATTACGAACACGGTCGCAACGAAGATGACGGGAACCTCCCACCTGATTATTCTTCTTACAACAAGATATGCAAATCCTATGAGTATCGCAAGTGCACAGGTCTCGCCTATCGCACCCGAGCGGTTACCGAGGAACATATCCATAAAGTCGGGAATGAGACGAAGGGGTCTGCCGCTCTGCATTATCTCAAGAGGGGTAGCTCCCGTGACGAGGTCGGCCTCGTCCATAAATCTCGTCAGAGTGCCTCCGCCTATCTCGGCGAAGGAGAAAATGAGGAATATTCTCGCTGTAACGGCGGGGTTGGCAAAGTTACAGCCTATACCTCCGAAGAGACATTTGACAACAACTATTGCAATGACCGCACCGAGCACGCAATGCCATATCTTCGTGCTCGCAGGGAGCGAGAGTGCGAGAATTACACCCGTTACGGCGGCAGAGCAGTCGCTGACCGTCTGAGTCTTCTTCGTTATGAGGTTGAAGAGGTACTCGGCGACGACGGCGGATACCGTGCACGCTATGATGATATAGAGCGACTTAAGTCCGAAGAGTATCACGGATGCGATGGCGGCAGGAGAGAGTGCGATGAGCACGTCCCTCATTATTCTGCCCGTTGTCATCCTCGTGTGGACGTGAGGAGACGTAGACACTATTAGCTTTTCCATATTCAGTCTCCTTTACTTCTTGAGTGATGCGAGGTGGGCTGTATGACCCTTTACCTCACCCTTGGCAAGACGGTTGTTCTGTACAAGGGGACGTCTCGCAGGGCATACGAAGGAGCAGCATCCGCACTCCATACAGAGGAGCACCTTAGCTTCCTCGAGACGGCGGACTCTCTCATCCTTATCGTTTACCTTGAGCGAGCGTGCGAAGACGGTGGGATTGAGACCCATGGGACACGCACTGACGCATCTTCCGCAATGAATACAAGCGGTATGCTTGATATACCGTGCATCCGCCTCGGTGAGGACGGTGATGGCGTTGGTTGTCTTGAGCACGGGCTCGGCGAGAGAGCATATCGATACTCCCATCATAGGACCGCCCCAGAGCACCTTACCGATCTTGTCGCTGTCTACTCCCGCAAAGGAGAGAAGGTCGCCGATGGGTGTGCCGATGGGGGTGGTGATATTCTTAGGCTCGTCTACCGAGGAGCCGTCAACGGTAACGGTACGCTCGACAAGGGGCATGCCCGTCTCGAAGAACTTCTGAAGCTCGGCGACAGAGGTGACGTTCATAACGAGGATGCCGTGGTCGGCGGGGAGCTTGCCCTCCTCTACGATGACACCCGTGGTGTTGTGTATGAGTATCTTCTCCGCACCCTGAGGGTAGAGGGAGGGAAGAGCCTTGACCTCAGCGTTGCCGAGATCGGCGAAGGTCCCTGCCATTTTCTCGATACACTCGGGCTTGTTGTCCTCGATACCGATGATAATCTTCTTTATGGAGTCAACGTGTCTTATGATAGTGTCGATGCCCGCTCTTATCTTGTCAGCCGACTCGAGCATCGTACGTGTGTCGCTTGTGATATAGGGCTCGCACTCCGCACCGTTCAGTATAAGGGTGTGGATATTACCCGATTTTGCCGCGGCAAGCTTGACCGCAGTGGGGAAGCCCGCACCGCCGAGTCCTACAACACCCGACACCCTGACAGCCTCGATGAGGTCATCGAGAGAATTGATCACGGGGGGCGTTGTCTCCTTCTTGGTCATAAGACCGTCCGACTCTATTCTGACAGCGGGTACCTTCTTACCGTCGGGGCGAAGAAGGTCCTCTATTTTTGCAACCTTACCCGATATACCCGAGTAGATGGGAGAGGATACGAATCCGCCGGCCTCAGCTATCTTGTCGCCTACCTTTACCTCGTCACCTACCGCCACGCATACGGTAGCGGGTGCACCGATGTGCTGAACGGTGGAGAGGAGAATAGACTCGGGGCAGAATCTGATGGCCTCCTTATCCTTAGTATTTTTGTTGTGTGGGACGTGTGTTCTTCCGAGAAATCTTCTTTTGAACATAAAGCATCCTTTCGCATAAGATTTGAAAATAATTCACGCACTAATAAAAAGTACAGTTTTACTACTTAGTATTATAAATGAAAATGACAATTATGTCAATAGTAGCACAAAAGAAAGCATTTGTTAAATATATAACGAGCAAAAATGTACAAAGAGACAGAAGTCTTTTAAAAAACAAAGGTTAGAAAAAAGAAGGACAGATGTCAGCACGGGGCTGTCTGTCCTTCTTCAAAAAAGTGTTACGATACGATCCTTACACCGTCTGTGTATTTTATTTCACCGCTTCCGTATATCCATACAGCCTCGACTCCCGAGAGGGAGGATATGAGCGAAAGTCCGTCCTCATAGCTCATAACGAAGAGGGCTGTCGACAAGGTGTCAGCGAGAGCGGAATCCTCGGTGATGACTGTCACTGAGGCGAAATACTCCGAGGGCATCAGCGTCTCGGGGTCTATAACGTGGTGGTATCTCTTGCCACCGTGAATGAAATATCTCTCATAGTTGCCCGAGGTAACGCAGGACGTGTCCGAGATCATAACGCAGAGAGCATATTCGGAGGGATTATTCGGATTCTTGATGGCCGTCTTCCAGCCGTCCTTGCCGTCCTTCGTGCCGATAGCGGCGACGTTACCGCCCACGTTGATGACGTATGAGGTTACACCGTGTGCGATGAGAGCCTCCTTCGCCCGCTCGACTGCATATCCCTTGCCGATGGCACCGACGTCGATGGAGAGTGCGGGATCGGTTATTTCTACCGTGGATGCCTCCTTGTCTATGACTATCGAGTCAATGGAGGTGTGGAGGGAAGCCTCTCTGAGTGCCTCCTCGGTGGGAGGTGTTGAAGCACCGTCCTCGTCCGCTCCCTCACGTGCATCATGCCAGAGGGATAAAACCGAGCCGAGAGCGATATTCGTACGCCCACCCGTCAGGGCGTACATCTCCTTCGCATAAAGAAGAAAATCGATGAGTCTCTCATCCACCTTGAGGGGGCCCTCGCCCGCCATTCTGTTCACGGTAGCGAGGTTTGTGATGCCGTCATACTCATAGTAGACGTCGAAGAGCTTGTGGTAGTCACGGAGGACGGTCTCGGCAACCGAGCAGTTGCGTCCGAAGCTTTCCCTCGAGTCGCCCGCATAGGAGTAAATGACCGACACCGTGTTAAATAAATCGTAGTATTGCTTCGTCATAGGCTCGCTTTTCACATCGGCTTCATCACATGATACCAGCGACGTGCTCGAGAGGAGAACCAAGAGAAAAAGCAACACGGATATGATCCTTTTCATATAAAAATGTAAATGAATATTTACTTATCTGACCGTTTCGGCGGCCTTGATCAGTGCCGCCTTGTAGCCGTCGACGTACATGGTGCATCCTGCTACGTTGTCTTCAAGGAATACCGAGAGCTTCTTAGTCTCATAGCCGATAGATGCCTTTGCCAGCTCGGTTGCCTGCACGTACCATTCGCCCTTCACGTTGTCGGGATCGTACTTCGCCATGCCGTAATTGTCACCGAGCTCGAACTTCGTACCTCTGTTTGATGTAGAGGTTACCGAGAGTGCCTTGGTAGGATTGTTTTCATTATCAACACTGTCAACAACGTCACAGCTGACCTTTATCTCTATCGAATCCACGAGAGCTCCTGCCACTCTGCCCTTAGCACTCGCTACTGCACCGAAATCGGTCTGGAAGCTAAAGGTGAGCTTTGTGGGGTCCTCGTTGCCGCTCTCATCGGTAGCGACGGCTGCGGAAACGCTCGCTATTGCCGACACTGCGGAGGTGATATCACCCTTTGCGGAGAAGGTGTATTTGTTGTTCCCTTCAAGAGCCTTTGTAACAGCATCCACGAAGTCGGATACAGCAATGGTACAGCCTGCTAAGAGATCTGCATCCTCGCCCTTGCCTGCAACGAGACCTATGGACTTCACGTCCTCGAGCGTCATACCGACAACGTACTTCTCAAAGTGCTCAGCCTGCTTATACCACTCGCCTGCGGGAGCCCATTCAGCCATGCCGTAATCGTCACCCTGCTCACGCTTGGTGATGGGCTTCGTGACAATGGCGTCTCCTCTGTTATCCACCTTTGCGGAGAAATCAATAACGTCTATTCTGCACTGTACTATCTTACCGTCCCCGTCGGTTACAACAGCCGCAACGGTCTCGGATACGGAGGTGCCGTTAACTGTCGCTTTAACTCCGAGATAAAGCGTGTACTCCTCCTCGGACTTCCCGCATGAGGCGAGAAACGTAAAGGATAATGCGAGAATAAATGCAAAAACAATTAGTCTTTTCATATTTTTCCTCTTGTACGTTTTATAGAAAGTATTGGTAGCCTTCACGCTTATTATACAGTAAAGGCTACCTGTTGTCAATGCTGTAAAATTGTCTTATCTCTTAATGAAGCAGTAGGAGGCACGACCCGTTTCCTCGTCATACTCGGTCATTTCAAATTCTGCACCGATTGACTCTGCGAGCACCCTCATAACGGTCTCGGTGGTGTAGCGGTACTTATCGGATACCACTCTGCCAGTCTCGCGAAGATGGGTGACGCCGGGACAGTATGCTACGTCAACGGTGAGCTTGCTTCCGTCCTCGGTGAGTGCGGTCTTGACTGCATCGGGTGCCTTCTCCTTCTCATACGTGTCGAGAATCTTCTCTTCAAGAGCAGAGAGGCCTCTTACCTTCATATCGTCGATGAGCTTGTTGTATACGTTCTTCGTGAAGGAGGTGAGATACTCCTCAACCGACTCCTGACCGTAATTCTTGCCGAGGTAGTCGACGCCCTTATTGAGGGAGGAGTGGAAATCCTTGTGGAAATACTCGTTGTCGGATGCGTTTCTGTGCATAGCCTCCGTGTCCTCGTCGAGGATCACTCTGCCGTCGAACACCTTCGGGTCATAGATAAGCATCGAGCACTGAGCCTTGTCGGTGCCGTCAAAGTTGTATATGTACTTGAGACCTATCTTCTCAACCGCATAGCGGTAGTAGTCACAGTGCCAGCAGTAGTGGGGGTAGGGAGTGATGCCTATCGACTCCTTGAGCTCGAGAAGTCTGCCCTTAGAGGGACAGTGGTGCATCACGTTATAGAAGAAGCCTCTCTTCTCGTTGACGTACATAGAGAAGTCGGCGGCCTCCTCGTTGAGAGTGCCTCCCCAATAGGAGTAGCATCCTCTGATGCCCTCACGCTCTACGAAGTTGATAAGGGGAATACCCTTGCCGTCGGGATTGAAGAGATACGCCCAGAAGTTCTGTACCTCGTCGAAGCCCTTCTTCTTGTCAAGATATGCGAACAGCTCGCTGTAAGCAGGAATAAATTCAGTGCAGGAAATCATTTTTCTTCTCCTTCTTTAAATAAGGTCTGCATATCAAAAATATACAGACCTTGAGGTTGTTTTGTTTTTGTTTTGGTATTTGCCGTCTCTTGGTTTGACTTAATTATATCACATCTTGTTATTATAAGTCAATATAGAGAATTATATTTTCCTTTTCTTGGAATTTATCCGCCGTGGCTTACACTGCTCCTCTTTTCTTAATGATGAGCCAGAGGATGACCGCTCCGCCCGCAAGCAGTGAGAGCGAGTGAGTGAGAGTGTCCGACATGGTCATTTCCGAATTACGGTGAGCGACTATCATTGTGCCGGGGTAGCACTCTGACGGGGAGCCTAACAATATCGGATACCATCCTCCCAAAGCTGACTTGTTATCTCAATATGCTCGTCGAGATTATCTCGCAGCGCCTTGACATTTTCAAGTGTTTTAATGAAGGGGTGCACCTTCGGTATCTCATAAATATTTTGTCTCATAAATTTTCCCCTTTCTTTTGCAAAACAAAAAGAGCTATGAACGGCGCATAATAACGCTTAATTCATAGCTCTTAAATTGTGTATTCTTAGTACATTCCGTTGTGTATAAGAGTGTTACTCTGCACAAATTGGCGTAAAATTGGTGTAATGGCGTACAATTTTACGGCCGAGTTTTCCTAAAAACCCAGCAAAATCAAGGAGTTTCAGCCTTGCAATTAGGTTTCAGGTTTCATCGTCGGGAACAGCAAAACGTCTCTTATCGATGCAGAATCGGTTAGAAGCATTACGAGTCTGTCTACGCCGAAGCCGAGACCGCCTGTGGGGGGAAGACCGTACTCAAGGGCGGTGATGTAATCGTAGTCAACCTCTGCCGTGGTGTTGGGATTCTCGAGTCTCTTAGCCTCGACCTGACGCTCGAAACGCTCTCTCTGGTCGATGGGGTCGTTAAGCTCGGAGAATGCATTACCGTACTCGGTGCAGTTGATGAAGTACTCGAATCTCTCGGTGAAGTTGGGATCCTCGGGCTTTCTCTTAGCGAGGGGGCTGTTCTCTACGGGGTAATCGTAGATGAAGGTGGGCTGAATAAGCTTGTCCTCAACGAATGCATCGAAGAGCTCTACGAGAACAGTACCGCGAGTTGCATCCTTCGGTACCTCTACGTGAAGACGCTCGGCATCCGCTCTTGCATCCTCGTCACCGCTCCAAGCGTAGTAGTCAACGCCTGCGTACTTCTTAACAGCCTCAGCCATAGTGAGTCTCTCCCACTTGCCGAGATCGATCTCGATGCCCTGATAGGTGATCTTGGTGTCACCGCAGACCTCACGTGCGAGCATCTTATAGAGCTCCTCAACGAGATCCATCATACCGTAGTAGTCGGTGAATGCCTGGTAGAGCTCGATAGAGGTGAACTCGGGGTTGTGCTTCTGATCCATACCCTCGTTACGGAAGATACGTCCGACCTCGTAGACCTTGTGCATTCCTCCGACGATGAGTCTCTTCAGGTAGAGCTCGGTCTCGATTCTTAAGTACATATCGATATCAAGGGTGTTGTGATGAGTTACGAAGGGACGTGCGTTAGCACCGATCTCAAGGGGAAGGAGTATGGGGGTGTCGACCTCGAGGAATCCGTGGGAGTCGAGATACTCTCTTATGAGCTTGAGAATCTTGGAACGCTTGATGAAGGTATCCTTTACCTCGGGGTTGACGATGAGGTCAACGTATCTCTGTCTGTATCTCTGCTCGAGATTGGTAAGTCCGTGGAACTTCTCGGGAAGAGGAAGAAGAGACTTTGAAAGAAGGGTAAGGGAGGTGGCGTGAACCGAAATTTCACCGGTTCTTGTGCGGAAGAGGTGTCCCTCAACGCCTATGATATCACCGACGTCAAGCTTCTTGAATGCCGCATAGGCCTCTTCGCCGATGCCGTCACGTGCAACGTAGAGCTGAATCTTACCGTCACCGTCCTGAAGGTGAGCGAAGGAAGCCTTTCCCATGATTCTCTTAGAAAGAAGTCTTCCTGCGATAGAGACGTTCACGGTCTCACCCTCTGCAAGAGTCTCCTCGCGTGCGGTAAACTCGGCAATTGCCTCGGGAGCGGAGTGGGTCACGTCATACTTTGTAATAAGGAAGGGGTTGTTGCCCGACTCCTTAAGGGTAGCGAGCTTCTCACGTCTTACGACGAGCTCGTTTGTTGAATTCTGAACGTTATTATCCATTGTGTTATCCTTCGTCTTAGTTCTGATTTTCCTTGGTACGGGATACGGAGAGGATTCTGAGGTGCTGAATTCTTGCACCCTCAACAACTACCTCGTCACCCTCACGTGCTCCGAGAAGAGCGAGGCCGATGGGGGAGGAGTCGGAAATCTTTCCGTTCTCGGGGTCGGTCTCGTACGAGCCGACTATGTGATACGTGAACTCACGGTTTCTCTCAACGTTGAAGAGCTTAACGGTAGAGCCAACGCTGATCTTGGTCTCATCGATCTGATTCTCGTCGATAACCTTAGCGTTAGCGATCATCTCCTGAAGCTCGTTGATTCTTGCGTGGATGACAGCCTGCTCCTGCTTAGCTGCATCATACTCACTGTTCTCAGAGAGGTCACCGTATGCTCTCGCCTTGGATATCTCCTTTTTATTCTCCTCAACCTTTACGTTAATGAGGAAGTCGAGCTCGTCCTGAAGAGCCTTAAAGCCCTCGGGCGTGTAAAGTTTCTGTTCCATTTTCTGTCTCCTAATTATATTTGATCGTTATTTTAATTACTTATCAGTTACCGATGAGCTTCTTGATCTCGGTGTATGCCGCCGCAAGGGGGGCGTCTGTACCCACTGCCTCGCCGCACTCGAAGTCGGGAGTTATACCCGGATTGTCGGTGGTCTTGTCATAGTTTACGTTGCAGGGGGGATTGTAGTATGCGATTGTGAGAGTGAGGGTAGAGCCGTCGGAGAATACACGTGTCGACTGCATGATACCCTTGGCAAACGTTCTCTCTCCTACCGATACGGCTGTCAATATTTCCATATCGGCGTAATCTCTGATCGCAGCAGAGAAGAGCTCTCCTGCCGAAGCAGTGTTGCCGTTGAAGATTACTACCATGGGCAGATCGACTGTGTGGTCATTCTTTGCAGTGTAGACCGTCTCGCCCTTGGCAGTGGCATAGGAGGCTATGCGTGTTCCCTTAGGAACAAGGTAATCGATTACTTCAACCACCGAGTCAAGATATCCGCCGGGATTGTCACGAAGGTCGAATATAAGACCCTCCGCTCCGCTGCTTGTGAGTGTGTCGATCGCCTCGCGGAACTGCTCGGGGGTGTTGCTCTTAAAGCCTGAAATTTTGATATATCCGATCTTGTCTGCAAGCATTTTGTAGGTAACGGATTTCTCTACTACCTGCTTACGCATGACCGTCAGTGTGATAGTCTCGTCACCGCGGATAAGCTGTATCTCGACGGGGTCGCCGACCTTACCGCGTATCAGCGAGATAAGACCCTCGTAGCCAACCTCATCGATAGTCTTGCCTGCCGCTCCGACGATCAGGTCGCCTGCGACAATGCCCGCTTCCTCAGCACCTGAGCCCTCGGTTACGGAGAGCACGTGGATGGCATTTCTTTCTTCGTTATAGTTGACGCTGACGCCTATACCTGCGAAGGAGCCTGACATATTCTCCTGATAGTCGCCGTACTGCTGCTTGGTTCTGTATACTGCGTATCTGTCTCCGAATGCCTCAACGTAGCAGTTGATAAGAGCATCCGTCAGTGCGGTCTTATCGTTAAGATCGATCTCATCGTAGTAGTATTCAAGGAACAGCTTAGCCGTCTCTCTTGCGAGGACGCCCTTCGACTCGATCCCGTAGATCGACTCGTTTATGAATATCTTCTCGCACTCCTTGAATTTGGCTGTGTCGAAGCCGCGTATGCCGAGCTTCTTAAGATAAGCCGCTGTGTAGTTGAAATCGTTTTCCTCGGCGTCGAAGTCCTCGATATTCTCAAGTATCTCATCCTTGGATGCCATCGGCTTCTCAGGCAGGAAGAGGGCTACAACCGCTCCGATGCCGAGAGCGAGAACGAGGGAGAGACATACTATGAGTATGACTACGTGTGACTTCTTGACCTTATCTTCTTTTGAATTATTTAACATATTATATGATACAACCCTTATTCATTATTTATGATAAAACAACAGCTTACCCTGCGTTTTCATTCCGCAGGGCAAGCTCTGAGAGCCCCCTTCGGGTCTCTCTATGTATTATCAGAATTTAGTGGGCTTATTGGTGAGATACTTCTTGACCATAAGAGCTACCTTGAAGGTAACTGCGTGGTCAAACTCACGAAGGTCAAGACCCGTAAGCTTGCGGATCTTCTCAAGGCGGTAGACAAGGGTGTTTCTGTGCACGAAGAGCTTTCTCGACGTCTCGGAGACGTTAAGATTGTTCTCGAAGAAGCTCTGCACGGTCATAAGAGTCTCACGGTCGAGCGACTCGAGTGATCCCTTCTTGAAGACCTCGCCGAGGAAAATCTCGCAAAGAGTGGTGGGAAGTTGGTATATGAGTCTGCCTATTCCGAGATTCTCATAGGACATAACGGGACGCTCGATATCGAATACCTTACCGACCTCGAGTGCGATCCTCGCCTCCTTGTAGGCTCTGGCAAGATCCTTGAGCTTGTCAACGGTGGAGGAGATACCGATGAGTATCTTGGCACCGTACTCGCTCGCAGCAGCCTTGATAAGAGTGATGGCCTCAGCCTCGACGTCCTCGTGCGAGTGCTCCTCCTCATACTCCTTAACAATAGCTATGTCCTGCTCGTTGATGTTTATGATATAATCCTGGGTATTCTTATCGGAAATATTCTGGATGACCTCGTAGGGAGGAAGCTCGGTGGGGCCCTGGAACTTGATAGCGAAGACAACTCTCTCGCCGTCATTGTTCATATGAAGCTCGTTGGACTTCACGTATATATCGTTGGTAAGAATGTTATCGAGAATGATGTTCTTGATGAACGAGCCCTTATCGTACTTCTCGTCATAGAGAGTCTTAATGCTTCCAAGCGTGATGGAGAGCATACGTGCCGCCTTCGCCGCCTCGTTATCGTCACCCTCGACGAATACTATCGAGTGTATTTTATTCTGAGGAGAGAGGAATCTGTATGTGTATCTGTCATATACCACGACCTCGCCGGAGTAGGTGAGCTCCTCTCTGATGCGTTGTCTTGATTCTCCGATTTTGCTTATATCGCTGCAGGCTACGATAATACCGTTCTCGTCGATGACACCAATCGTACGGCCGATGACCTCACGAGTCTGATGTATTACGTTCTGGAACAAGCGGTTTGACATATATAAATCCTAACCTTCCGTCAAAAAATAAAAACGGTCTTTGCCGTCAGTTTTTGTAAATACTGTACTACATTGTAACTGATTTTTAGATAAATTTCAATAGTTTTTTGAAAAAAATTCACGAATGTTACAAAAAAAATTATGAATTTTTGTGAAAAATCCCACTAAAGCAAGCCGTAGCAAGACCTTTAGCGGGATGATTTTTATTAAGAAATCGCTGTCTTTTTACCTATTAAAGCTCAAAAACGTAGGAAATTGCAGACAGACAGTAGTCGGGAGCCGTCTCACAGCGAAGTATGCGAGGACCGAGATTTACCGTCATCGCTCCCGCATTTTTACATTCGAGAGCCTCCCTCTCGGAGAAGCCTCCCTCAGAGCCTACTATTACGGCGATGCTCTTTTTGTCTCCTGCTCCCTCGAGCACACTCTTCAAGGATACCGCATCGCGTCCCTCATAGCAGAAGAGGGTCAGGTCATGATCCTTTATTCTTCCGACCAGCTCGGTAAAGGTGATGGGTGTCCCGACCGTCGGGAGGGCAGAGCGGCCGCACTGCTTCGCCGCCTCGTGTGCGATTCTCTCGAGTCGGTCGGTCTTGTTGTCCTTCTTGTCGGCACTCGGACGCTTGATGCATCTCTCCGAGATGAAGGGTACCACCGACGATACTCCGAGCTCGACCGCCTTCTGCACTACCGTCTCGAGCTTGTCTCCCTTAGGATACGCCATATAGAGGGTGATCTTAACGGGGGGCTCTGCAGAGCCTCTTACACACTCGGTGTAGGAGAGCAGGCACTCCTCGTCACGTATTCTTGTGAGGGTACATTCGTAATCGGTGCCCTCGCCGTCGGATACGGTGAGACTGTCGCCCACCGCCATACGCAGAGAGCGGGCTATGTGACGGGCATCGTCACCCGTTACGGTTATTATTTTTTCTTCCTTGTTTATCTTATCGTCCTTAACGAAAAACCTAGGCATATCTTCTCCTCAAAAATGCGGCAATATTATGCACGTACGCACAGAAGTGCTACCCAATCGTTTTCCCAGAGCTCCTTCTTCACGGTGTAGCCTGCACGCTCGACCGACTCTACAACCTCGTCCTTGCGGGAGGCGATAATGCCCGAGAGTATGATGGGGGCACTGTCTGTCAGGTAAGCGTGGATGTCGGGCATCATTCGTACGATAATGTCGGATACTATGTTGGCGACACAGATGTCAAATTTACCTCCCGAGAGGTCGACTCCCCGAAGAAGGTCGGAAACTCCTACCGTAATGTTGGTACAGCCGTCGGAGAGGCAGTTATCTCTCGCCACCTTAACCGCTACGGGGTCGATGTCATAGGCGTTACAGCTTCCCGCACCGAGCTTCGATGCACAGATGGAGAGTATTCCCGAGCCGGTGCCCACGTCGAGCAGTCTCGAGCCGGGGACGAGCACGTCCTGCATAAGCCTGATGACAAGACGGGTGGTCTCGTGAGTACCGGTGCCGAATGCCATACCGGGATCCATTCTTACGATTATCTCGCTCTCACGGGGCTCGTACTTCTCCCATGCGGGTACAACGGTTATGCGTCCGAGCTCGACGGGCTTGTAGTACTGCTTCCAGCTCTCCGACCAGTCCTCCTCGTTCATTCCCTCGAGGGTGATATCGCCCTTTATGCCGAGGGAGGTGAGTCTGTCTGCGAGAAACGCTCTGTAATCCATCACGTTCTTCTCCTCGGGTACGAATATCGATACCTTCACCGTCTCACGGTCAGCATTTAGTATCTCGTCATCGACGAGCTCGCCGTACATACCGTTAAGAGAAAAGTCGCTGTAATCCTCTATCATAAGTCCGTTGTCGAGCATGCTCATAACGGCACATATTTCCTCTCTGTCATTCACGTGTCCCGTGACTGTAAGCTTAGTCCAGTTGCCTGCCATTTTATCTTGTAGCCTCCATATCCTTTTTGATTTGCTCGGCGAGCTCCGCCGCCGATGAATAGTGCGTCTCGGGACGCAGATATTTAAGAAATCTAATATCCACCGTGTGACCGTAGAGGTCGCCCGAAAAGTCCATTATCATAGTCTCTGCGTGTCTCTCCCTCTCACCGAAGGTAGGACAGGTGCCCACGTTTGTGAGTGCCTTATAGGTCGCCCCATCCACTGCGAGCTCGGTAAGGTACACACCGCCGAGAAGGGGATTGTCGGGGGAGATGTCTGTATTTACCGTAGGAAAGCCGTGGAGGTGTCCGAGACCGAGACCGCGTCTGACCTCGCCTCGCTTGAAGTAGGGGGATGCGAGAAGCTCGCCCGCATATTCTGTCCGTCCTTCCGAGAGGGCCTCTCTTATAGCGGTGGAGGACACGGTCTTATCCATATATCTGACGTCTCGGACGGTGAGTGCACGTCTGCCGAGCGATGAGAAAAGAGAGGAGAGAAGACCTGCATCTCCCCTAGCCCCCGCACCGAAGCGGAAGCCCTCGCCCGAAAGAGCTGTTACGGTATTCAGGTCACCGACTAAAATATCCTTGACAAATGCCTCGGGGGAATATCCCGAGAGGGATGAAAAATCTGCCACTATGGCATAGTCTACTCCGAGAGACTCTATAATCGAGAGCTTCTCCTCGGTGGTGTAGAGCCTCGGCACGCCTCCCTTGAGAAGTCCGCCCTCGGACGAGAAGGTGAAGACTGCGGATGCAGTGCCCGTTTCTCCTGCTATCCTCACGCACTCCGCTATGAGGTGACGGTGTCCAAGGTGCACTCCGTCGAAAAATCCGAGAGCACAGGTAAGGCTGTCGCAAACAGGTCTTGTATTCGGCTTATAATATACTGTTTTCATTCTGTACCCTCCTTTTTTTATATATTCTACTATAACTTTCGGAAAAAGTCAATCATACGTAAAAGAAACTCGCGAATGATTGACAAAAACACTCCCTTGTGTTAAAATATAAGGTGATGTAAAAATATTTGGGGGAAAATATGAAGCTCAATTACAAAAGAACAATTCTCGTCGGATTCGCCTTCTTTATCATCATGACCTTCTGGGGTGCATACGATGCTATCGTGCCCAAGATTCTCACGAACCTCTTTAAGATGAAGCAGGGTCCGTCAGGTATCATTATGTCGCTTGACAACGTGCTGGCACTCTTTATGCTTCCTCTTTTCGGCTCGATGTCGGATAAGGTGGAGTCGAGGCTCGGCAGACGTACTCCGTTTATAATTGCGGGTACGCTTTTGTCGATAGTTTTCTTCACCTGCCTGGGACTTATCAGAGACAGCGGCATGCTCATTCTCTTTATAGTCGTTCTTCTCATGACTCTTATCTCGATGGCTATCTTCCGCTCTCCCGCCGTGGCTCTTATGCCCGACGTGACGGTCAAGCCGCTGAGATCCAAGGGTAATGCGATCATAAACCTTATGGGTACGGCGGGAGGAATCTCCGTGCTTGTGCTCGGTATCGTTTTCAAGACCGGTGCTGTCGGCAAGACCGATTTTGCCGATTATATTGCGGTTATCGGCATCCTTATGGCACTTGGACTTATCGCCTTCCTTATTCTCGTTAAGGAGCCCGAGTGGGCACGTGAGATGGAGGAGGACTCCATAAAATACGGAATTACGGAGAAGGCAGAGGTCACGGGAGAGGGACGCAAGCTCACACGCGGAGAATTTACGTCTCTCATACTCATTCTCGCATCGGTGGCTCTTTGGTATACGGGCTACAACGCCGTCACAAGTAAGTATTCCGTCTACGCCGAGCAGGTGCTCAAGGTTGACTTTAACACGACGCTTATTGTGGCTCAGGCAGCCGCGGTTATTGCATACATACCCGTAGGAATTATCTCCTCGAAGATAGGCAGAAAGAAGAGCATCCTTGTAGGTATTGCGATGCTTACCTGTGCGTTTGTGGTTGCTATCTTCCTGACAGACGTCAAGAGTGAGATCAGCATGTTCCCGATCTTTGCTCTCGCAGGTATTGGCTGGGCAACGATCAACGTAAATTCCTTCCCCATGGCAGTCGAGCTTGCTAAGGCGGGAGACGTCGGTAAGTACACGGGCTACTACTATACCGCATCCATGGCGGCACAGATAATCACACCCGTTCTTTCCGGCTTCCTTATCGACAGCCTCGACTGGTGGATATTCTTCCCCTATGCGGCAGTATTTACCGCTCTTTCCTTTGTGACGATGCTATTCGTTAAGCACGGTGACTCGAAGCCCGAGAGAGTTGGTGCTCTTGAGAGCCTTGCAGGAGCGGAGGACTAAATGGACGCACTTATCATAATCTTAGCAATTCTTGCCGTTCTTCTTGTAGCTCTTGTGATAGCTTGGGCGTATCTCGTTGCCCCTGCACGCTATGACAGAAGAATGGATAAATTTAAAAGCACAAAATACGCCCATAGGGGACTTCACGGCGAAGGGGCGTGCGAAAATTCGCTCACAGCCTTTGCACGTGCGGTCGAAGCGGGCTTCGGTATCGAGCTTGATATCAGGCTCTCTCGGGAAGGAAGACTCGTTGTTTTCCACGATGATACCCTTACCCGTGTTGCGGGTGTAGAGAAGAAGGTGGCTGATCTCACCGTTGACGAGCTTCGCCTTGTGCGTCTCGGTGATACGGATGATTACGTGCCCACGTTCCGTGAGGTGCTTGATCTTGTAGGCGGAAGGGTTCCTCTTCTTATTGAGATCAAAATGGGTGTCGGCGAGGATGCCGTTGCCAAGAGATTTCTTGAGGAGATTGAGGGCTATGAGGGCGACTATATAGTCGAGAGCTTCAACCCGTCAGCACTCCGCACGGTGAGAGAGGCACGCCCCGACGTTATGGTCGGATTCCTCTCTATGAAATACTCTTCGATCGAGAAATTCCGCACTCAGGCGGTATACAGATGTCTCGAGGGGCTTCTTGCTAACTTCCTCTTCCGTCCTAACTTTATAGCTTATGAGAAGGGGGCTGTTGATAAGCTCAGCCTGAGACTCATTAAGAAGATCTTCTCGCCCGTTATGCTTGCATGGACGGTCAGAAGTCCCGAGGAGGAGGCGGCATCAGCCAAGCTCTTCGACAGTGTGATCTTCGAAAATTATATTCCCGAAAAATAAACGGAGGCTTAATATGAGGCTTCAGCTTGTTGCCACCTGTCTTTTCGGTCTTGAGCATATGCTCGGCGAGGAGATAGAGGCACTTGGATATGAGAGAGTGAAAACCATTGACGGCAGAGTCACCTTTATCGGTGATGAGGAGGCCGTGGCTCTCTCGAACGTTTTTCTCCGCTATGCGGAGAGAGTATATATTTCTCTCGGCTCATTCCCCGCATCGACCTTTGACGAGCTCTTTGAGGGCACCAGGGCGTTGCCGTGGCATGAATTTATCGGCAAAAACGATTCGTTTCCCGTAAAGGGTCATTCGATAAAGTCGAATCTTCACTCCATACCCGACTGTCAGGCGATCGTCAAGAGGGCGGTGGTAAAGGAGATGTCGGAGAAATACGGTATCGCATACTTCCCCGAGGAGGGAATTAAGTATCAGATCGAGTTCTTCATCTTCAAGGACGAGGCGACTCTTATGATAGACACCTCGGGTGTACCGCTTCACAAGAGAGGATACAGAAGGGAGTCGAATCTCGCTCCCATCCGTGAGACGCTCGCCGCGGCTATTGCCGCTACCTCAAGACCGAGGGACAACGTTTTGATGTGGGATCCCATGTGCGGCTCGGGTACGATAGCGATCGAGGCTGCTATGCTTATGAGAAGCATTGCTCCCGGTATGAAGCGTCATTTTGCCGCCGAGCAATATCCCTTTATTGATACACGCCTGTGGGCTGATGCCCGTGAGGAGGCACACGAGAGGATTACCCCTTCCGAGTTTGAGGTCTTCGCTACCGATATCGATCCCGAATGCGTCGAGCTGACGAAGAATAACGCATACCGTGCGGGCGTGCTTAATTCAATGCGTGTCTTTGAGAAGGATGCAAGACACATCAGGGCTGAGGGCAGACGCGGCACGATAGTCACGAACCCTCCCTACGGCGAGAGACTCGGCTCGATCTCGGAGGTTGAGAGCCTCTATAAGGATATAGGCAGACATTTCCGCTCGCTTTCTCCCTGGCAGGTATACGTCATAACCTCGCACGAGGGCTTCGAGAGACTCTACGGCAGAAGGGCGGATAAGGTGAAGAAGCTGTATAACGGTATGCTTCCGTGCTATCTTTATCAGTTCTTCAAGAATTGACTTTTCGGAAAAACGGATAATACCGAGACGGCTCCCCGACCGGGGAGCCTTTTTTCTGTTAATTCAATGTAAACACACGATGAATAAAATTATCGCATATGCCGACAAAAGACGACGGTGGCGTCTTTTTTTATACACGGGGCGGGGCAAACGCCCTGTCTCTGACGAAAAAATATACTGTTTGACGGCGGAATGCGATGATTTTCTCAGCCTCGGTTGGTTTAGAATGAAATAAAAAATCTTTTGTGAGGCTTTTATGGAAAAAATAGGCGGAAGACCCGAAGAGGGAAGAGTTAAGGAAAAAGGGATCATACCGAAGGTGAGGAGGCTTGTCGCACGCTCCGCCGAGAGACGAAGGAGGGACAAGCTTGAGGCAGTCCTTGATCTTCTTGTGTTTGCTATCGGGCTTGTGTTTGCGAGACGTCACGTGATATTCGGTGCACATCCCTTGTCGATAGCCTTGGTGGCGGCTCTGCCGTCACGTGTATTTACGTGTGCGATAGGCTCGGTGATTGGAGCACTCTCTCTCGGCAAGGCGGGAATAATCTACGCTATGATAACCCTCATAGTGGTGTTCCTCCGTATGATAGTCTCTGAGGGCGACGGCGAGGGGACTCTCTTCCGTGAAAACCTTCTCCTTCGGATGTGCGTATCTCTCATAGGCGGATTCGTAGGAGCGATATACGAGGTGCTTCTCTCGGGATTTACCCTGACCACGGTGCTGTTCGGGGCGTCTATGATACTGGCGTCCCCTCTTGTGTGCTTTATGCTGTCGGGGTGCCTTGACTCGGGATATGACGTGCGGAGTCTCCTTTTCTCGGATGATGATCTTCTTAGCCTGAGGGGCAGGTGCGATAGGGAGAGATATTCGCTTGTTTTCTTCGAAATATCAGCTCTTATTCTCGTTTTCCTTGTCTCGGTAGCACTTGCGGAATATATTATTTTCGGTATCAATCTTTCGTATATTGCGGCGGCACTTGTCACCGTAGTCACTGCCAGACGGTTTGGCTCTGTGCCCGCCATGGCGGTGGGGTTTGCGGCGAGCTTCGGTCTTTCGGGAGTGTATTCTGTGGCGTTTGCCCTCCTCGGACTTGTGGCGGGGGTGCTCTTCCCGATAGGCCCGCTCTACGCCCTCACGATAGGCGGCAGTGTGATGTGTGCGTGGTGTGCTTATACCGGCGGAGTCGGCGGATTTCTGACAACCCTCCCCGAGTATGCTATATCCGCACTTCTCTCGATGCCTATTATATCGAGAATATCCTATGACAGAACGGTGAGCGAGGAGGAGAGAGGGGTGAAGGGCGGGGCATCTGAGCTTTTGGGTCTTGCCTCTCTCTCCTACAAAAACCGATACACGGGCAGTCTTGATGCACTCGAGGCGTCTCTGTCTGTGCTCTCGGGTATCATAAAAGAGGGGAACGAAAGGCACTCGCACCCGGGAGTCTCGGAGATACGCGAGGTGATAGACGAGTGTATTGAAAATTATATGCTTACTCCGAGTCAGGCGGGAGATGGGCTTGCCATACCCGAGCACGTGCGAGATAAATGTGCTGAGCGAATGTCGGCAGGCACTCCCTTAACCGCCTCCGATCTTGCCGCGGGCGGGGAGGAGTCCCCTCTTCTTGCGGGGCTTGCGGAATCTATAAACCGTGCGGTTGCCCTGCTCGCCGAGGAGAAATACCGTAGGTATAAAAGAAACACGTCGGCCGAGGATATGTCGCTGATATCATCTCTTATAGCGGAGGCTCGCTCGGGGGATGAGAAGGAGAAGGCGGTAAACGAGACCCTCACGGCGAGAGTGCGTGAGATGGCGGGGGAGTTAGGGCTCGTCTCGTACGATGCGAGAGTGTACGGAGTCAGAAGACCCTGCTTCCTAATAGCCTGCGAGGACGAAAGCGGAGAAAAAATAAAGAATGCCGATCTGAAAAAGAGAATAGAAGAGCTCCTCTCGGTAAGGCTCGAGGGAGTGGAGTATTATAAAAACGGCACCACGGCACTCTTTGAGGCGAGGGCGGGGAAGAAGCTTCTTGCCGAGTGTGCTTCCGTCTCACGGGTAGGCTCGCGTGATAAAATATCGGGAGATACTCACCGAGCGACCGAGAGTGCGGACGGAAGGTTTTACACGGTCATATGCGACGGCATGGGCAGTGGAAGGGAAGCAAAGGAGATATCCGAGCTCGCGGCAGATATTCTCTCGAGGACTCTTGAACTTCTGCCTTTCTCAGAGACTCTCCTCGCAATGCTCAACCATATGATTTCTGGCAGAGGGGACGAGTGCTCGGTGACGGTTGATCTCTTTTCTTTAGACCTCGTTACGGGCAAGGGTGCGTTCATAAAAAGCGGTGCCGCCGCCTCATACGTCAAGAGGGGTGACTCACTCTTCCGCATCCGTTCTCACACAGCACCACTGGGACTTATGCGTGAGCTTGACTCCGAGGCGGTCAAGGTTGACGTCTCGGACGGTGATTACGTGATAATGCTATCTGACGGCGTCAGTCAGAATATGGAGGACTCTCCCTGGCTTTATACTATGCTCTCATCAGTGAAGGATGCCGACGTGAAGGAGCTTGCCCTCCGAATTCTCGACGGTGCGAGAGAAAACACCGACTCCTCCGACGATATGACGGTGAGCGTGACGAGAATACGTGCGATAAAATAAAAAACGAAAAAGGACGGGATTCCCGTCCTTTTTTACCGTATTTACCCCGAGGATCAATCCTCGTCGGAGTCCTCGTTCTTCTCCTCCTCGTATGCGTGCTCGTCAAGCTCGTCATTGAAGCGGGTGACGTGTGCTGCGTTGAGGTAGTAGGAGTCTCCCTTAGTGCTGACGAAGGAATACTCCTCGTCATCTATATCGTAGAGTCTGCCCTCGATCTCAAGAGCCTTTCCGGCCTTGCAGATAAGCTCAAGAAATTCGTCTGTGTCAAATTCATCGATCTCTATGCCGAGATCGTCATTGGTGAAGATTATCGAGGATTCCTCCGAGTCGCCTGCCGTCTCGTATCCGTCATCGTAGTTGATATAGTCGGAGGTCATCTCAAAAAATTCGTCTATCTCGCCCGAGCGGAGAAATGATACGAACTTTTTAAGCTCAGCCTTGGTGCCTGTAAGTGTGATCTCGAAGTAAAGCTCTTCACAAAGTGTCATAAATTAAGGGTCCTTCCTTGGTAAAATTTGTGGTTTGATATTGTCTTTTAAAATTTGCAATAAGAGTATAGCACACGCATATATTTTTTGTCAATATTTTTCTTCATCCTTCTTTTTGACAATATATGCATGCTTAGGGGCTTGTGACACCCTTTATCTTCTGAGCTTGCGGACGATCTCATCGCCTACCTCGGAGGTCGATGCAGTTCCGCCGAGATCGGGAGTCAGGGTCTTCTTCTCGGTAAGAACCTCCTCGATGCACTCGATGAGTCTCTTGCCCCACTCCTCTTTACCGAAGAAGTCGAGGAGCTGGCTTGCGGACCAGACGGTTGCGAGGGGGTTGGCGATGCCCTTTCCTGCAATGTCGGGGGCGGAGCCGTGGATGGGCTCGAACATAGAGGGGAATTTACGCTCGGGGTTGACGTTCGCACCTGCGGCGAGACCCATACCGCCCGAGATAGCCGCACCGAGGTCGGTGAGAATATCGCCGAAGAGGTTGGAGGTTACGACGATCTCGAATCTTTTAGGATCCTTGATCATAAACATAGCCGCCGCATCAACGAGATAGGAATACGTCTTAACGTCAGGGTAGTCACGTCCGACCTCCGAGAATATCTGATCCCAAAATACCATGGAGTAGTTGAGTGCGTTGCCCTTACTGATGCTGGTGAGTGTCTTACCCTCCTTGCGTGCGAGCTCATAGGCATATCTGATAACTCTCTCACAGCCGCGGCGTGAGAATACACCGTTCTGTATAACGACCTCGTTCGGCTGATCCTTATAGAGCCAGCTTCCGCTTCCTGCATACTCGCCCTCGGTATTCTCTCTGACGAAGGTCATGTTTACGTCCTCTCTTCTGACGTTGGAAAGAGGTGTGGGAGCTCCCTTAAGAAGCTTGACGGGTCTTAAGTTAACGTACTGATCGAACTTCTTTCTTATGATAAGCAGAAGATCCCAGAGGGATATGTGGTCGGGTACGCCGGGGGCACCAACCGCACCGAGGAATATTGCATCAAAGCCCGAGAGGGTCTCGATGCCTCCTTCGGCCATCATTCTGCCGGTTTCCTTATAATATTCGCATCCCCAGGGGAAGTAGGTAAAATCAAATTTGAAGGTGCCGTCAAGTTCCGCTACGTGCTCGAGAACCTTAACTCCCTCGCTTATAACCTCGGGGCCTATGCCGTCACCTGCGATCACTGCTATTCTGTAAGTATCCATTCTATACTCCTTTTTTGGGTGATAATCTTATGAAAAAATTATAGCACAAAGAGAGAAAAATTCAAGATATTTTATAAAATAAATTTATCCCGCTTGAAAATTATCGGAAGGGGTGCTATAATTCTACGTAGTAAGGAGTGGCGTGGCATGAGGATTTGTTTTTTCTGTGATCTGCATTTGCCTACCGTGAAGGGGGCACCGCAGTATCCTGCACTTGAATGGGCTATATCGAATATGAAGGAGTCGGGCTGCGACCTCGCAGTATATGCAGGAGACGTGACCTCTGACGGCAATAGGGAAGTGTATTTTGATTTTCTCTCTGCGATGGACGGGTCGGGACTCGATTATCTCTATATCCCCGGAAACTCGGATATGAGGGATGAGAAATCACGTGAGGAGCTCTCACGTACTGCCTCGGAGACCGTTAACAGATACGGTGACGTTACAGTATACGCAGTAAACGATTCCACGGGCTATATAGATGACGGGACCTTCCGACTGCTTGACGGAGCAGGGGATGGGGATATTATGTTCATGCATCACCCAATCGGATCGCATAAGGGGGATACTGACGAAAGGCTCCGAGAATTCGTAAGGACTCATCCCTCTACACGTGTCTTCTTCGCTCACGCACATCTCTTCTACGTGAGGGACAGCCTGATCAGCCTTCAGGCACTTGATCCCGACAAGGCTATCGGTGAGTGCCCTTGTATCACTTATTTTGACACGGATACGGGTGTTATCGAGAGGGAGCACTACTCCTGCCCCGTGCCTAAGGATATTTACGACTACATAGGCATATCGGCGTATAGACCGAGTGAGCATATTAAATTCGCGGCGTCAAGGGGCATTCGCTACCTTGAGCTTCGTCCGAATATCGCGTCGATGGATGACGGAGAGCTCCTGACGCTCATATCCGAGTGGAGACGTGCGGGAGGAGAGCATCTCTCGATACATCTGCCCGACGTAGGCTATGAGGACGGTGAGGTTAAAACCGCTCTTCAGCTTGACAGGCTTCTGTATCTTGCGGATCTTTTATCTGCCGACAGATTTACTCAGCACGTACCCCGTGTATCGGTTAAGACGGTGACGGAGGATGAAAACTGTCTCCCTGCCATTGCCAAGACTCTCGGCAATGCACTTGACAGAATAAAGGGAGACGTCTCGGTGGGTGTTGAAAATATGCATATGACGGCGGGGGAGTCAGCGGACGAGAGCCGCAGATTCGGCTACACCCCTCCCGAGTGTATTCAATTTATGAATGAGTTGGCAAAGCATACACGCCAAAGAGTCGGTATCAATCTCGACGTTGGCCATGCGAGAAACAACGCACCCTTCAGCCAAAGGTACCAGGTTGGTGCGTGGTACAGCGAGGTTGGCGGTTATACCGTCGGCTATCACATTCATCAGGTTCAGTGGGGCATGGAGAAATTCTCGAATCATACTGCCATCACCGACGTGTACGGCAGTCTCATCAGCTATGCATCCTTCTTCAAAATGTGGGAGGACGGTAAACTAACGAAGGCACCCTTCGTCTTTGAGATGGACGCCCCTGATGCATATCCCATCACGCTTGAGACGTTTGAGAAAGTAAGGAATGATATTGACTGATATTTTGGAGGTAAAAATGATAAATTTCGGTAAAACTCTTATTTTAGGAGACAGCTACACGACCTTCCGTAACTATGTTCCCTCGGGGTTCGATATATGGTACGGAGAGGATATAAGACCCGATCACGGAGTTTCGGACGTTGATAAGACGTGGTGGCGTCAGGTGATGTCACGTGTTTCGGGCGAGCTTGTGCTTAATTCGAGCTGGTCGGGCACTACCGTGTGCCATACGGGCTGGAGAGGCGAGGATTGCAGACACAAATCCTTTGTCGGCAGACTTGATAAGCTTATCGCAGATGGCTTCTTCGATGTGAATAAAATTGACACGGTCCTTGTCTACGGCGGTACAAACGACTCCTGGTCGGGCTCTCCGATAGGTGAGGTAAAGCACGGGGAGGTGACGGTGGAGGAGCTCTTTTCCTTCGCTCCCGCTGTCTGCTATCTTCTTGACAAGCTGAGAGAGACGCTTCCTGACGGCAGGATCATATATATCGTAAACGGATTTTTGAAGCCCGATGTCATCAAGGCTGTCCGCCACGCAACCGAATATTCGGGCTGTGAGATGCTTGTTATGCCTGACGTAGATCTGATTGACGGTCACCCCACGGCTAAGGGAATGAGCGAGATCGCAGATGAGGTTATAAGGTTTGCGGCAACAACCTGACAGTTCTAAACCAAAGTCAATAAAAAAGAGACTCTGTCACACCGCTACGGTATGTACTGAGCCTCTTTGTTTTTTGCTGAATTGCCGAAAATCGGCGAAAATGCAAAGTATTATTTACTTTTATCCTACAAATCCTACCTTACGCTTAACCTTGGACATCATGCGTCTGGCGTAGAAGGATGCTTCCTCAGCACCGTTTTTCATCACTGCCTCAAGGTGTGCTTTATCGCCGATAAGACGGTTGTAGGTATCTCTTACGGATGCAAGTCCGTCGGCACAAGCCTCGCCTACCGCAAGCTTGAAGTCACCGTAGCCGACACCGTCGAACTCTCTCTCGATTTCCTCAAGCGTCTTACCCGTGAATGCACGGTAGATGGTCATGAGGTTGGATACGCCGGGCTTATCCTCAGAATATCTTACGGAGCTGTCGCTGTCGGTGACGGCTCTTTTGAATTTTCTCATAATATCATCCTTGCTGTCAAGGATGTAGACTACTGCGTTGGGGTTGGGATCCGACTTCGACATCTTGGAGGTCGGCTCGGCAAGAGACATGATCTTCATTGTATCCTGAGAAATATATCCCTCGGGCACGGTGAAGGTGTCGCTGTATATCTGATTGAATCTCGTTGCTACGTCACGTGCAAGCTCGAGATGCTGCTTCTGGTCAATTCCAACGGGCACAACGTCGGTGCCGTAGAGAAGAATATCCGCCGCCATAAGGGCAGGGTAGGTAAAGAGGCCTGCGTTGATATTCTCAGCGTGCTTCGCACTCTTGTCCTTGAACTGAGTCATACGGGAGAGCTCGCCGAACATCGTATAGCAGTTGAGTATCCATGCAAGCTCGGCGTGCTCATGCACGTGGGACTGTACGAAGAGTGTGTTCTTCGTCTCATCGAGGCCGCATGCCATGTAGAGAGCGAGGGTCTCGTAGGTACGTCTTCTGAGCTCCGCGGGAACCTGCCTTACGGTGATCGCATGAAGGTCTACCACACAGTAGAAGGTCTTATAATCCTCTGAGAAGCGTGAGAAATTCTTGATCGCTCCGAGATAATTTCCTATTGTAAGATTTCCCGAGGGCTGTACTCCCGAGAAAACGCGTTTCTTTTCAGTATTGATATCAGCCATTTCAAAAAAAGCTCCTTAGTGAGTCATATAGGTAGATTATAGCTTCTTTTTACCCGTTTGTCAAGTAAATTTGTGCACTCTTCGGCGGCGTAGGTATATATCTCACGTGGGAAGGTAAAAATTCACTCATAATATATTATATATTAACAATTTTATTAATAATTTGTTTACAATTGTGTGTTATAATGCTTTCTTGGAATACTATCCGCCGGGTAAGGCGGTGTAAAAAATCGAAAGGATGCCCGATGGGGCGTAGCCTGAAAAATGATAAAGGTTGAAAATCTCGTAAAAAGATTTGGTTCGAATTATGCAGTGAACGATATTTCGTTCGAGATAGGAGAGGGTGAGATAGTCGGTCTTCTCGGTCCCAACGGTGCGGGAAAGAGTACGACGATGAATATTCTTACAGGATATCTCTCGTCCACCTCGGGAAGTGTAACCGTTAACGGAATAGACATTGCGGATGATCCCATAAATGCTAAGAAATGCATAGGATTCCTGCCCGAGCAGCCTCCGCTTTATCCCGATATGACGGTAATTGAGTATCTTAATTTCGTATACGATCTTAAGCGTTGCGAGCTTCCGAGAGGCCCTCATCTCGATGAGATAATCTCCGTGGTCAAGCTCGGAGAGGTTAAGGGAAGACTTATCAAGAACCTCTCGAAGGGTAATAAGCAGAGAGTCGGAATTGCCGAGGCACTTATCGGCGACCCCAAGGTTATAATCTTCGACGAGCCTACGATAGGTCTTGACCCCAAGCAGGTAATAGCCGTAAGAAACCTTATGCGTACTCTTGCAAAGTCACATACCGTCATACTCTCGACTCACATTCTCGCCGAGGTTCAGTCTGTGTGCGAGAGAGTTATCATCATCAATAAGGGCAAGATAATAGCGGACGAGCGTACCGAGGATATCGTTAAGACGATCGAGGACGGTTATCGCTGCCGTGTTAAGATCTGCGGCCCTGAGCGTGATGTTCTCGGAGCACTCAAGAAAATAAACGGAGTGAAGTCGGTTGAGTCGACCGGTGAGAGAGATGCAGACTCCTTCGCATTCGTAATAGAGAGCGAGGCGGGCATCGACGTGCGTAAGCCCATATTCAATCTGGCGGCGAGCAAAAGCTGGCCGATAATAGGCATGGAGCCCGTAGGCACCGATCTTGAGACGGTATTTATCCGTCTTGTTGATCGCTCGGACGGAGTTGTAGGTGACGGCAAGAAACGCCGCGGCCGTAAGAACTAAGGAGGAAAATTCGGATGTTGGCAATATTAAAAAAGGAGCTTCGCTCTTACTTTACGGGTGTCGTTGGCTACGTCTTTCTCGTAATATATCTTTTAGCCGCAGGTCTTGTGTTTGCATACACGACCCTCTATTCAATGTCGGGAGACGTTACGGGGTTCTATCTTGTAATGCTTTTGTTCTCCGCAATAATGCTTCCTCTGCTTACGATGAAGTCGTTCAGTGAGGAGAGACGCTCGAAGACCGAGCAGCTGATACTTACCTCTCCCGTCTCGCTGATCGGCATCGTGATGGGTAAGTTCCTCGCATCCTACATCGTGTTTGCGTGTACAAGCCTCTTCACCTCGCTTTACTTCCTTCTTCTTATACCCTACACTCAGATCAAGTGGATGGTGCTTATCGGTAACGTAATGGCACTTCTCCTTGTCGGTCTTGTGTTTATTTCGATCGGACTTTTCGTTTCGGCACTCTCGGAGAATCAGCTCTCTGCGGCTGTCGGCACGATCGCAATTATTCTCGGATTCCTCGCAATAGGTCTTGTAGGCTCTCTTGTTCCCGCACAGAGTAAGATCAGAAGCGTGCTCGACGCACTTTCTATCTTCAGACGCTTCCAGACCTTCACCTCAGGATATTTTGATCTGTCTACCCTTGTTTACTACCTGTCGATCGGCGGAATATTCCTCTGGCTGACAGTCAGAGTCTTCGACAGACGCAGATACGACGGCTAAGGGCGGCAAAGCAAAATACTGAAAGGAATTTAAGCTATGAATAAGTTCAAGGACGGACTGTCAGGTCTGTTCTCTAAGGGCAAGTCGCTCGGTGCTCTCGCTACCGCTCTTCTGATAGTGGTGGTGATCATATTCAACGTGATCATCTTCAATCTGACGAGAGCCTTCGGCTTGTATATATATAAGCCCGAAATGACCGATCTTCGTATATCCGGTAATACGGACTACCTCTTCAGCGGCATTTCGGAGGGAAAGACTGTCACGATCGCCTTCTGTATGGAAGAGGAGGATCTTAAAAACCACGCTACGGGAAGCTACGTGTGGCAGACAGTAAGACAGCTTGATGAGAGATACGATTTCATCAAGGTAAAATATGTGAATATGCTCAACCACAGAGATGAGAACGGCGAGCTCTTCCCCTTCAGTAAGTTCATCACTCAGGATGAAAAGGGCGAGGATATTCCCATAAATTCAAGCTCGGTTATCTTCTACGAGGGCGAGGGAGAGAACTTCCGTGTTATAACGGACAGATACACCTCCGCAGGCTTCGTTGATTTCTTCACCCTCGACAGCCAGGGCTCGGTCAGAGCGTATATAGGCGAGGAGGTTGTGGCATCGATGGTCGCATGGGTGCTTCACGATGAGCATCCTACTGCTTATATTACCGAGAAGCACGGCGAGACCGTTGACGTCTCCTTCGGTAACATGCTGACCTGTGCGGGCTATGAGATCAAGATCATAAACCTTCGTGAGGTCGGTAAGGAGATCCCGTCCGATGCGGCACTTGTTGTTATCTCCAATCCGACGAGCGACTTCTACCGTATCAAGGGCGACAGCTCCGGACGAAGCGAGATTGAGAAGCTTGAGTCCTACCTCGACAGAGGCGGAAGCGTTTACGTCACTCTTGACCCCTTGTCGAAGAATCTTCCCGTCCTCGAGGGCTTCCTCGCCGAGAGGGGAATAAAGATCGCAGGCACCACCGATGATAGCGGACGCTTTATCCGTGCTCTTGTCAGCGACAGTGATAACGGTATTACCACGGACGGATATTCGTTCGTTTGCGATTACGCATCGTCTCCCGCATCGAGCAGAATAAATGCTATTCTCTCGACCTATACCGACACCCGTGTGCTTATATCGGGCGTTGCGGCTCTCGAGCTTGACACTTCTCTCGGAGCTCAGCCTCTCCTTGTGTCCTCTTCCTCGTCCTCGCTTGTGGCAGACGGTGAGAAGATAGACAATGACGGCGAGTACGTTATAGCTGCTCTCTCGGAGAGAAGAAACGATGACGGCACGTATGGCAGAGTGGTTCTCGTACCCTCCATCTACATGACCGCATCCGATGCACTTGTCAGCGAGGGATACGCTAACGGCGATTATCTCTACTCTCTCTTCTATGCATTCTTTGATTCAACCGCAGCTCCCATTGGTATGAGGGCGGTTACCTACGGTGCTCCGACCCTTGAGGGCTTCACGATGAAGAGAGCACATACCTTTACTGCGATCGTGATCGCTATCCCCGTGGTCATAATGGCTATCGGAGCAGTTGTAATTATAAAAAGAAAGAACCGATAAATAGATGAAAAAAACATTTTTTAAGAGAAAGAGCACTCATACACGAGTCTTCTCGGTAATCACCGCAGTGCTTATTTTGTGCCTGCTTGTTTTTAATATCTTCTTAAACCAAGTGGGTATCAAGAGACTGTGGTACGTCGATCTTACTCCCGAGGGCTTCTACACGCTTACCGACAAGATGGAGGACTACTGTCATACTCTGCTTGACGGCGAGGATGCCGAGGGAAACAAGAAGGAGATCAAGATCACCTTCTGCACGGATCAGGATTACATTGTAAGAAGCCGTGAGCTCAGAGTGACATACTTTATGGCTCTCGCATTAGCGAAGGAGTTCGATAACGTGACCGTTGAGACGGTGAACGTTGTTTATAACCCCACCGCAGTGTCGAAATATAAAACTACGTCCCGTGACAGCATTGCTTCTACCGATATCATCGTTTCCTACGGAAGCAAATACAGAGTGCTTGCGGCACAGAGCTTCTGGACCGTTGACTCTGACGGAAACGAATTCTCATATAACGGAGAGTACAAGCTTGCCTCGATCCTTGCGTCTCTGACGGCGATAACCTCGCCCGCGGCGTACTTTGTGACCGATCTCGGCTCGAGCTTTTACGATCCCGAGAACCCCGAGTCGGAGATGAGCATATCCATGGCGGGCTTCGCCGATCTTCTCACCGAGCGTGGCTTCAAGATCAAGTCTCTGTCGATATGCGATCCCGAGACTACCAAAATACCCGACGACTGTGCTCTGCTTATCATAAACAACCCGACGAAGGATCTTACCACCGATCCCTCTCAGTACAATCAGCTGGGCTATATCTCCCCTGCGGAGAAGATCGACAGATACCTCATCGAGGGTCTCGGCACGCTTATCTTCAATAAGGCATACGACGTTAAGCTTCCCATTATGGAGTCTCTTCTCGCAGAGTGGGGTATCGCATTCGGCGAGGGCCTCGTGGGTGATGAGAAGATGGAGTTCCCCGCTCCCGAGGGTGGCGACGGTTATTACACTCTCGGAGTGTACAATACGGATTCCGAGAGCTTCGGCAGTGCGTACTATGAGAATTACGCCAACCTCTCCTCTGCACCCGAGATGCTCTTCCGTGATTCAGGCTACGTTTACTGCTCGTTCGTTGACGGAGATACAATGCAGGAGCCCGGTACCTATAACGCCTCCAAGATGTACGGCACGTTTATAGGAACAACCGACGAGGCTATTGCGGGCTTCGGTACCGAGATAACGTCGACCGAGGGCTTCAAGAGCTATGCATCCGTGTCAACACGTACCTTCCTCGACCATTTGTCGGGTGAGACAAGCTACTCTTACATTTTTGCATCGAATTCCGAGCATTTCTACTCGAATGAGATTCTTTCCAACACCTCCTTTGCCAACTATGATATCCTCTCGTCGCTCATCTCGGGCATATCACGTACCGAGAGATATGCGGACATGGCTCTCGGAGGAACCTCTCCCAACTCATCTTCCTTTGGAGGAAAGCAGCTGGTTGACAATACTCTCAAGACCTATGCTCACGACGTTTATTCGCCCGATGGCATGGACGTCGTAAGAACAAACAAGGCGTTCAACGTGTCCTCTCGTAAGTGGTACACGACCCTTGTTATTATACCCCCCGCTGCGGCACTCGTTCTCGGAGTCGTCGTATTCATAAAGAGAAGATATCTGTAAGGAGGAATTATGAAGCAAGTTAAAAAGAAAAGAAATTCCTCCAATATCGTTCTTCTCTGCGTGCTTTTGGGTCTTCTCATTGTTCTTGTTGTCGGATATTATCTGACAAGAGGGCTCGACAGTGCTGTCACCGAGGAGAGCACAGTGAAGGATCCGCCCGAGATTCTCGAGGGTGAGGATATTTATCTCAACTCGGCTATCGCTTATCCGAGAGTGTCCGAGGCGAGCATACAGTATATTAAAATTCAGAACAAAAACGGCAAATTCGACCTTCTGCGTCCCACCGAGGACGGATCGTTCTTCCTCAGCTACGATTCAGGTGATGGGGTGACGTTTGAGGATTACGTTCCTCCTATCGTTTTCGCTGAGGGCGGATTTGATTACCAGACACTTTATGCCAAGGAGACGGGTGACGGATACGGCAGTATATATCTTCTCACCTACCTCTCCGTAGCACTCGGCACACCTTATTTCAACGAGCGTATTCCGCTTCCCGAAAACAAGACCGAGAGGGATGCCCTCCTTGCCGAGTACGGCTTCAACAAGGACGTAAGCGAGATCGTAACCTTCGTATACACCACGGGTGAGAAGGATGATGAGGGCAATGCGATCCTCGGCTCTCACTCCATAAAAATCGGCGGACGTGCCCTTTCGGGTACCGGCTACTACTTTATGGTAGATGAGAGAGACTACGTCTACTACACCAACAGCTCTTACTATGAGTACGCTCTTCGCGGATATCATACCTTCATCAACGGTATGCTTGTGTCTGCGGGTATTGCGAGCGACTCCGCCTACGAGCCCTATCTTACCACCGACTTCAAGGAGTGGGCTAACGAGAAGCACAAGGACGAGGGCGAGGCTGTCCTCCCCGGCTCCACAGTGGTTGTGACCGGTGACAGCATTGTGCCTCTTAAGAAGCCTGTTGATTACGTTGTACCTCCCGGAGAGCCTGATGACGGCTACTCTTATGAGACGGGCAAGGAGCTTTCGTTTGATCTCGAGGCACTGAAGGGACACTGGGAATATAACCGTATTTCCTCGATCCTCACGGGTCTTTCCGTCGGATCTGTCGACAGAACTCTTACGATGTCTTACCCCGACGTTGACAGATTCATGATCGGTGAGTCTGCGAGCGACCGAGAGAAAAAGGTTCAGTCTGATACCTTCATAGATTTCTCGGAGACCAAGACGTATAAGTACAAGTACACTATCCTGGCGATAGAATCCGTCCTCACAGACACCGATGAGATCACCGCAGAGGGTTCCCTTGTCGGAGATGCAAATCTCATCAAGGTTAAGTACTTCTACTATATTGACGGTAAGGCTGCAACAGAGCTGCCCCGTCACGCCGTGCTCGATCTGTCGAGCCCCCTTATCCCCGATGAGGCAAGGGATGCTCTTCGGGCAAGCAAGGTAGGAGCGATCGGCTCTGTCTCGTTTGAGATTGACTACACTGAGAATAATTCTTACAGTATTGATTCATCCTTCGTAATTACCAAAATTGATAAGATATATAAAGCAAACGGTGAGATTGCCAATAAGGTTCTCGAGGACTCGATCGTAGTGTTTACGGGCTACCGTATGACTAACGGTGTGAAGGGTGAGACCGAGACCTGCTATATTGATCTTGCCAAGGCTGATGAATATAACTATGATTACGGCAGAGAGATCAAGGTCCTGCTTGTAGGACTTAACCGCGGCTCCTGCGATTTCACTGTCGGTCAGAAGACGAAGCATTATGAGGTAATGCGTGAATTTACCGCATACAATATCGATGAGGTGAAGTATTTCGTCACCTCCGAGCTGATAACCTCCTTCCGCTACGTCAACGCATCAAAGAGAGACCCTTATTTCGGAGAGTCCTTCTACGAGAACACCTTTGATAAGAATAATCCTTATCACTACTACGGACTTAATGCGTCTGCGTGCGAGAAGGTAGTGGCTTATCTCGGCGGAATCGGCGGCAGCGGCTCCGTTACCTCTGCCGGCTTCAGCGGTGAGACCGTTGCTGTCGGAATCAATCACGCAACGCTTGACAAGTACGATCTTTATGAGTACAAGATCTATTTTGAATTGCCCCGTGCAATTTCCGATATTACCGAGGGCACGGAGTTTGACTCGGATGACAGACTCAGTGACTTCGACTGGTACTCGACTCTTGGCTTCACACTCTATATAAGCGATAAGAAGTATGACCCCGACACGGGTGCACCCTTCCGATACGTAGCATCCGATAAGTACGACCTTGTTGCAAAGGTGTACGGCGAGGAGCTCGACTTCGTTGAGTTCAGCTTTACTGAGTTCTGGGCGAGAAGAAACTTCCTCCTTACCTCTATTGAGAGGATACTGAATATGGAGGTTGACTTCAACTTCGAGGATTATAGAGGCACGTACAATTTCCAGGTCGATCACAGAGTGATTTATATCGGTCAGGTAAACGGTTCCTACACGTCATCTCTCGATCCCTTCGACGGAGCGATGCCCGAGGACCAGATCTCCGTATACGTAAGTGCGGAGGGTGATACTAGACCCGCCACCGAATACGACAAGGCTCTTGCCGAATACAGAAAGGTATTCCCGAATGCCAAGTCGATCAGTCTCTCCTACCTTTATACGTTTGTGCAGAACAAGGAAAAGTTTGATAAGGGTGAAACTCTTTGGGAGGATATACGTAACACGGTTGGTGTTGCAAGCTTCCGCTCGGTATTCGAGCTCACTCAGCTTGTGAGATACCACGGTGTACTCACCGAGGAGGAGAAGGCTATTGCAAACACGCTTGATCCCGTTATGACCATCAAGATCAAGATGGACGTTACAAGGAACGATCCCGAGGCTCAGTATGAGGAGGGATACTACACCTACGAATTCATCAGATTTGATGACAGAAAGGTTATGGTCCGCCTTTACGAAACCTATGCTGACGGCACCGAGAAGCATACCCCCGTGTCGGAATTTTATATTACTACGTTCGCACTTAAGAAGCTTGTAGGAAACTATATAAACCTTCTTAACGGCGTTTCGATAGACCGTGACGTGGGCTTCTTTGATCAGTAATTTTGACAGTGTAAAAATATTTATTAAAAAAATATAATTATTTTTAAAAAACATTTGCATTTTCCCAAGTTCTGTGGTATAATAGTATGCACGCTGTCAGAAGGAACGCTTCTGTAAGTAAAAATAATAAAAAAATTTAAATAAATTACGAGGACAAAACACATGATGAAGAGAATTATCAGTTTAATTCTTGTCGTTGCTTTATCCGTGGTCGTATTGGCAAGCTGTGCTTACAAGTACGAGCGTGATGATATGAGCAAGTACGCGACATTTGACAAGGCAAAGTTCCTTGAGGCTCTCCAGAATCTCGAGATCACCGATGCTGATTTCACTGCAGATCCTGAAGTAAGAGAGGACAAGGTTAGCGATAAGATTTTTGCCGAAATCGCAAAGAAGACCGGAACGGATGCAAAGTTCACCGAGGGTACAATAGGCACCTATGACGTGCTCTACTACTGCTACTACGTTACCGCAGTGATCGATGGTGAGAACCACTTGTTCTACGCTTCCTCTATGGAAGAGGCTAAGGCAACAAGTCTCCAGATCGGACTCTCTACCCTTAAGGAGTATGAGCAGCTTATCGCAACGCTTGTTTGCGGTAAGGATATTAAGGACTACCTCTACTCCACCTCTACCGAGCTTAAGGATAACACTGAGACCGAGGACGTAAACGAGAGCCTTCTCAAGGCAGGCGACGTTATCTACGTTTCCTACACCAAGAAGGTTACCTCTACCGATGCAGAGGGTGCAGTCAGCACTAACACCTCTACCGTTTCTTATGACAGAATCGTTCTTGCCGAGGGTGCTGAGAGCCTTGCCGGCAAGCTTATCGGTAAGACCGTAAGCACCACCGCTCTTCCCGATACCTTCGAGTTCGGCACTGAGGGTGACAAGCAGGAGTACTCGAACATCACGATCCACTGGCTCGTTAATAGCGAGAACGAGATCGGTACCGTTACCTACAAGCCCACCGCTACTATTACGGCTAAGAACCTTGAGGGTAAGGATTTTGATCTTAAGGACGTTGAGCTCACCTACCACATCTTCCCCGTATATGCAATCGACATTCCCGAGACTCCTACTGTTGAGTTCGTTCTCGAGAATTACTATACCAATCTCATAGCTACTGACAGCCGTGTAACCGATTCTACCAAGTACGTATTCGCGGCTCTTGATGCAGGCTTCAAGAACGGCGATACCACTCTTCTTGACCTTGTAAACACTCTTATTGAGAACCGCAAGGAGCTCACCACTGCCGAGAAGACCCAGTCTGATGCTCAGTCTGTTGTAACCAAGGCAGGCCAGAACGCTACCGAAGCTGAGAAGCAGGCACTCGAGGATGCGAAGGCTGCTACCGAGGCTGCTAAGGCTAAGGTTAAGGAGACCACCGATAAGATCCTTGCTTGCACCAACGATAAGGGTGAAGACGTTAAGGAGGCTCTTGTTAAGGGACTCTACGATTACATCTACTACGGACTTGAGGTAGCTTACGAGCAGGCAATTGTTAAGAGCATCGCTACTGAGATCTTCGCACTTGCTAAGCAGTACATCACCTACAAGACCGAGGACGGAAATGCAGTTCTTCCCAAGAAGGCTGTTAAGCAGGCTTACGAGCGTATCGAGAATGCTCACAAGCTTGAGTTCTACACCGGCAACAAGACGAGCAGCTCTACATCCGGATCCACCGACGAGGAGGCTGTGACCAACTATAAGTACTACGGCGGTGACTATGAGGCATTCCTCATGACCAAGTATCCCTCTGCTAAGTCCATCGATGACGTTAAGAAGCAGATCACTGCTAAGGCCGAGCAGGCTGTACGTGACGTTGTTTTTGTATACGTTCTTAAGGAGGCGTTGGACAGCGTTGATCTTTCGGTAAGCAAGGATCAGAAGGAAGAGTTCAAGCTTCAGGGCGGCTATTGGCTCCTTGAGTATCAGTACGGTGACAACTTCACCGAGAATGACTATATGCCCGCACTTGTATTTGACAACATCTTCAACTATCTCCTTGAGAGAGGCGAGAACGATGGCGTTAAGCTTGTCTTCAAGCACGTCAAGTATTCCTTCAAGACTGAAGAGGAATAAAGCGGTTTATAGCACAAATAAAAGCTTATGAACTTTCAAGGACTGACCTGAGGATATCTCCCGGGTTAGTCCTTTTAGACAAATGCTACCCTTTAAGGAGATTTACGGTATGAAGGAGATTTGCTTGTACACCGACGGTGCCTGCCGAGGTAATCCCGGGCATGGCGGATGGGGTGCAATCCTCGTCTGGGGAAGCTATGAAAAGGAGCTTTCGGGCGGCGAGCGTGAGACCACCAACAACCGTATGGAGCTTATGGCGGCAATATCGGGCCTTGAGGCTCTTCGTGAGAAGTGCTCGGTAACGCTTTACTCCGATTCGAAATATATCGTAGATGCCTTTAACGAGGGGTGGGTATACGGTTGGCGTGAGCGTGGATGGCGCCGCGGCAAGGCAGAGTTAAAGAATCCCGACCTGTGGGCAAGGCTTTATGACCTTGTTTCCGAGCACGAGGTAACCTTCGTGTGGGTGAAGGGACATAACGGACATAGCTACAATGAGAGGTGCGATGCACTCGCAACGTCATTCGCCGACTCATTCCAAGACTAAAATTACGGAGGATAGCCGCATATGGGCGGAAATATCAACAACAAGAACAAGAACAAAAATGGCCAGAGTGCTCCTCAGGCTAACACATCGGCGAAGGCTAAGGCTCCCGCCGCTAAGGAAAAGAAAAAGAAAAGCGGAACTGAGATCTTCCTCATCGTGTTCGCTATCATCGCTGTTATCGGCATAGTAGCCAGCATAATCATCGGTGTTATCGTATCGTCGAAGAAGAATCAGACCTTTGACTATTTGGAAGATGATCTTTCCAAGTACGTTACCGTATCGGGATATAAGGGCTTCGAGATAGAGGTCAATACCGATCCCGTTGAGGATATCGACGTAGAGCAAGCACTTCTTAAGGTTCTTTATCAGAACAGAGCTGATAAGCCCTACAACAACGGTGCAAACTACCTCAACGTACCCGTTACCGCAGGTGACATAGCTAAGATCTATTACAGAGGCTACACCGTTGAGAACGGCGAGAAGGTTTACTTCGACGGCGGATGTAACTTCACCGGCACACCTACCGATCTCGGTATCGGCTCGGGCTCGTTCATCGTTGGCTTTGAGCTTGGCCTTCTTGGCAAGAAGCCCTCTGATTACTCCTCCTTCACCGCTAACTCCAGCACGGGTAAGATCGGTAAGGATGATAAGATATTCATCGTTTACTCCAAGACTGTTGATAAGGTTTCGACCGCAACTGCTACCGCAGTGGTTGATCTTTCGCTTGGAAAGGATAAGATCGATGAGACCTGGGGAACTCTCTTCTATGCAGGTCTTACCGAGGAGACCAGATACTACGGCCAGGAGTACAAGATCGGCGTAGAGACCGATAACGGTGCCGAGACCGTTACTCTTAAGGCGTACCGTGTTGTTGGTGAAAACCAGCTCATCTCCGTTAAGTACAGTGCATTCATGGCTAACGGCGATATCGTTCAGGGAAAGAGTGCAATGATCGACCTCTCCGACCCCGACCTTGATACCAAGTACGGCGAGGGCTTCCGTGATTTCTTCCTTTCCGGTGTTCCGATCGGCATCAAGGCTGTTGATGAGAAGAACGTAGCGGCTAAGCTTAATACCGTTACCAAGGACGGTGATAACGAGGGCAAGAACAGCTTCTTCGATATCACGGTAGATAAGACCTTCACTATCGGCGACAATCCTCTTACTGTCGAGGTTATGTTCCCCACCGATTACACCGCTGAGGATCTCAGAGGCAAGAAGGCGTTCTTCGACGTTTACATCACCGAGCTTGTAATTTATGACTTCAAGTCCGAGTACAACACTCCCGCTGATATTGATGATGCTTACATCACCGAGGTTCTTAAGCTCACTGCAGAGGATCTTAAGGATTACGAGGGTGAGACTCTTACGGAGAAATACCGTGATAAGACCCTTAAGGGACTCATCGAAACCTATGAGCAGACCAAGAGGGATACTCTCTACAACGCACTTCTTCAGCACTACGTTAAGTGTGCTAAGGTCGAGAAGCTTCCCGAGAGCGAGGTTCAGGCTTACTACGATCAGTACTACGCTGACATTGAGAGTCAGTACGCACAGTACTCCTCCTACTACGGCACTATCGATGCATTCGCAAGAGCTTACCTCCAGCTTTCGACTAATGCAGACTGGAAGGCTGAGCTTCAGAAGATCGCAGAGGAGGCTGTAACTCAGAAGCTTGTATTCTATTCTGTTGTCAGAGCAGAGAATGCGTATATTCCCGACGCTGAGTTCAAGATCCGTTATGAGAAGGAGTTTAATAAGGTCTTCGAGCAGTATCTCGGTAACATCGACTGCAAGCCCGATAAGTACGACACCACCGAGGAGTACGAGAAGGCTGTCGCTGAGTACCGTGAGCAGTTCGCTTCGTATTACGGCGAGGACTACTTCCGTGACAATATCGTTTATGAGTACGCATTCGAGAAGCTTTCCGGCCCCGATTACGTTACCGTAAAGGCTCCCTCGGATAAGTACGCAGAATAATATAAATCACAATGTCTAAAGAGACCCTCTTACACGGGGGTCTCTTGTTTTATATAAAGAATTAGTATATATAAACACTTGACTTTTTATATAATTGATAATAAAATAAATATAGTATATATAATACACGCACGTGCGTGAAAAAATTGTGCGGCGGAGTCGGGATGAGTCTCGTCACGTCGGGAAACGGAGATAAAAATGAAGAAGATTATCAGCCTCATGCTGGCTATTCTGATCACTCTCGGAATAACACTCACCCTTGTGTCATGTACTAAGGATGACCCTGATACTCAGGATGACAGCTCGAATAAGGATAACGGCAACGGAGACTCGGACGACAACAAGGATGACGGCACCCCTGATGGCGGTGAAGAAGATAAGGACGAGACCCTTGACTATATGAAGGAGGATCTCTCTCAGTTCTTGACGGTTTCGGGATACAAGGATTTTCTCGCCGAGGTTAATACCGATCCCATCGAGCAAATCGACGTGGAGCAGGCGATACTTAAGGATCTTTACAGTAAGAGATCTCTCCAGTCGACTAATGCGGGAGATGACTATATCATTACCGCGGGAGACGTGGTTTCTATATTTTACAGAGGCTACACCCTTGAGAGCGGACGCAAGGTTGAATTTGACGGCGGATGCAATTTCATGGGCTCTCTGTACGACCTCGGTATCGGCTCAGGCTCGTTCATCGTGGGCTTTGAGCTCGAGCTTATAGGCAAGAAGCCGTCGGAGCACTCCTCGCTCGTCATCGATACCTCTAGAGGTGAGATCGGTAAGGATGATAAGATATTTATCGTATATACCGTAACAAGCGGTGACGCTGTAAGCGAGAAGGCTACTGCAATCGTGAACCTTTCTCTCGGCGAGAATGAGATTGACAGTGTATGGGGTGATGGATTTTATGAGATTTTCACCGTTGCCACCTTCAAATACGGCACCGAGTATCAGACGGTCGTGAAAAAGAACGGAAACGATGAGACTGTCACGTTTACCGCCTTCAGCATTGTAAGCGAGAGACAGCTTGTTTCTGTCACTTACAGTGCCACTATGCCTGACGGCGAGGTCATCAAGAGCAAAACTGAGATGATCGATCTCTCCGACCCGACTCTAGACGAAAGATACGGAGAGGGCTTCCGTGAATTTCTTCTCTCGGACCGCCCCATCGGCACCAAGCTTGTAGATGAAAAGAATTCCTCCATCACCTTTACCGCAAAAACGGAGAAGGGGGAAGCTACATACTACGATATCGGAATAAACGGTGCATTTGAAGTAGGAGATGATCCTATTACCGTAGAGGTGTATTTCCCCACCGATTATAACACGGAGGCTCTGAGAGGCAAGAAGGTATACTTCGACGTCTACGTGCAGTTCGCCAAGGTCTACGATGCGGGATATGCTTCTCCCGCCGATATAGATGATGCCTTCATTACTGACGTGCTTGGGCTTTCAGAGGACAGCCTCAAGGATTATAAGGGCGATACTCTTGTGGAGAAGTACCGTGCAAGGATACTCGCAGGTCTTACCGATACTTATAATGAGGCGGTAAAGAATGAGGTTGTAAATTTACTGTTAGCTCACTACGTATCCTGTGCTGAGGTGATAAAGCTTCCCGAGAGCGAGGTTAATGCTTACTATGATTCATACGAGGCCACTCTGAAGCAGCAGCACGCCTATTATGCGAGCATTTACCCCTCGTTTGACGATTTTGCAAGGCTCTATCTCGGGCTTTCAGCAGGTGCTGATTGGAAGGCTGAGCTCAAGAAGATCGCTGAGAAGTCTGTAACTCAGCAGCTTGTCTTCTATTACGTAATGAGAGCAGAGAATGCATATCCCTCGGAGGAAGAGATGCCCGCCCTCTACGAGGCTTTTATTGACGAGCTTCTTGTGAGCTATCTTTCCTACGTCGGATGCACGCCCGACAAGTATGAGACCGAAGAGGCGTACAATAAGGCTGTTGCCGAGCACCGTGCGAAGCTTTCAGGGGATTATACCATAGACTACCTGCGTGAGAACATCATATTTGAATATGCGTTCGATGTCCTCACGGGTCCCGATTACGTTACTGTAAAGGCTCCCTTCGACAAATACGCAGATTGATCATTTGCACATACAGAAAAACCAGAGGCGAGAGCCTCTGGTTTTTCTCTTTTCAGTTTACCGTTTTTATGTAAGTTGCATTCTTTAATTCGAGCATATCCGTGCCGTACGTAGCATTATAATAATGCAAGAGCTTCGAGTAGAGGACAATTGTGTCACCCACCTGAATCTTGCTCGTCATAGAGTCATATCTGTTGCCTGCCGTATCGTACACGCCGTACACGTAGATGGAATTGCCGTTCTCGTCCTCGATATAAAGATTGCCGTAGGTCGAGTTTGCGATCGAGGTTACGGTGCCCTTCACGTAGTAGTATTCGCTCGTCTCGGCACCCTGTGCAAGACCTGAGCCTATCTCTAGAAGCTCGGATATCTCTGTGAGGGTGTAATTATCGCCGTGGTCGACGGAATTGCCGAGCCTTCCTTCCTTTATTGCATTAGCAAGAAGGTCGCGTGCGTAGACGTCATTATCATAGTATTCGACTACCGTGAGGTTGTTAGCCTTATAGAGCTGGGTGTAGGTGTCAACTATAACGTAGTAGGTCGCACTGTCGCTGATGCTGTTCTGTATACTCTTTCCGTACTCGGAGAGGGCGGTGTGATAGTCGCCCGAGGGATTTATGAATCTGCTCTTCAGGGTGCTTCCCTTTATCGAGCAGAGGACGAGTCTGTTATCGAAGGGGAAGAGCGATAGGACGTCCGAATAGGCTATGCTTCCCGACGAGAGGTTGTAGGGTGATCTTGTCTTCAAAAATCCGCCGCCGAGGACGATGTTGTACTGACTGCCCCACTTGGCAATAGCAGCCTCGAGGTAGAGACCTGCTACGTAATCCTCAACCTCACTGTCGGACATTGGGGTGGTAACGTTGCCGAGAGGTGCGTACGCGTTGGTGATAACGTCTCTGTACTTCTCCTCGATAGCCTCGGTCTTAGGATCGTCCTCGAGGGAGGAGTAGGTGCTGCTGCCGACAACCTCGGAGGTGTTGACAACGTAATTTCCGTTTACCGAGTTGATGGATATCTCTGCGTGGGTGATACCGTTATTCTCTCCGCCACCCTGAAGGTGGTGGATGCCGTAGGAGTCAACTCTCTTGTATGCACTGTGAGTATGACCCTCGAACACGATATCGATGTAGCCCTGGAGGCCCGCAGTGTCGGTGTCGCCATCGTGGATGGAGTAGACGATGAAGTCTGCACCGTAGTCTCTGAGACGGTTTGCCTCCGCCTTTACAAGTGACTTGAGAGCGTCACCCGTCTTGAAGTGTATGCCCTCGACTCTGTCAGCCGAGATGGAGGAGTAGCAGTCGCCTATTGCACCGATGATACCGATCTGTACGTCGCCGAGATCGATCATAATGGAGGGCTGGCAGTAGTCTACTCTCTCGTTTGTATCGTCATAGTATATATTGATAGCAAGGAAGGGGAAATTCGCCACAGCGAGGTTGCTCTTGATCCTCTCCTCGCCCCAGTCAAACTCGTGGTTACCGAGAGTCATGGAGACGAATCCCATCTCGTTCATCCACTCCGTGAGGATGATACCGCCGGTGAGGTTGGACTCAGCAGAGCCCTGCCACATATCTCCCGAGGAAAGGAATACGGTGTAATCGTCGGTCTTCTTGGCATTTGAGAGGTACGTGCCGAGCTCATCGACTCCGGGCTGCTTGTCGGTGTCGCAGAACTTACCGTGGAGGTCGTTGATAGCGTAGAAGTCTACCGTTATGATTACGCTGACTCCGCAGGAGTCGCATAAATTGTTGGTGTCATCATCGCTGTGAACGTGGGCGGCTCCCTCTGAGGTCATCTTGGGTGTCCAGTCGCTCGAGCGGAACCAGAGTCCGTCGCCTACCGCACGTACCCTGATGGTCTTACCCTCGGGGATCTCGAAGGAGGTTATGGTGGCGTCAAGCCAGGTTGTCTCACCGTCCATATCGATCTCGTATCCGGTAGCACCGTCGATCGCATCCCATACGGCATAACCGTCCGAAACAGATACGTTAGGGGTGGGGAGGGAGGGAATATCGACCTCTATCGTTATTACAGTGGACCAATAGCTGGTGGTAGTCGTTACTCCGTCTCCTACGGCACGAACCATTACCGTGCAATCACTGCCTGCAAAGTAGTAGAGCTGACCTGCCGAGAGAGATAAAATGGTGCCGTCTACGGATACCTCGTATCCTACCGCACCTTCAACGGGGAGCCAGGTAACGGTCGAGTCGGTGAGAGTTACCTTGGGTATGGAGAGCTGTTTCTTACTCTGCCCACCGCCGTTGTTGCCTGTATCGCCTGTATTTGTGCTGTCATCCTTGTTACCGTCTCCGCCGAGCTGTATGTCGCATGAGAATAGCATAGTGAGAGACATCGCAAGGATGAGAAGGAGAGCTAATAGCTTCTTAATAGAATTCATATTTATTCCTCGCATTATTTACTGTACATATATATTATCATTTAGAAGGAAAAAAGTCAAGTGAAAAGCCTCGGTGGGGAGATAAAATTTATATTTATAACTTGCAGAAGGCGAGAAAAAGAGGAGATGCGATATGCATCTCCTCTTTGAAAATATACAAGTTAGCCTGCTGCCTTAACAGAGGTAACGTGAGGCTGAGCACCCTCGTACCAGTAAAGGAAGCCCTCGACGTCGACAACGTCGCCAACCTTAAGAGCCTGAACAGCCTTGTAAGCGTCGGAGTCGGGACCGGTGAGGTAGTACTCGATAACGAATGTATAAACGTTCTCGCCGTCGGTGAGGTCGAAGTAAAGGTCGCTGTCGCCCTCGCCGTCGCCGGAGTTATCCCAGTTGTAGAAGAATGCGTGCTCTACACCGTCGCCGTCAACCTTAGCTGCAACGGTAAGACCCTTGAACGCAACCTTCATATTCTGCTTGTTGATGATCTCATCCTTGCCGAGAAGCGACGTAGCATCAAATGCGGGAGCGATATACGTGTCACCCTCGATGATCTCGATAGTAGCACCGGGAGCGATCTCAATAAGACCCTTCCACTCGTCCTTCATACCGGTAACCTTAACCTTGGTTCCCTCGGCGAGCTTGTTGTAGAGCTCCTCGGTACATGCAGCGTTATATGCAAGATATCCGCCGGTGCCGTCCTGAAGGTAGATGGTAGCCTTGTTGTCCCACCAGCCCTGCTTAGCCTGAACAAATGCCTCGATGGTAACCTCAGTACCCTTCTCAGTGCTCATATACTCAGCATATGTCAAGGTACCCTCAGACTTTTTGTTGGGATCCACAGTAGCATTTTCATCGTCGTCCTTGCCACATGCAACGATAGAAAGCATGCAAGCAATAATTAAAACGAAAGCCAATAACTTTTTCATTTTACTTCTCCTTTTTGGAAAGATATTCTTTATGCCGTAGCACAAGTATAATTATACACTTTTTTTAGTATTTGTCAAGTCAATGTCACTTCTTTTTTCTTTATGATTCTCTCTTATACGTGTGACGATGAAGTACGAGCCTAGGACAACCCATATCACCGAGAGTGATATGATAAGAAGGAGCGAAACAGTCGGAAGAGGCTTGTCCTCGTTTATCATAGAGAGTTCGGTAAAGCTGTCGAGTCGGTAGAGCGACGTCACCTTTTTATAAAGCTCGTCGATGAACGCATCGTCAACCGTCTTCTTCGGCTTCATATTCGCCGCCTTGACTACCTCCTCGATCATCTCGCCTGCAGCCATTCGGACGGATGCCGAGCCATTGAAGACGGGGGTGATAAAGGTGTGCTCGGTGTTCTCGAGAAGAAGCTTCGATACCTCGATCTTAGGAGCGTAGTAGAGGTAGTTGTCACCGTTATCGTCAAGCTCGCCTGCACGTGAGAGATAATCCTGATACTCGTCACTCTCTTGTGCCTTCTTCGTTACGGGGACGTATCCCTCGGTCTGCGAGTAAGCTATCTGCACCTCGTTGGTGAGGAGGAACTGAACGAATATCCAGGATGCGATGACCTCGTCCTGCGACTCCTTGTTGAAAATACAGATCGACGGACCCTGGGATATCATCACGGGCTCGGAGGTCTCGGTGAGCTGAGGAATTGGCGATATACCGAGCTCGAAATCGATCGCCTCATCGTCACCTACCGTCGAGAGAGGGCCGTCTCTGCCCATCCAGACCGAGCCTGCGGTCGAGTCGATAGCGAAGATGCACTGACCGCGGTTTAGAAGGTCGGCAGGGTAGCTGACTCGTGCGAAGGTGGAGAATGCACCCGTATCTGCGTGCTCTGCAACAGTGTGAAGGATAGATTTTGTTGTGTCGTTGAAGAGGAGGATTTCGCCGTCCTCGTTACAGTACTCTCCTCCGTATTGCTTGAGGAGCTGTATCATCATATTGTCGGTCGACTTGTAGATGAAGGGGATCAGCTTGTTCTGTCCGTTGACAAGGTAATTTCCGTCCTCATCCTTGGCAAGTGCCGCCTCCGAAACCTCGAAGACGAAGTCCCACGTTATGACCTCGGGTATCTCGAAGCCGAGAGCCTCGACGTAGCTCTTGTTGTAGTAGAGAGCCTCGGTCGATCTCATGAAGGGGATAGCGTGCTGCTTACCGTTAACAATACCCTCACTGAGAAACTCGGGCACCATCTCCTCGGGTGTGGGAGCATCGAAGCGTATTTCACTGCCTCCGAGTCCGTATTTCTCATCGTACATCAATTCGTCGAGAGGGACTATTCTGTTGCTTCCCGTCAGGTAGGTCGCTACGTGGTCGGGATAGGTGATGCAGACGTTGGGTGTCGTCTTGGTCGGAATATTGGTTATTACGTCTCTGTATATGACCTTGTAGTCGGAATACAGCTTGAGAGTTACGTGAATATTCGGGTATATCTTTTCAAATTCCTCGATAGCCTCCTGATATACACGTGTCTGCTTGATGTTCTTCTCATTCTTCGCCCAGAATACGATCTCGTATTCCTTGTTCTCATCAAAGGTATCGGGCACCGTGAAGGCATCGTAGTCCTTCACACCGTGGCAGGAGGTGAAGACTAACAATGATGAGAGAACGATGGAGAGAAGAACGAGGGTCGATAAAAGCCTTCTCATCCCTTAGTACCTCCTCTAGCAACTCCTGCGATGATCTTCTTTCTGAAGATGAGGAAGAGGACGATGAGCGGTACCGACACTACGACTACGGTCGCCATCATAGCGGGAATATTATCTCTTCCGAGACCGTACTCACGTATCTTTTGTATACCGTTCGAGACGAGGAAGTATTTCTCATCGTCGGTGATAAGCCTCGGCCATACGTAAGAGTTCCAGCACTCGATGACCTTGAGTATCGTTATGGTTACAACGGTGGGCTTACAGATGGGGAGCATGACCTTCATCATATATTTGAAGTCGCTCGTTCCGTCCACCTTGGCGGCGTAGTAGAGCTCGTTCGGTATCTGCTGGAAGTTTTCCTTCAGTAGATAAATATAGAAAACCGAGGTTATGGACGGGAGAATAAGTCCCGTGAAGGTGTTACGTAGGTCGAGCTTGGTTATCGTGACGAAGTTCGTGATGACAACGAGCTCCGAGGGGATCATCATAAGAGACAGAAAGACGACGAAGAGCACGTTCTTGCCTCGGAACTGCAGCCTTGCAAATGCGAACGCGGCGGGCACGATAACTATGAGCATTATCGCCGTAGTAATCACGGTGAAGATGATCGTATTGAGAAAATAGTCGAGAAGGGGTGCCTCTGTAAAGGCGGTTTTATAGTTCTTGAGAGTGGGCGAAACAGGGAGGAGCTTCGGAGTCTCCTCGGCGGCGTAGTCAAGATATCCCTTGAAGGATGAGATTATCATCCAGTAGAAGGGGAAAAGCACCGCAAGAGCCCATATGATAAGCAAGCCGTAAACCAGGACTCGGAGGGCGACATTTCCCGACCTCTCCTTCTTTAAGGCGTTCTTTTTAGTAAGATCTGTCATTGTACCTCCTTAGTAATGCACACGCTTCTTGCTCACAATGAGGTTGATGCAGGTAATAGTCAGGATTATGGAGAAGAGGATGATCGCCGCCGCAGATGCGAATGACGGATATCCGCCTCCCTCTCCGTAGAGCATGTCGTAAACGTATCCGACGAGGGTGTTCATGTTGCTCGCATTCAGGTTCGAGCCGAATAGGGCTACCGCGTCACTGTAAGCCTTGAATGCACCGATGAAGCCCGTGATAACCAGATAGAATATCGAGGGGGAGATCATCGGGAGGGTGATTCTCGTGAACATTCTCTTCTTCGACGTGCCGTCGATGAGTGCGGCCTCATAATAGGTCTTAGGCACGGATGCAATAGCACTTGTGAAGATGAGTATCTTGAAGGGCATTACCACCCACACGGTGTAGAGGCAGAGGACGAGCATCTTAGCCCAATACGGGCCTTCAATGAAGTCGACCGTCTCGAGGCCGAAGAGGTTGAGCACCATATTTACAAGACCGTCGTTGTATATAGTCGGCTTGAAGAGTATCATGAATACAAGTCCGACAGCGAGGGTGTTGGTAACGTAAGGAAGGAAGAAGATCGTCTGGAAGAGGTTTCTCAGCTTCTTGATGGAAGAGAGAGCCAAGGAGATGAAGAGCGAGAGTGCTGTGGAAACGGGAACCGTGATAAATACGAGTATCAGGGTGTTTCTGAGTGCCGCAATGAAATAAGGATCACGAAGGACGTAGGAATAATTATACGTTCCGTATCCCATAAAGTCCTGGGCGGCGAAGTTGAAGCCCTCCTCGAAGGAATATATGAGAACGTCGATCAGGGGGTATACAAGAAATACACCGAGAAATATTATAGCCGGCAGAAGATACAGCCACGCCTTGAGACTATTCTTTTCCAAAAGTGTTCACCTCATTTCGGTAAAATACGTTTATCATACAATAATTATAGCAATTTTAAAATATATAGTCAAGGGACTTTAAAAAAGAAGCCCCACCGTTTTGTAATTCGCTCATCGGGCAGATCACAGGCGGTGGGGGAAAATTATCCAAGAAGAAGGTCGGATACCAGCATAAGACAGAAGCCGATAAGCAGTGCGTGCGTTGCACCTCTCTGATGTCCGTGTGCGTGTGTCTCGGGGATGATCTCGTCGGAGACAACGTAGAGCATCGTGCCTCCTGCAAATGCGAGAGCGAAGGGAAGCACTGCCGTGGAAATCGTGACAGCGAAATATCCGATAAGCGTTCCGACAACCTCTACCACACCCGTAAAGGCGGCGATGAGGAAGGTTCTTCTCGGCTTAACTCCCGCCGCAAGCATCGGGCCGATTATGACCATGCCCTCGGGAATATTCTGGAGTGCGATGCCTCCTGCGATGAGAAGAGCGTGGGCGGTGTTGCCCGAGCCGAAGCCGACTCCTGCCGCAAGTCCCTCGGGGAGATTATGTATCGCTATTGCGAGGACGAAGAGGAGGACACGGTCGAGCTTGTGGTTGTTGTGATCCTCTGATTTGTCTGCTCCTGCAATAACGTGGAGGTGGGGGACAAGCTTATCTACTAAGCTGAGTGCCGTCGCACCTACGAAGATGCCTGCAACGGTCACGAGAATGCCGTATTCTCCTCCGTACTCGATGGAGGGGAGGATGAGTCCTATAACCGCCGCAGAGAGCATAACTCCCGCAGCGAATGAAAGGACTATATCGGAATATTTATGTGAGATGGAGCGTGAGAGGAAGCCGATAAGAGCACCGATGACGGTGGCTCCTCCTACGCCAAGAGCTGTCAGAAAGACAATTTCCATAGGATGCTGTTAACCTTTCTTGGTAACTGAAAATACTTGTTTGGGGCGGTGCTTTACCCATGGGTGACCGCCCGTGCCTTTGATCTTATGCCTCGCTGAAGGTGTCCTTACCTACTCCGCAGAGGGGACACCCGAAATCATCGGGAAGATCCTCAAACTTAGTGCCGGGAGCAATGCCTCCCTCGGGATATCCGACCTCCTCGTCGTACTCCCATCCGCAAGCGTCACATACGTACTTTTTCATAATTCTTCTCCTTTTTCTAGGTAATTTGCTGTCAAAATGACAACTCTTATTTACATAATTCGTCTGCGAGGCGTGTGATGTCGCCTCTTGTTATATCGGTCAGGGCTGAGGTTACGGTTACCTCGCACTCGGTGAAGGTGACGTCCTTCGCTCCCTCGAGAAGAGCTCTCATGACCTTCGCCGCCGAGGGTGCCCAGCTACCGTTCTGTATGATACCCACAGTGCGACGGCAATATCCACGCTCGGTGAGCTTATTTATAAATTCTCTCATGGGAGGGAAGACGTCCGCATTGTAGGATGCCGCAGCGAGGACGAGTCTGTCATACCTGAATGCATCGGCGACTGCCTTGTGCTTATCACATCTTGCGAGGTCGTAGATCGCTACCTTCTCGCCGCGTGCAGTAAGATCGTCTCTGAGTGCCTCTGCCGCCTTCTTCGTGTTGCCGTAGATGGATGCGTAGGCTATCACTACTCCACGATCCTCTGGAGTGTAGCTCGCCCAGGCGGTGTAGAGAGACAGATAATGCGAGAGGTCACCCGTAAGGATGGGGCCGTGGAGGGGTGCTATTACGGATATATCGAGCTTGGATGCCTTCTTTAAAAGGTTGGTGACGGGAAGACCGTACTTACCAACTATACCGATGTAGTAGCGTCTCGCCTCGTCATCCCACGCCTCGGAAGCGTCGCCCGTGCCGAATGAACCGAAGCCGTCGGCGGAGAAGAGAACCTTGTCAAGATTATCGTAGGTCACTATTACCTCGGGCCAGTGAACCATGGGTGCGGTCACGAAGGTCAGATCACGCGATCCGAGCGAGAGCACGTCCCCCTCGCCCACGGTCAGCCATCCCTCGGAGGGGATGATGCCGTAGAAATTCTTCATCATCACGTATGCCTTGGCACTCGAGACAAGCTTCGCATCCTTGTATTTCTCGGTGAACGCCGCAATACTGCCCGAGTGGTCGGGCTCCATGTGCTGTATAACGAGATAATCAGGGGAAATACCTCCGAGCTCTCTTTCAATATTGTTAAGCCACTCGTCGGAGAATCTCGAATCCACAGAGTCGATGACCGCTGTCTTCTCGCCTCGGATGACGTACGAATTGTATCTTATGCCGTCGGGGACGAGGTACTGACCCTCGAAAAGATCGGTCAATCTGTCGGTGACTCCGACGTTAATTATAGTATCTGTAATTTTCATTATTACTCCTTATATATTCTATATAGAGAGTTTACCATATTTTATGGAAAATATCAATATATAATAAGTAAATTTTTAAGCCCCGCCATGGTGGCGAGGGCTGTCGATAAGCTCTTCGGCTTTAGTTATATCAGAAGCGGTGTACTATCTTATCCTCGGTAACTCCGTACTTCTCGAGGAGGGCGTCCAGCCTCTCTCGTCCTTCCTTGGTCGGTACGTGGGGGATGTTAATAGTCACGTTGCCTGTCGAGCCCGTGTAATAATCGAGCGTCTCGGGGCGTACCCAGGAGAGGTAGTTGAAATCATACTTACAGCATATCTTCTCGAAGGTGTCGTCCTCGAAGGAGGGCATAAGATAGGTGTGAGCATTGCAGTCCTCGATGAGCCTCTTCGTTCCGCCGTGGAAGCCGTGGTGAGGCACCTGCATAATATCCGACTTGATATAGTCGCCCCATACGTCGGTGAAGCGGTAGCCCCTCCAGTGAGCGGCTTGGAACTGATAGTCTCCGCCGAAGAATATCTTCTGTCCGCGGTAGGTGAAGGTGAAGACGAGGGAGACGTTATTGCTGTTTCTCACGTTGGGGTAGAGGTTATCGTCGGGGGAGTTTAGGATTTCTATCTCGGCACCGCCTATATTGTAGATAACGCCCGTGTGAGTGCGGAATTCGGGAATACCTAACTCGGTCATCAGCTCGCGGAGCTCGGGTATCTTGTGCATATCGTCGTTGGGACCGCCAAGGTCGGGGAGCATAACGAGATCCTCGGGATCACAGGCAGGGAAGGAGAAGAGCATCTTCTCGACAGTCACCTTGTCGCTATACCTTCTCAAGAAGGGCATAACACCGTGGTAGTGATCGATGTGCGGGTGAGTGAGTATCCAGGCGGCTATCCTGATGTCTCTTCCCTCCGCTCTCTCGGTCAGCAGGTTGTAGAGGGTGTCCACGTCCTCGGGATAGTAGCCCATATCGATGACGATAAATCTGCCGTCCGCCATACGGATGGCGTAGCACATTGCGAAGTCACCGAGGTCGAGCTGAGTGATGGAGGGGGTGACAGTATCCTCTGTGCACTTGTCGGCGAAGGAGAAATGAAGGGAGCTCTCCTCCTCGATAACTCTCGCCTCGGAGAGCACGGGGAAGTAGGATAGGAAGAGTGCATCATCTCCCTTTTTGTATACGTAGAAGCGGTTGCGTGCCGCAGTCCTCTCGGAGACTAAGGTGTAGCCCTCGTCGATAAGTCCTGCCCTATATCTTTCAATGCTCTCGTCTATAACACCGATGACACTCGTCACGTACGTGCCTATCGATTCATGGGAGCGATACTGTATCTTTCCAAGCTCTCTTATATCCATATGAAACCTCCGGTTGCTTTTTGAAAAATTATACCACATCCGGGATGTTTTGTAAATAGGGGACTTGAAAAAAGCAGGGCGGTGTGCTATACTTTTTTTATCTTGCTATTAGGGAGGATATAAGAGTGGATATCAGAGAAAAAATACAGCTTGATTATAAGGGACTTTGCGAAAACGGCCCTATCAATATAGTATTCCTCGGCGACAGCGTCACGCACGGTGCGTTCTCATCGGGTGAGTTTGACTACGATGCGGTATATCACCGTGTCTTTACTAAAATGGTGTCGGGTATACGTGCCTACGTGCCCGTCAACGCCATCAATTCGGGAATAGGTGCTACGGGTGCACACAACGGCCTTGACAGACTCGAGAGGGACGTGCTCGCCTACCACCCCGACCTCGTTGTCGTTTGCTTCGGACTCAATGACGTCAATGGCGATCTTGAAAAGTTTAAAAATTCGCTTGCGGGGATATTCTCACGCCTGAACGAGGAGGGGATTGAGTGCGTATTTATGACCCCGAATATGCTTAATACATATCCCACCGACCCCGATGCACCCGCCGCAGGCTACTCGTGTGTAACCGCCGAGAAGCAGAACAACGGCACAATGGATATCTTTATGGATGCCGCACGTGCGGTCGCCACAGCCCACGGCGTGAAGGTCGCCGATGCATATGCGGAGTGGAAGGAAATGGCGAAGACCTCTGATACCACGAAGCTTCTCGCTAACAGAATCAACCACCCGAATAAGGATATGCACAAGCTCTTCGCTAAGGTGCTCTTCAAGACGGTGTTCGGTGATGAGTATGAATGCACCCTCCCTGAGGAAAGTGCGATGTACAATGAGGTGAAGAGGTAAAACACAAAATACCCTACGAATAAAAAACGCCTCCTTAGCCTCCCTCCGAGAGGGAGGGGGACCACAAAGTGGTGGAAGGAGCCTGCGTGCACTTAGAATTTATGCAAGCATTAAGCAAAACCAATTTGAACTAATATGTTACGGAGGATAATATGTCGCTCGAATACAACAAAGAAAATATAGAGAACGCAAAGAACCTTCGTAAAAACGCCACCCCGGAAGAGAATCATTTATGGTACGATTTTTTATCAAAATATGAAATCCGGTTTCAGCGGCAAAAGGCGATAGATAATTTTATTGCAGATTTTTACTGTCACGCCGCAAGGCTGGTTATAGAAATTGACGGGTCACAGCATTATACCGAGGATGGAAAGAAAAAAGACGAATTCAGGACAGAAATTCTCGAGGGGTATGATCTGAAGGTAATAAGATTTACCAATTATCAGGTGAAAGAAAACTTTCACGGAGTGTGTAGATACATTGACCTTGTGGTGAAAGAATTGATAGTGTAGATGGGAATGCGATGAAGTATATAGCTGACGCGTGCTCCTTCAGTCTCGCATTCGCTCGACAGCTCCCTCCCGGAGGGAGCCTTATTGTCCCCCTTCTCCCTCAGGAGAAGGCTAAGGTGCA
>JAZQYD010000078.1:0-37189 GCA_045633405.1 Eubacteriales bacterium | reverse complement strand
CGTGCAGGTGCTCAGAACATCGTTCCCAACTCTACCGGAGCTGCTAAGGCTATCGGCCTTGTTGTTCCCGAGCTCAACGGTAAGCTTATCGGTTCTGCTCAGAGAGTTCCTACCTGCACCGGATCTACCACTATCCTTGTTGCAGTTGTTAAGGGTAAGGATATCACCAAGGACGGCATCAACGCTGCTATGAAGGCTGCTGCATCCGCTTCCTTCGGTTACAACACTGAGGAGATCGTTTCCTCCGACGTTATCGGTATCACCTACGGTTCTCTCTTCGATGCAACTCAGACCATGGTTGCTAAGATCGATGAGGATACCTACCAGGTACAGGTTGTTTCTTGGTACGACAACGAGAACTCCTACACCTCTCAGATGGTTAGAACCATTAAGTACTTCGCAGAGCTTGCATAAGAGCTTTCGTATTTCGGCATAACCGAATAAAAAACGGCAGGGGCATTGTCAAAAAAACAGTGCCTCTGCCCTTCTTTTTGCAATTTTAAAAGAATCAAGGTTGAAAACCTGCGGTTTTCTCTGCTTTGGTAAGGTTTTTTATTCTATTCTCGTTTTCTCACTCAGCGTACGCTTGTACGCTTCTCGCCCGTCATCCGAGAATTTCTATCCAAAATCCGTTTAATCTTCGTTTTGCCCTTATTCTTCGTCCTCTGCGGCAAATAATTCTCTCGCCTTTTCTGCGGTGTCTCTTATGAGGGCTTCGAATTCCTTCGGTGCCTCGATTAAGATGTCCGCTTTCTGATATGCCGCTCTCATTTTGATAAGGGTGAGTGCCTCGGGCATCAGGGTAGGGGAGTAGACGTACTTGAGCACCCCTGCCTCGGTGCGGTAGGAGTGTATCTCATCACCCTCGAGTCTCTCGACCAGGATAACCTGTGCGAGCTCTATACGCATAAGAGTGCTCTCACGCTTGCCCGTGATGCTCCTCGCTATCAGTATCGGAGCTCCTTCTTGTGAGGTGGTAAGATCATAGATGTATTTCGTCGCTAAAAACTTGACGTAGATGAATATCGCCGATGTGAGTGCTATCAGCATAATAAAGCCGAGCACACCCTTGTACTTATCGACAAGTGCGGATACTGTAAGGATGATAAGTGCGGATATGAAGCATGCACATACGGCGATCCTTGCCTTATTGTTTGTCGGCCTTGCGTGTACGGATATTTCCGGTGTCATGATGGAGGTACCTCGTCCTTCGCAAGCTTGTAATCGTCAAACTTGCTATAATCCTTGTGATTTTGATACACGGGTATGACGTATTCATCATCGCCGAGGTCAACTCCGTCTATCGTGATCCTGACTCTCAGCCATTCGATCTTCTCATCGCCATCTCCGAAATCTATCTCGCCGAAAACAAGCTTGTGATATACGTACATCATCTTCTTTTCGATTCCGTTGTGCTTGAGGACGCCTATCTCGGGCGGATCGCCTCCCGCATCACCGGGGTTCCTCTCAAGGGTGAAGATGAATTTCTCGGGATCCTTGTCAAGCGACACGCCGTACTTCTTCTCAAGATCGTCGAAAAGTGTCTTGTTGTACCTTATCGAGAACTGTATCTCATTGGCACCTCGGATAATTATGACGTTGGCACCGAAGAAGTTGCCGTCCTCGGGATCGTCATACATATAAGGATATTCCTGAGTGAGAGCACCGATATTACCGTCGGTCGCATTATAATATTCGGTCAGCTCCTCGGTGAAATAAAGTCTCTTCATTGATTTCGGATAATAATTAAAGAGGAAAATTCTATATCCGAGAACAAATGCCACACTGATGCACGCAACGATGATGATAATCTTAAGTAGAAGTCCTATTCCTTTGGCCTTTGGAGGCTCGTCGTATTCGTTATAGTCGCCGTAACGCTCAAAGTCGCTCACGTCTATCACCGCCTTTGGTTTCTTTTAGCTTGCACGCTCCCAGGGGGGGCGTTTTTATTTTAAACACTCCTCGAGCATCGATAGACGCTCGGGATTCATCTCGGGAGTATCCTTGAGGGGAAAATCAATTCCTAACTCCTCATACTTCTCGAGGCAGAGCTTGCGGAAGGGAAGAAGCTCGATCTTCTCTATCACCGAGTAGGGGCGTAGAAGCTCCCTGAGTGCCGAAATGCTCTTTTTATTATCATTGATGCCGGGCACTACTACGTGCCTTATCCATACCGCAAGACCGCGTCTCTCACACTCCCTAAGCATAGCGAGAGGTGTGTCTATATGGGTACCCGTGTAGCGAAAATAATCACTGTCATTTGTGAATTTGATGTCCAAGAGCACAAGATCAACCGAGTCAAGAAGGCTGTCAACGTCCCCGTTCATAATACAGCCCGAGGTGTCGAGGGCGATATGAAGCCCCATTTCTCGCAGGCTCTCCGCCATTTCCTTGACGAAGGCCGCCTGAAGGCAGGGCTCGCCACCCGAGAAGGTCACACCGCCATCCTTGATGTAAGGGTATAAACGCTTAACCCTCCCCGTAATATCCTCCGCATCACAGTATTCGCCATCCGTCAATGCGTGTGTGTCGGGATTGTGACAGTAGATACAGCGGAGCGGACACCCCGACAGAAATACCACCGCACGGAGTCCCGGGCCGTCGAGCGTCCCCATTGACTGAAGACTGTGTACGTAGCCCTTCATATTATACTCTGTCGTGGAAGGTGCGGTTGATGACCTCCCTCTGCTGCTCACGTGAGAGCTTGTGGAAGTTGACCGCATAGCCCGAGACTCTTATCGTGAGGTTGGGGTAGAGATCGGGATTCTCCATAGCCTCTGTGAGTCTCTCTCTGTCAAGCACGTTTACGTTTATATGATGTGCACGGGATGCGAAATATCCGTTAAGAATGGAGACAAGATTGCCTCTTCTTTCTTCATCTGTCCTTCCAAGTGCCGAGGGGATGATCGAGAAGGTGTTGGATATACCGTCTCTGCAGTCCTGATAGTCCATCTTGGCTACCGAGTTGAGCGATGCGAGAGCTCCGCACCTCTCTCTGCCGTGCATCGGATTTGCTCCGGGAGCGAAGGGCTCGCCTGCACGTCTGCCATCGGGGGTAGCACCCGTCTTCTTGCCGTAAACCACGTTACTTGTTATGGTAAGGGCTGAGAGTGTATGGATAGCACCTCTATACGCGGGAGTCTTTCTCAGTTCGGTAATGAATTGGTGTAAAAGCTCCTTGGCTATCGTGTCGACTCTGTCATCATCGTTACCGTATTTCGGGAAATCGCCCTCGGTCTCGAAGTCGGTGATAACGCCGTCCTCGCCTCTGATAACTCTGACCTTGGCATACTTGATAGCGGATAAGCTGTCAGCAATAACCGAAAGTCCCGCAACTCCGAATGCCATCAGCCTCTCAACGTCGGTATCGTGCAGAGCCATCTGTATCTTCTCATATGCATACTTGTCGTGCATATAGTGAATGACGTTCATCGTGCTGACGTACTGCTCGGCGATCCACGCAAGGTATACGTCGAGTCTCCTCTTCACCTCGCCGTACTCAAGCACCTCGCCCTCGTATACGGGCATCTCGGGGCCGATCTGCATTCCGTACTTCTCATCCTTGCCGCCGTTGATGGCCATAAGGAGAACCTTGGGAAGGTTGCATCTCGCTCCGAAGAACTGCATCTGGTGTCCGACCTTCATCGCACTGACACAGCAGGCGATGGCATAATCGTCACCGTACTCGGGACGCATAATATCATCGTTCTCATACTGAATAGAGTCGGTCTCTATCGATACGCCCGCACAGAAACGCTTGAAGTCCTCAGGCAGCCTCTCGCTGAAGAGAACGGTGAGGTTGGGCTCGGGTGACGGGCCGAGGGTGTATAGCGTGTTAAGAATTCTATATGAATTTTTGGTAACAAGAGTCCTTCCGTCCTCGCCCATACCGCCGACAGCCTCGGTGATCCACATGGGATCTCCGCCGAAGAGCTCGTTATATTCGGGAGTGCGGAGGTGACGTATCATCCTGAGCTTGAGGACCAGCTGATCCATGAGCTCCTGTGCATAGGTCTCGTCTATGATACCACGCTTAAGATCTCTTTCAATGTAAATATCGAGGAACGTGCTCACTCTGCCGAGAGACATAGCCGCACCGTTCTGCTCCTTGTTCGCCGCAAGATAGCCGAAATAGAGCCACTGAGTAGCCTCGGTCGCATTCTTCGCAGGCTCGGAGATATCACAGCCGTATATTCTCGCCATCTCCTTGATCTTCTCAAGGAAGTCGATCTGCTTGTATACCTCCTCGGTCAGTCGGATGTTCTCCTCTGACATGCCCCTCTTCGCAAGGGCCGCCTTGTCACGCTTCTTCTCCTCGATGAGTCTGTCGACTCCGTAGAGTGCGATCCTTCTGTAATCTCCGATTATTCTGCCTCTGCCGTATGCATCGGGAAGACCTGTAAGTATACCGGCGTGTCGCATCTGACGCATGGTATCGGTGTAAGCCCTGAATACTCCGTCATTGTGTGTCGTGCGGTAGAGGAATTCATCCTCGATCTTCTCTGAGAGCTCATAGCCGTACGCCTTGCACGCCGCTCTCGCCATTCTTATACCGCCGAAGGGGTGAATACCTCTTACAAGCGGAGCACCGCACTGAAGACCTACAATAAGCTCGTCATCCTTGTCAAGATACGCCGCAGGGTAGCTCGTAAGCGAGGAAACAGTCTCGTTGTCAATTCCCATAATACCGCCGTTCTCACGCTCAAGACGGAAAAGCTCATTAAGCTTCTCGTTCAGGCGGAGAGTCCTCTCGGACGCACCCTTGAGGAAGTCGGATGAGCCCTCGTAGGGAGTGTAGTTATTCTGTAAAAAATCACGCACGGATATGGACATCTCCCACTCACCGTGACAGAAGCCCTCCCATCCCTCGTATCTGTATTCGGAATTTGTCATCAGCTCGTCCTCCTTTTCTCTTGGGGAAATAAAAAGACAGTCAATACCCCAGCAGAAAAGGGTATCAAACTGCCCAGACGGTCGGCAAATTATAGCGTACGCTCCACATAGGTAAAATCCTACTACACCGTCAGTTACGCACGCATTCTATGATCGTCCCCCGGTAGGGGGGAATTCTTATACTAGTATTATATCATAGTAAAAGTATGGTTGTCAATAACAAAATCGTTTTTTTATTTGCTATCGAGCGGGTGTCGCAGAGCTTCCTCAAGGCTTTTGATATCTCTCGGGGCGTTTTCATCTTTCCCGTCTATAAGATCGATAAGCGATGCGTATTTCTCCGCTCTTATTCGTGAGATGAGGAAATTCTCTATCCAGTATATGAATTCCGTATCGGGAGAGAGGTTCTCGAGCCTCTTCATCCTCTCATACATCGGTGCACCGTCCGATGCATCCCTCCAGGTGTCGACGAAGGCCACGTCATATCCCATAGAGGGACATACCTCCTCTGCGTACTCGAAGGCGTCTGCCGATACGATCTTAACCTTGTCACGGTTAGGGAACTGCGGGAGAATATGCTTCTTGAACAGACGTATAACGTCATCGCTCTTCTCGACTACCGTGATGCTTCTGACCTCGGGCTTCTCCGAGACCATATAAGCGTAATAACCGAGTCCGAGACCGAACGTAACAACGTCTCCGTGTGCCCTCTCGATAGCATAGTCTGAGGTGTCAAGGTCGACAGGTGTCAGCGTCATCCACTCGTTTCCGCCCTCCAAAACAGCGGGAAAGGAGAAATCAACGTCGAAAAATCCAAGGGGAGGAAGCTCTTTGAAGCCGTCATCCATTATCATATCTCCCGCTATCATTCCGCGGTATGCGGGATAGGTCTCGAGGCGGAATTCCCAGTCTCCGTCCTTAACGTTTTCGATTTTTATATTCTTGTAGTAGGGGTTCTCGGTGTACCTCTCAGGGTCGAGTATGCGTACGGAGGGGGTGAGATAATCCCTTATCATATGTCTGTCATACTGACCTCTATCCACGTCGAGAGAGAATATCTCGGAGAGAATTGCAACGATTGCCGACTTTTTATCTATTGTGCCGTCCGACGTAAGCTCGTCTATCATCTCACTGCATATTACCTCGGGACACATTTCGAGATACCATGCGTACATTCTCGTAATATTAAAATTATCCGAAAAGGTCTCGCGTAGCCTCGCAAGCCTCGGATCTGTCTTTAAGCTCATGTTAACCTCGCCAAAATCAGGGATTTTTTCTCAAAAATCACAACAATTAACAGTATTATATATCTTTTTTTATGAAAAGTCAATAAAAAACTTGACTTTACCCCCTCTTTGTTGTAAAATAGAAACGTTGGAATGTAAAAAAGTGTGAAATTTTATAATTTCACGAAAGAAGGAAGTTATGAAACGCTACTTTAAGAGTCGCAGACTGTTACTGATATGTGTAGACGCAGCTATAATTTTCGCCGTCTACGCTTTTATGGGATCACTGCTGATGGTGAGAGACGTCATCCATTTCGATGATGTCGGACGCTACTTTGCGAACTTCGGAATAGTCACCGGAGTTATTATGGCGTCGAGACTGGTACTGAAGTTTTACAATAATATGTGGAGATATGCCAACTCCAAGGTGTTCCTTGAGATGGTGGTAGCCGATTACCTCGGCGGTGTTTGTGCATTCGGACTTACCTGCGTACTGTCCGTCGGATATATCGGTGAATGGAAGAGCCTGATCCTTCTCTCTCTTCTCAACTCCGCAACCCTCATTTCGAGATTCGTATATCAACAGCTTTATAAAAGACGTGCTCTCTTTGACAGAGACAAGACCACTAATAAGATCACGGTTGCCATTGCGGGAGCGGGACAGGTCGGTGCCCTCCTTGCAGAGGAGCTTCTCAGCTTCTCGGGCTCATACTATCTCCCCGTATGCTTCATTGACAGCAATCCTACTAAGGTTGGAAGCAGAATTGTGGGTCTTCCCGTGTATGCGGAGGATGACGAGACTCTTAAGCTCCTCTCCGAGCATAACGTGCAGGAGATTATTATTGCCATACCCCAGCTCGAGGGTGAGGCGGCACGCCATCTTCTTGACTTCTACGGCAAGCTTGAGTGTAAGGTAAAGATTTACGATTTCCCTCACAGTAAGACGGATAGCCCCGCAGGCACTCCCAAGAGAGTGGTAAGAGAATTCAATATCGAGGACCTTCTTTTCAGAAAGTCCATTGAGGTTGCCGACGGACAGACTAAGGACTTCTACTCGGGTAAGCGTGTGATTATCACGGGCGGCGGAGGCTCTATCGGAAGCGAGCTTGCACGTCAGGTGGCTAAGTGCTCGCCCGAGAAGCTTGTAATCTTCGACATCTATGAGAACAATGCGTACGACATTGAGCAGGAATTGAGGAAGAAATACGGCGACACCCTCGACCTTGCGGTTGAGATCGGCTCGGTGAGAGACGTGAAGAGGCTGGAGGCTGTCTTTGCTTACTACCGTCCCGACATCGTGTTCCACGCCGCAGCTCACAAGCACGTGCCCCTTATGGAGCACAGCAACTGTGAGGCTATTAAGAACAACTGTATAGGCACCTACAACACCGCCAATGCGGCAGAGAAGTACGGAGTTAAGAAGTTCATACTCATCTCTACCGATAAGGCAGTTAACCCCACTAACGTAATGGGTGCGTCTAAGCGTATGTGCGAGATGATAATTCAGTGCCGTACCGATAGCAATACAGCCTTCAGTGCCGTGAGATTCGGCAACGTTCTCGGCTCTAACGGCTCGGTTATCCCCCTCTTCAAGAGACAGATAATGCTCGGCGGCCCCGTTACCGTTACAGATAAAAGAATAATCCGTTACTTCATGACCATTCCCGAGGCATCGGGGCTCGTTATGAAGGCGGGTGCTATGGCTAAGTGCGGAGAGCTCTTCGTGCTTGATATGGGTAAGCCCGTCAAGATTTACGATCTTGCGGAGAATATGATCAAGCTCTCGGGCCTTCGTCCTCATATCGATATCAAGATCGAAGAGACGGGTCTCCGTCCCGGCGAGAAGCTCTATGAGGAGCTGCTTATCAAGACCGAGACGCTGATGAAGACAGACAATAACCTCATATTCATCGAGAAGGATGCTCCTCTTACAAGAGAGGCTGTTGATGAGAAGCTCGACGTATTAAGACAGGCCGTTATCGATGCGGAGAACGATATCGCATCCGCCTCCGTTACCGAGGCTATGAAGAGGGTAGTACCCACCTTCTACTCGCCCGAGGAGATCAACAGAACCGCTGAGGAGTCCGAGGAAATGAAGAGGACAGTTTCCGTATAAGCTCGAAAAAACGCGACACCTACACGGCTAAATGGGTAAGCTTGCGTGTCGGTAGCACGCTTTCAACAATAGAAAAAGAGAAAACAACGGCGACCTGCTCTATCGCGGGTCGCCGTTGTTTTCTATGATCAGAAGGGATCCTCGGGGGTCACTATGTTACCGCCCGACTCCTGCGTCCATTTTGCATAGAGTGTGAGGTTACCCGTTTTTCCCTCGAGAGTGGTTATGCCCGTAGTAAACGAGGAATTTGTGAACCATCCCATGAACTTGTAACCGTCCTTGGTGGGCGAATAAAACTCGAACTCCGAGTCGAGGACGGTATATTCTCCGGGATTGTCCTTGCTGTTGGTGCCGCCGTCGAGCTGGTAGGTGATGCTATATTTTTTAGGCTCGAACTTCGCATACACCGTGAAGCTCTCACGGGTCGCATTCGTTATCGAGGTGATCTCGGTTCCGTCATCGAAGGTGGACGTGGTATACCAACCGACAAATTCGTATCCCTGCTTCTCGGCCGCGAGCAGTCTGAAGGAATCGGGTGCCGTGTACGTTTGAGGATTGAAGGAATCGTTCGTACCGCCGTCCAGCTCATACGTGATAGTGTAAGCGATGGGAGTGAACTTAGCATAGAAGGTCATATTGCCTACCGAGCCACGCTCGATACGTGTTACCTGCTCGGTTAATTCCTTGTCCAGATACCATCCGTCGAACGTATAGTGCTTCTTCCCCGAGGGGATGGGCAGATCGAAGCCCTCGGTATCTGCAGGGTAGGTGCTCGGCGTAATATCCAACACTACCTCCCCCTCAAAGTAGGTGATGTTAAACACATCCGCTCTCCAATCCGGAACGAGGGTTATGCTATCGGTGATGGGAGTGCTGAATAACCAGGGCTCGCCGTCGAGGAGCCATCCGCCGAAGGTGTAATAGTCTCTTGAAGGTATGTCGGGCGGAACAGCACGCTCGCCGTCCTCGATTATCTGATCGGGAATACCCTCCCACTCAAATTTGACACGGTGAAAGCCTTCCTCGAGGTCGTCCTCGCCGTCATCCTTGCCGTCGTCCTTGCCGTCGTCACCCTTGTTATCCTGGTTCTTGTCGCCTGTATTCTGATTGTCATCCTCCTTGTCGGGCTCGGAGTCTTTCGTACCCGAGCACGCCGTCATGGAGAAGGCGACAAGGACTGCGATGAGCAATAATAAAAGTCTTTTAAAATTCATTCTTTTCTCCTATATAAGAGTTTTGAATTGTCTTCCTTTTTTATTTTAACATATTACAAGGCTCATTTCAAGTAATTTGTTTAATTTCCGTGTCCACGAAAAAAGACGGAGGCGATGCTTCATATCGGTAGCCGCCATCCGTCTTCTTCTATTTATATTTAACTGTTGTGGAAATTATCCTCAGGGGTGATAATTCCTCCGCCTGAGTCAACATCCCACTTAGCATAGAGGGTGATGTCACCGGACTTGCCTCTGAGAGTGGAGATCTGAGTCTTGTAATTATCATCTAAGAACCAGCCTGCGAATTTGTAGCCCGACCTCGTGGGAGCGAGGAACTGGAAGCTGCTGTCCGCAGACGTATACGTAGCGGGATTGTCACCGTGGTTCACTCCGCCGTTAAGCTCGTACGTAATAGCGTACGATTCTAACTCAAACCTCGCATAGAGATAGAGATTCTCGGGCTTCGGGTTCTCGATAAAGGTGATCCTTGTGCCATCGTCGAAGGTGGGTGTAGTGTACCAGCCGAGGAAATTGTAGCCCTCCTTTTCGGCGTCTTTAAGCACGAAGCTATCGAGTATAGTGAACTCGGCGGGATTATCACCGTTTACACCGCCGCAAAGATCGTAGATGATAACGTACTTCTTTAATTCAAACTTGGCATAGAGTGTGAGAGTTTCACGCTCGAAGCCGTTGATCACGGGCACCTTAGTGTTCTCATCGAAGTAAGGATCGGTATACCAACCGATGAATTCATAGCCCTCCTTTTCGGCGTCTTTAAGCACGAAGCTGTCGAAGAAGGTAAACTCATTGGGGTTGCCCTCACCGTTTACACCGCCGTTCAGCTCGTACGCAACCCTGTGTACGGTAATCTCAAACTTGGCATAAAGAGTAATGGGCTCGGGCTCAGCGTCGATGATGATGCCTATTTTCGTACCCTCGTCGAAGGTGGGGGTAGTGTACCAGCCGAGGAAGGTATAGCCCTCCTTCTCGGCATTGCCGAGCGAGATAGCGTCCAGAACCGTGAAGGTCTCAGGGTTATTCTCGTGGTTTTCACCGCCGTCAAGCTCGTAGGTGATACCGTAGCTGTTAGCAGAGAATTTAGCATAGAGGACGGTGCTGGCAGGGCCGAGACTCGATACGGAGGTTACCTTGCTGTCCTCGTCAAAGTTGAAGGTGGTGTACCAGCCGACGAAGCTATAACCCTTCTTCTTAGCATCCGCAAAGTCGATATCATCCTCTACTGTGAAGTATTCGGGGTTGCCTTCTCCGTTTTCACCGTTGTCAAGCACGTACTCAATGCTGTACGTGTTGGGGATGAAGTTAGCGTAGAGCGTGATGCTTCCGAGCTCGCCTCCCTCAATAACCGTCACACGGGTGTCGGATGAGAAGGACTCGTCGGTGTACCAGCCGTCGAAGGAGTAGCCGACGAGATCGGCTCCCTCAAGTTCAAATCTGTCGAGTAGGGTATACTCTCTCGGATTAGTGTCGGGGTAGCTTCCGCCGTATACTACGTAATCGATAGTGTAGGTAACGGGGGAGTACTTAGCATATACGGTGATGTGACCGTTAGAGCCCTTCGTAATTCCCTCGATGGGAGCAGTAAGCTCCTTGTCGGTGTACCATCCGCAGAACTCATAGTGAGCCTTGCTTGGTGCATCGGGAAGCTTGAAGCTGTCGGTCTCCACGTTATACTTGATCGGCTCGAGCGTCAGCTTGTCATCGCCGTCATAATAGCTGATATCGAAGTCTACGGGTACCCATACTGCCGTAAGGGTGACGTCCTTGGTTACGGGTGTATCGAATGACCACTCCTCGCCATTACACCTCCAACCTCCGAAGAGGTAGTAGTCGCGTGAGGGAGCCGTGGGCTCTTCTGCAAGCTTGCCGTCCTCGACCGTCTGTTTTGGGATGCCCTCGACGTCGAAGCTTACCGTATAGGTCTTCACGGGGGTCTCATCGTCACCGCCACCGTTGCTGTCACCGTCATCACCGCCTCCGCATGCCACAAGCGACAGCATAACGGCAAGTGCGAGTATGAGGTAGAGGAGCTTCCTTATTTTCATTTTGCTCTCCTTTTTATTGATATATTAGTGTGTCCGTCGGCATAAGCCTCAGGATAAGAAAGACGGCAAGCCTGCCTTGGATATGAAGCCGACTGCCGTCTTAAATTAGAATGTTTTAGTTAAAGCTGTCCTCGGGGGTGGTGATTCCGCCGCTCGACTCCTGCTCCCACTTAGCGTAGAGAGTGATGTCGCCCGATTTGCCTCTGAGGGTAGATACCTGAACCTTGTAGTTCTCGTCTAAGAACCAGCCTGCGAACTTGTATCCCTCCTTGGTGGGATTCTGGAGCTGGAAGTCCTTATCAAGAACGGTGTAGGTTGCGGGGTTGCTCTCGTTGTTCTCACCGCCGTTGGTGTAGTACTTGATATTGTAGGTTACGGGGACGAACTTAGCATAGAGTGTGAGGTCGCCCTCGGTGGTCTCGGTTATGCCGTTCTCGAGCTTGGTGCCCTCGTCAAAGGTTGCGGTGGTGTACCAGCCGTCGAAGACGAAGTGAGCCTTCTCGATAGGAGGAATAGCGAGGGGGTGACCCGAGACGTACTTGTCGGGATCGAGCTCGAGCTCAGTATTACCGTCCATGTATACGATCTTGTACTCACGCTCCTCAATAGTAGGAGGAGTATCGGGGCCGGGGCCAACGGGAGGATCAACCTCTTCAGCCTCTTCCCACTTAGCGTATACGGTAACCTCTCCGACAACGGATTCGATTCCGGTGAAGGGAACGGCGAATTCATCATCAAGGAACCATCCTACAAAGTCGTAGCCAACCTTACCGGGATCGGGAATGAGGATGGGGAAATCAGACTTGATGTTATAGCTCTGGGGATAACCGTCAGCGTTTGTACCGCCGTCAAGCACGTATGTGATACCGTAGTTCTTAACGGTGAACTGAACGTAAAGGGTAATATCGCCGAAGGTGCCCTTAGCAACCTTCTGAATGTTCTCGGTGAATTCACTGTCCTTGTACCAACCCATGAAGTTGTAGTGATCCTTCGAGATGGCACCGAGTACAATGTCGTCCGACTCTATCGTATAGGTGGTTTTGAGATTGGTAAGCTCGGTATTACCGTCCATGAAGGTGATGGTATACTCGGTTACTTCCCAAGTGGGCTCAAGAGTGATGTCGCCGGTTATGGAAGTATCAAAGCTGAAGGCTGTGCCGTTCAGAGTCCAACCGGTGAAGGTGTAGCCGTTCTTAACGGGAGTGGTAGGAGCGGTAGCCTTCGCATCCTTAGCTATTTTCTGCTGAAGTATACCGGGATAATTGTATGTAACGGTATAGTATGTAGTGTTATCCACGTTTTCGTTGTTCTGATCTCCGGTGCTGCCGCCGTTATCGTTAGAATCGTCATCCTTGCCGCACGCTACAAGTGCAAGCACGGTTATAAGAACCAGAACAAGGAATAAAAGCCTCTTAAAATTCATATAGTGCCTCCTGTGAGTAAATTTATCACAAGGTAATTTTAGCATATATTTATTTAATTTGCAAGTGCTTTGTAATTTTTTTTCATCCCGTCTACTACTTTTGTATATATTGCTTAATAAAAATAGCTGACTTTGTTTAAAATTACTCGACTTAATCGGTTGAAAAAGGCAGAATAATGTGGTAAAATGATAATATGCATGAAAAAACTACTGTGAGGTGCTTAAATGCTTAAGGAAAGCATAACCGCTTTTAAAATAAATATAGACGGTCGTGAGCTCGGAGAGGGATCTGTTCCCGTCTCCGTTATAGGTGCCGCATCCGATCTGGGAGCGATTGATAACGTCTACTTCGGCACTAATGCCAAGGGTGCAGGCGACCTCGTCCGTAACGGAGCTACCCTCACCGCCTCCTTCCGTGTCGACACGGTTATATATTCGCAGAGGCGTATTATGCTGTCGCTTCAGCGGGTTGACTCCCCTTGCACGGTCGCTCTTAACGGCACTACGGTCGCCGAGTGCGACGGACGGTCGGTAGAGCATCTCGTTGACGTGAAGAAGTATCTGAAGATCGGCGATAATACCCTGACCGTTGTCTTCTCGCCCGAGATCTGTAATACGGACTCGCCCGTCGAGAGGCTTTCACGTATGTGCATAGGGGGCTGTGAGCTTGTTGCCTTCAATGACGATATAATAACGGGCGTAGGTGTCACCGAGGAGATGCACGATGGGTTCGTGAGACTTACCGTGTCGGTATCCACCCTTGAGAACACCGCAGCCGTCAGATCTGTTGCCACCATTGTTTCACCCGGAGGCAGGATATATTACTGCGGCATATCGGGAGGTCACGGCTCGATCGATATCACAGAGCCCAACCTCTGGTGGCCGTCCACCTACGGAGTGCAGAACCTCTATAAGCTCTCCGTCAACCTTTACCGTGACGAGGAGATCGTCGACAGTGTGGATATGCGTCTCGGACTTGCGAATATCTCTCTTCTCCCCTATGACGGTGATGGGATGCCCGCGGTTACCGTGAACGGTGTTCCGATATTCACACGCGGTGCCGCTTACGTGTCGGATGATATCCTTTTGCCCTACATAGATGCTACCCGTGTTAAGAAAAACCTGACTTTGTTAAAGGAAATGGGTGCGAATACGGTAGTTATCAGGGATATAGGAGCTCTCCCCGGCGACCATTTCTTCAAGACCTGCGATGAGCTCGGACTTTTGGCTTGGTTAGAGCTTCGCCGTGCCGACCTCGACAGACAGAGATGTGAAATCGAGAGGACTCTTCTCGGTCTTGCACATCACGCATCCCTTTGCCTTTGCGTATGCGAGTGTGAGGAAACAGCCGCTCTTGTAAATGAGATTATCCCGTCTCTCAATACCGTAGTTGTACCGAAAATCGAGGATCTCTTTATAAAGTCGCGTGAGTCCGTGCCCGAGAGACGTACTCTTTTGGCCGCTGCTCCTACCTGTGAGATGAATATTTTCTCGGATGAGCTGCAATATCATACAACTCTTGACGATAATATATCCTTGATAGATTCGAAGGATTTCAGGTTTCCTCACGGAATACACGATCTTTGTGCCGTTACGGCTTACACCGAGTGCGTTTCGCTCAGGGATATGATAGAATGGAAGAGAAGGGAGCGTAAGAGTGACCTCTCCATCATCCTTCCGAGATTTAACGATCCCTGGCCCACCGTTTCCTCGTCTGTTGTGGACTACTACGGCAGATGTAAGCCCCAGTATTATCTTCTTCGACGTCTTTTCGCTCCTGTTACGATCAGTGCCTCGGCAGAGGGGACCCGTGTTACGTTTACCGTGTCCTGTGAATTGAAGAAGGAGTATTCCGGAAAGTTTTCTTTTGAGGTTATAACCAATAAGGGAGAGGTTCTCTTCCGTGATGAATATAAGGTTACAGTCTCCGAGAGAGAGGCTATGGACGTCCTCACGATCGATCTTGCGGAGATAATTAAGGACCGCCTGGACGAGTGCTTCGTCTCGTATTCTGTTACCGAGAGCTTCCTTACAACGTCGAAAGGTATACTTTTGTTTACATCTCCTAAGAAATTCAAGTTCTTAAAGCCCACCTTCTCGGTTGAGGTGTCGGGCAGCGGAACCGAATTCTCGCTTTCCGTATCCTCGGACGTTCCTGCGGCGAAGGTTAATTTTGACTTTGACGGCACGGAGGTAACGTTTGACGATAACTTCATCTTCATCGATGACTCGTCTCCCCGCACGGTAGGCTTCAGAACTCAGTCGACCACCGCTATCGAGCTTTTACGCAGGGAGATATCCGTAAGGTCTCTTTACGATATAGGCAGAAATAACTAAATAAAAAATACAAAACGAAAGGCAGAAAAATGAAAAAGTTTTGGCAGGATTTCAAAAAGTTCATAACACGCGGCAACGTCATTGATATGGCTGTCGGTGTTGCGGTTGCTACGGCATTCACTGCTATCGTAACTGCGTTCACTAAGGGATTCATTTCTCCCCTCATCGCACTTCTTACGGGAGAGTCCTCGCTTGAGACGATGACGCACGTGCTTCGCCCCGCAAAGATCGATCCCGAGACCGAGGAGATCATCGAGCCTGCAGTAGAGCTTCTTTGGGGAGCGTTCTTACAGAAGATTATTGACTTCCTTATTATAGCTCTTGTTCTCTTCGTTGCTTTGCGTATCGTGTCGGCTGTTATGGCTCACTCACGCAAGATCAGACAGAACGTTATAAACGCTCTTACCGATGCCGATGAGAAGGCTGCAGCTGAGGCTGAGGAGAAGGCAAAGGCTGAGGCTGAGGAGAAGGCAAGGGCCGAGGCTGAGGCAGCGGTGGCTGCTGAGAAGGAAGCGGCACGCCTTGAAGCGGAGTCTGCGAAGATCCGTGAGGAAGAGGAGAGACGCAAGTGTGAGGTTGCTCTTCTTACCGAGATCAGAGATCTTCTTAAGAATAAGTAATTTTTTCGAAAAAACACGGATACCCGGGGCTTCCCGAAGTATCCGTGCTTTTTCTTTTATACCGCTCTTGACTTTGAGCAGGTGAAGTAGAGAATCTGTCTTTCCTTTGCAAGATTTGATAAAAGCTTTCTTCCTTTTTCCACCTTGTCATCGTCGAGTGCTATGAACGGATCGTCAAGTATGACGAATGGCGATTCATTCTCATACAGTGCATCGATCAGTGCGAGTCTCACCGCCAGAGCATGGAGATCCTTTGTGCCTCGGCTGTAGCTCTCCTCCTCACGTGCGGCTCCGTGCTCGTTTTTGGTAACCGAGAAGTCGACTGCAACTGCATAGCTGCCGCCGTCGCCGCCTATGGCATTTTCATACTTGAGGAAGCCCTCGCGTGTCTTTCCTATATAACGTGAGGTCATGCTCTCGCACGCCTCCTTGAGAAGCGTGATCGTCGACTGAATGATGCCGAGAGACTTCGTATACTCCTCGAGCTTCGCCTTCAGCGAGTCTATCTCCGACGTTACCGATTCGATCTCCTCGCACTCACGCATCTGCCTTTCGTGCTCGCTTTCGGTAACCGCATATTCGTGCACAGCTGAGGCGAGAGCATTTTCGCACGCCTCGAGCTCGCTCTCGGCAGTGGAGTCGGCGGATACGGGAGCGGATTCGAGCATGCTCTCCGTGAGCCCGTAGCGAACCTCCATATTGGCACACTCGCTCATCTGTTCGTCGATGCTCCTCTTTATATATCCGTATTCGGTTATCAGATTCGAGAGCTCATCGAAGGGCTTGTCCGAGGTGAGGTTGTACCTTGAGATGAAATCACGTGAACGCTTTATCATCGCCTCGGCGGTAGCCATTCTTTCCTTCTGTCCTTCAGCGTTCTGCCTTGCACTGACCGACATCATGTAGTATTTTGTGTATTCCTCCCTTATAGCCCTTACGTCTTTTATAAGGTCGGCTGAGGAGGTGAGTCCTATGGATGTGACGAGCTCACCGAGAAGAGCCTCGATATCCTCACGCCTCTTTGTAAGCGATGCGAGCATCTCGTCACGTGATTTCTCCAGCTCCGCATATATCACAGTCTGCCTCTTGATCGACTCGATCTCCAAATCCGTCAGCCTAGCACCCTCACGCCTGAGCCTTTTGAGAAGGGGAGAGGTGTCGCCTCGTTTGGAGGATTTCTTCATAATGACGGCACCCGTGATAAATAAAACCGCACCTAATGCCGTGATGGAGAAGAGCAGGGGAGCTATGAGATAACCGAGTACACCGCCCGATATCAGGGCGAGAATTCCGCATATCAGGGATATCACACCCGATGCTCCTCTTTTTCTCGTTGCCTCGATATATCCGTCTATCTCCTCATCCGTCGGTGCACCCGACGGGAACATAGTACTCATGCGTACGCACGCAGGATCGCTTCCGTCCTCTATCGCACGTATTCTTGTCTTCGTGTCCGAGAGATCGTCAGCCGCCCTTTCCGCATTGCTGATAACCTCCATATCGATCTCCGAGTATCTCGAGTAGAGCTCGCCGAAGTCCTCGCCTATATCGGAAGAGCAATCCTTTATGATACGCTCACCCTCGATAAGTGCGAAGCGTGCTTCGTTAACCGATGAAATGGAAGGGATATCGTCACCGAGCACGGCCTCTATCTCGCAACGCCTCTTTTTGTCCTCGCAAAGCTTCGCCTTCGCCGCTCGGTAGCTGTCGAGATGAGCGAGCCTCTCACGGCTTTTGGCATCGCTGAGAACCCTTGCACCCAGCTCCCTTTTTTTATCCTCGAGCTCTTTTTTCTTCTCGCCGAGCTCGGCTAAGAGCTTTTTGCTCTCCTCGGCCCTCTCTTCTATCTTCATGAGTCTGTCAAGCTCGAGTGTTCTCTCGGCTATCCTTGCCTTAAGTGTGTTGATCTCACAGCTTCCGCTCTTTTTGTAATAGAACCTTCTTCTGTCATCGAGCAGGTCGATAGCCTTGTCGAAGCCGCCTACGTCTCCGTCAACTCCCACGAGATTGCTGAGCTTTGCCGATATTGTTCTGTTGTCGTTTTTCACCGACAGATTTTTCTCGGATAGGAATACCGTGCGTAAAAATCCGTCTCTGTCAATGCCGAACAGCTCTCCGCCGATATTCGGTCCGTAGTCGGACGAGATACTGCCCGTGTCGGTATTTCGGAGGGTAAACGTGTCATCCGAGGGCTTCTGTCCGAACGTCCTCTCCACGGTATACGTGACACCTCCCGCCTCTAAGGTAAGCGAGCCTCCGTACGTGCCTCCCTGCCAGGGGGCGTATTTTTTTCTCTCGTTTTCCTCAAGGCTCTTGCTCCTCGTGTCGGGGAAGCCGTAGAGCATCGCCGAGATAAATACCGAGAGTGTAGTCTTACCCGTGCTGTTCTTTGAGTATATGCAATTGAGTCCCTCTTTAAAATCGAAGGATTTGTTCGAGAACATTCCGAAGCTCTCGATATAGCATTTTATGAGCCTCATGGTTCCCTCCTTACAGGCTTCCCACGTCGCCCATAAGGGCACTTAGGCCGGCCATTATTATTCTGTCTCTGTCCTCCTCGGAGAGTCCCTCCTTGGATAATACAAGTCGTATGAATTCACCCTTCAGGGACTTGTCGTGTCGGTAGTCCTCAGGGTCTATTTTAATTCCGCTCTCGTCCTTAATTTCAAAATGGTAGAATTTACCGGAGTAGCGAAGAGTGAGACTGTCCGTGTCGATTATCAGCTCGGGTGTGTGTCTGCCCGTGAGCACCACACGCACAATGTCAGAGGGAGAGACACCGAGAAGAGCATTCTCAATGAGCGTATCCGCATCACGCCTCTCTACCGCATCCGATATGTCCACGGAGATTATTCTGTTAGATCTTTTCGCAAAGGGAACAAAGCTGTGGCACAGCTTGTCTCCGTCAGTATCGATCTCGACAAATCCGCATTCACCGACCTCATCGAAGCCGCGTCCCTCGAGTGTGCCCGAGTAAACGGCACGTCCGCGTGAGTCGATCTCTGTACTGCTGTATGAATGGTAGTGGCCGAGAGCAATGTAATCTATTCCGAGCTCTCCCGCATCCTTAAGTCCGACCGTCTCTTCGGACGAGCGATCGGTAAGCGAGCCGTGGAGCACTACTATATTCTTCCTCTCACGGTCTATCGAGAGGGTGGAGAACATGTCGGATGAAAGAATGGATCTGCCCGCCACCGTCACGTAGCCGTAGTCGAAATAGGTCCAGTCCTCCGAGAAAAGCTTGAGATTGTCGGGTATCCTCACCGAGCCGTCGAAAAGAGCAAGCCTCTCGTGGTTGCCGGGCAGATAAAGAAAGTCGATCGACGGTGCTCTCGAGACCGCCGAGATGAACGCCGCCTTCAAGCTTTTTGTAACACGCTCCGTGTCGAAGAGGTCTCCCGCTATGATAACAAGCCTCGCACCTCTGTATACCGCCTCATCGATACACCTCTCAAGGGTGCTCATCAATTCCGCCTTCCTCTCACGTATCTTCGCAGGGGAGAGACGGGAGGTCAGAGCCGAGCCGAGATGGATATCGGATATATGTATTATCTTCATTGCAAAATCTCCTCATCGTCACGTGAAAAACCGTATTCACTGGGTGGCATACCGTACTTCGACGAGAACACCTTAGAGAAATACGACTGATCCGAGAAGCCCGTAGCCAGAGCTATCTCTCCGATGTTCCTCTCACCGCCCGCCAGCATACGCACAGCCTCCGAGAGCCTCACGTCGGTGAGGTAACGGTTAACGGTTACGCCGTACGTCTTCTTGAACGACGTAATAAGAGTGGATTTCGAGCAGCCTATCTCGTCACACATCTCCTTTATTCCTATCTTGGAGGAGAAGTTCTCGTGAATAAATCTCTTCGTCAATTCCGCAATAGACGGCTTCTCGCTCGGTATTGCGTTCGAGAGCGTCAGATACTGGGCACAGATGGTCATTATCTTTACGTATGACTTCACCATATCGGGCTTGACTATGCCGATATCCGAGAGAGATGCTCTGTACTCCTCGCCGAGGCGTGAGCATATCGAGTCGACAAACGAACCCCTCTCCTCCTCGTGTCCCTCAAAGACCTGTCCCATCATAAGGAAGCCCGTGAGAGTACCGAAATTGTATAAGGGGCTCACCGCCTCGGTAAGTCCGTATCTGCATTTGTATATGTGCGTGTCACGCTTAGCAAGAGCCGCTCTGCACGCACTCTTGTCGCATCCTACGCACCTTCTGTATTCCTCGTGTATCTCATGCAGGCTTCTGCAAAATTCGCTCTTCTTCTCGGGATATGCCGCGATCTCGCTGTAATCCGCACCGTGCAGCGATACTCTGAAGCCCGTGATTTTATGAAGCTCGGAGAGCACTGATACAATTTCTTGCTTTTTCATTCTGACCTCACTCGGTTTGTAAAATATTGTGAAAAAACACCCTTTTCTACAAATAATTATACAATTTTACATTGAATTTGTCAACAGTGTATTGTATAATTTAGTTGTAAATTTAAAACTTGTAGAATATATTTTACGGAGGAAGCTTATGAGATACTGTATAGGCGTTGATCTCGGCGGCACCAATATCGCCGTCGGACTCGTAGATATGGACAGTAAGAGTATAGTTGATAAGTGCTCGAGAAAAACCAACGCACCGAGACCTTGTGCATCCATCTCGAAGGATATAGCCGAGATGTGCCGTGAGCTTGCTGATAAGGCAGGCATTCCCCTTACTAAGGTTGAGTGGGTAGGAATAGCGACACCCGGTGTTATTAAGGATGGCGTTGTCGTTACCGCCAGCAATCTCGGATGGACTAATGAGAACCTTGCTAAGATAGCGGGTGATCTTATAAAGAGACCCGTTTACGTTGCGAATGATGCGAATGCCGCTGCATACGCCGAGGCTATCTGGGGCTCGGGAGCAGGTGCGTCCTCTCTTATCGCAGTAACCCTCGGCACCGGTGTCGGAGGCGGTATTGTTATTAACGGTAAGATCTGGGAGGGCATCAACGGCTTCGCGGCTGAGATCGGACATATGGTCATCGAGGCTGACGGCAGACAGTGCGGATGCGGTCTTCGCGGATGCATCGAGGCTTATTGCTCGGCTACCGCTCTTGTCAAGGAGACTAAGAGAATTATGAAGCTCTACCCCGACAGCATTATGTGGAAGTACGTTGACGGTAATATCGACAGAGTCAGCGGCGTTACCGCCTTCCGTGCAGAGCGTGAGGGTGACGTTGCCGCTAAAATGGTGGTCTCGCAGTACATCCACTATCTCTCCATCGGTGTTGCTAACATCATCAATATCTTCCAGCCCTCCGTTATCTGCATCGGCGGAGGCATATCGGGCGAGGGAGACAATCTCATAGTGCCTCTTCGTGAGAGGCTTCAGCACATTTCCTTTGGCGTCGACAATGCGAGAGTAAGAGTTGAGGCCGCAAAATACAGAAACGATGCGGGCATCATCGGTGCCGCATTGCTCGGTTTAATGAAGGAGTGATTGTAAAATGGCATGTAACGTTGAGTATATAGTAAAGGGCTTCGCCGTGAATGGCGAGCTTGTTTCCGCAGAGCCCTACGGAAACGGACATATCAATGACACAAGGCTTGTGCGTATAAAGGAGGAGTCGGGTAATATCCGTGATTACATCCTTCAGAAGATCAATAATAACGTCTTCAAGGATCCCGCCAGCCTTATGGAGAACTACGTTGCGGTTACCGAGTTCGTAAGAGATAAGGTGGCGAAGGCAGGCGGCGACCCCGAGCGTGAGGTTGTCAATACCGTCCTCGCACGTGACGGTAAGGCTTACGTTATCGATGAGGGAGGCGATTATTGGAGACTCATCCTCTTCGTTGCGGATTCCCTTTGCTTTGATAAGGTTGAGCGTCCCGAGCAGTTCTATGACAGTGCCGTTGCATTCGGTAACTTCCAGTACCTTCTGCGTGACTATCCCGCCGCAACCCTTCACGAGACCATCGTGAACTTCCATAACACCCCCGACAGACTCCGCCAGTTTGAGGAGGCAGTAGCCCTCGATAAGTGCGGAAGACTCGCCGAGGTCTCGGAGGAGGTTAAATTCGTCCGTGACAGACGTGAGTTTGCAGAGACCCTCGAGCGTGCCAACAAGGAGGGAAGACTCCCTCTCAAGGTTACTCATAACGATACCAAGCTCAATAACATCCTCTTTGATAAGCATACGGGTAAGCCCCTCTGCGTTATCGACCTTGATACCATTATGCCCGGTTATTCGGTAAACGATTTCGGTGACTCCATCCGCTTCGGTGCGACCACAGCCGCCGAGGATGAGGCAGACCTCACGAAGGTAAGCTTCGACGTCTCTCTCTATGAGCTCTACGTTAAGGGCTTCATCGAGGGTGCGAAGGGCGGTCTTTCCGAGGGCGAGCTCGAGCTCCTTCCCATCGGTGCCATAATGATGACCTTCGAGTGCGGAACCCGCTTCCTAACCGACTATCTTAACGGCGACACCTACTTCAGAACACATAGACCCGGACAGAACCTTGACCGTGCGAGAAACCAGTTCAAGCTCGTCAGCGACATGGAGTCCCGTCTCGATGAGATGAAGGCTATCGTAAGAAGGTACGCCGAGAAATAAAAGACCCCCGTGGGGTATATCAAAAGACTGCGATGAGCATCTCCGCCCGTCGCAGTCTTTCTTAAATAAGTGAATAGTAAAAACAAAAGGAGATGCTGCACGCCGCAACACCTCCGTTTTTTATTCGGTTATGCCAAAATCTCAAAGCTCCTTATGCAAGGTAAACCTTCTTCATTCTCATCGCCATCTTCGGTCTGTCATTGTAGTCGGTGGGGATAGATGCGATCTCGTCTACCGTCTCCATGCCCGATACTACCTTTCCGAATGCCGCATACTGACCGTCGAGGTGGGGTGCGTCTGCGTGCATAATGAAGAACTGGCTGGATGCAGAGTTGGGGTCGAAGCTTCTCGCCATCGAAATTACGCCTCTTGTGTGCTTGAGAGTGTTCTCCACACCGTTTGCACGGAATTCACCCTTGATCTTGTTCTCAGCACCGCCCATGCCGTTTCCGAGAGGGTCGCCGCCCTGGATCATGAAGCCGGGGATTACTCTGTGGAAGATGAGTCCGTCATAGAAGCCCTCGGATACAAGCTTCTCGAAGTTCTTTACAGTGATGGGGGCTGTGTCGGGCATAAGCTCTATTTCGATCTTACCGCCGTTTTCCATTTCAATAACTACCATTTTAATAGCTCCTTTATATTAAATGTTATTTTTTTATTTCCTTTGGGGTATAATTAAGTATTAAAGAAACCGTATAGGAGACCCTATGGATACAGAGCGTCTTAAAAGAATCGCCTACGTCATCTTTATTGTCCTCGCCGTGCCTCTCGTATGCTTCCTTCTTATAAAATACGTCCTTCCCGTCAGCATTCCGTTTCTGATAGCTTGGGCTATCGCTCTCGCTTCCCGCAGACCCGCTGAATGGATATCTCACCGCACGGGTATATCAGCCCGTGTGTGCCGTCCCGTCTTAAGCTGCCTGTTCATTCTCGCCCTCCTGTCTGTGGGAGGAGTCCTCATATTCTTCATCACAAAAGAGGTGTGGGGAATAATCGTTTCCTTCGGCGAGGGGGAAGAATTCCGTGCCTTTATCGACGGTATCTTCGTATCGGGAGGCCTCATCGATGACCTGACGGGCAGGCTCGGAGAGGGACTCTCTGATGCTCTTTTCGGCCTTGCTACCTCGGTATTGTCGTGGCTCTTTGATATTCTTACGTCCTTCGCATCCGCTCTTCCGGGAGCACTGCTTGCGGTAGTGATCACGGTTATATCCTCGATATACTTCTCCTTGGATCTCGACAAAATTAACAGCACGGTCACGTCTTTTGTGCCCGAGGGGATGAGGAGGTCGGCAGGACGTATAAAGGAGGGCTTCATATCCACGGGAGTGAAATACGTCCTCTCCTATTTTCTTCTTTTTCTTATTACGTTTGCGACAGTGCTTGTAGGATTTCTTATTTTAAGAGTGAAATATGCTCTCTTCCTCGCCCTGACGGTAGCCCTTCTCGACCTCTTGCCGGTTATCGGGGTAGGCACCTTCCTCATCCCCTACGGCATATTTGAGATCGCACGGGGTAATACCTCCCTCGGCGTAGGTCTTCTCATTCTGTTCGCTGTGCAGACTCTCATCCGTGAGCTCTCCGAGCCGAGAATCCTCGGCAAGAACCTCGGAGTCCATCCGCTTCTTACTCTTGTCATCCTTTATATAGGATATTCCGTCTTCGGCTTCTTAGGAATCTTAGCGGTGCCTGTATTTACCGTTATCGCCGAGCTCTTCTTAGTAAAAAAGAATTCCTCCGACGTCGGCGGGGATACCGCCCGTGAGTGAGACGGCACGCATGCCCTCGCTCTCTATCGCACGTATTATCCTTTCATAGCACGGGTGATTTTCTATATTACCCGTAAAGTATACCGTGTCGCCGTCTACCCCCGCCGAGCCTCCTATGAAGCCGTATTCGTGGGGCGGAAGACTGAAATATCCGTCATCGATAAGAGTCACGCGTACACCCTCGTCCGACATAGCTCTCGCCATTCCCCTGTCTGCTGTAATGGCGGCATTCTCATTCAGACGAAGCACAGTGCAGGCGGGATAGCCCTGCCTCACTCCGATCAGCTTATATCCCTCACTCTCGAGATGCGAGACAAGGGTAGGGGATACAGTGTCACGCTTCAGGAACACACGCCCTCCCATCACCAGCACGTTTATGAGTGCATCGCAGGGATAGGTGCTCTTCGGTATTTCGGGTAAAAATGAAAAACGGATGCCACGCTCACAAAGAAGAAGGTATAGGTCATCGAGCACGTACATCCTCTCGTCGCAATAATCCGCAAAGGTAAAGAGGTTATCCCCCTCCTTGAAGAGTATCATATCGGTGTGCGACCGCACCGCCTCGCCGAGGCGAGAGTAGGAGGGCAGAGTGATTACGGTATATCCCCGAATCTCGAGCGATCTTATCACCTCGGCACTTGCCCGTTCATCTATTATAGCAATTTTTCTCATATTGTAACAAAAAACTCCGCTGTTGATAAGCGGAGTTTTTGATTTAGGCACGCTCGATCTTTCCGGAGCGAAGGCAACGGGAGCAGACGTATACTGTCGTGTTGGATCCGTTAACAACGGCCTTTACCTTACGAATGTTAGGCTTCCAAGTTCTATTGGTCTTACGGTTAGAGTGGGAAACGTTATGTCCGAAGGTAACGCCCTTACCGCAAATACTGCACTTAGCCATTTTGACACCTCCAAAATCCTGCCCGTGGGGGCAAATTTTATATGTTTTTTTATTTGATAACAAATCAGCAAGTGATATTATAACACAATGAAATGTAAATTGCAAGAGTTTTTTTCGATTTTTAAAAATTTTTTTGAGAAGACCCGATATCGGGAGAAGACGTATGCGTCTGTCGGCTTTTTTAAGAAGGCACGGGGGTTCTTCGAAGGAGCGGAAAATCGAGGAGTAAAAAATGAAAAAACAGATGGCTTTACCTTCTTCTCTCTGTCAAAAATGTGCATAAAAACACCCCTCTTATGTTAAATATGCAAGTTTTGCACCCGAGAGCCTTCATTTTTTATATAAATAGCCGAAAATAAAATATTATATTGACATAAATATAACGATGTGCTATAATGGGTGTTAAATTAAATAATATTATATTATATTGAGGTTATATATTAGAACATTTAATACCCCGTCAATATTATTTAATACCCGACCCCGGACGTATGAGGAGGATAATGTGAAAACTGTAATAAAAATAGGCACCTCGACCCTGACTTACAGCAACGGATGCGTGAATATCAGGCGTATTGAGGCACTGTGCCGTGTTGTTTCGGATATGATGAATTCGGGCTCCAGCGTGATCCTCGTCTCTTCCGGTGCGATAGGTATGGGTGTCGGAAAGCTGAATCTCAAGGAGAGACCCTCTGACATCGCAGGTAAGCAGGCTGCCGCCGCTGTCGGACAGTGCGAGCTTATGTACATATACGATAAGGAATTTGCGGGCTACAACAGAACGGTAGCTCAGATACTCCTCACTGCCCCCGACCTCAAGTGTGAGGATAGACTCGGGAAATTCAAGAATACCGTCGAGAAGCTTCTCGACTTCGGCGTCCTGCCCATAATAAACGAGAACGATACCGTTGCGACGGAGGAGATCGAGTTTGGTGATAACGATACCCTCGCCGCCCTTGTAGCAGAGGCGGTAGGAGCCGATCTTCTCATACTTCTCTCGGATATAGACGGACTTTATTCGGGCGATCCGCATAAGGATCCTGCCGCCGTCCTCATTCCCGAGGTTCACGGTATCACCGAGGAGATCGAGGCTCTCTCCGGCGGAGCGGGCTCGTCACTCGGCACGGGCGGTATGGTTACCAAGATCCGTGCTGCTAAGATTGCGACGGGTGCGGGATGCGATATGGTAATTACCAACGGTGCCTATCCCGAGAGGCTGTACGGCATAATGGACGGCGAGGCTGTTGGTACCAGATTTTATTCGGAATGAGGTGAGAGTGTGAGCTCTACACAGTTGATTCTGGAGACGGCTAAGAGGACGGTTCCTCTCCTTGTCGGTCTCTCGGATGAGAAAATAAATCAGGCGATATCTGCCATGGCTGACAGTCTCGTCAAGCATACCGAGGATATACTCCTCGCTAATGAGAAGGACGTATCGGCCGCACACGGTAAGATATCCGACGTTATGATAGACAGACTGAGGCTTACCGAGGGGCGTATATCCGCTATGGCGGACGGTATGCGTGAGGTAACTCTCCTTAAGTCGCCCGTAGGCAGGGTAATAAGCAGTGTTACACGTCCTAACGGACTCGTGATCGAGAAGGTGTCCGTGCCGATGGGCGTGATAGCTATAATCTACGAGAGCCGTCCCAACGTGACCTCCGATGCCGCAACCCTTGCTCTTAAGAGCGGAAACGTGTGCATCCTGAGAGGCGGTAAGGAGGCGTACAATTCAGCGAAGGCTATTGTTGATTCACTCAGAGAGGGGCTTTCATCGGTGGGTCTTCCCGAGGATGCGATACAGCTCGTCAGCGATACCACACGTGAGAGTGCGGGTGAGCTTATGAGAGCGAAGGGGTACGTCGATCTTCTTATCCCGAGAGGCGGTAAGGGGCTTATCTCAGCCTGCGTTGAGAATGCGACCGTACCCTGCCTTGAGACGGGCACGGGAATATGCCATATATACGTAGACCGTGATGCCGATCTCTCTATGGCACTTGATATTATAGAGAATGCGAAGACACAGCGTCCCTCGGTATGCAATGCGTGCGAGGCGGTGCTTGTCGACAAAGCGGTTGCCGATGCCTTCCTTCCTCTTCTGAAGGAGAGGCTTACGGATAAAAGAGAGAATAACCCCGTGGAGCTGAGACTCGATGAGCGTGCCCGTGAGATAATAGACGGCACTCCCGCATCGGATGACGACTTCGACACGGAGTTCCTCGACTACGTCCTCGCTGTCGGAATAGTCGACGGCGTCAGTGAGGCGGTAGAGCACGTCTCCCTCCACTCCACTCATCACAGTGAGGCTATCATTACCGCCAACAGTGAGACGGCGTCCTACTTCACCTCACGTGTAGACAGTGCGGCAGTGTACGTGAATGCCTCCACGAGATTCACCGACGGAGGAGAATTCGGTCTCGGCTGCGAGATGGGTATATCTACTCAGAAGATGCATGCGAGAGGCCCTCTCGGTATCGAGGAGCTGACCTCTTATAAATACATTGTCCGCGGATGCGGTCAGATAAGGTAGGCGGATATGACAAAGGTTGGATTTATCGGCTCGGGAAATATGGGCTCCGCACTCGCACGTGCGGTGTCAAAGGTCCCCTGTACCGAGATATATATTTACGATAAGGATGATGGGCGTTCCAAATTGCTTGCAGAGGAGCTTTCCGCATCGGCAGTTACCGTCAGTGAGATCGCTTCGAGCTGTGATTTCATTTTCATCGGTGTTAAGCCCGGTATCGTTCCCTCTGTCTTGAGGGAGCTTGACGGTCTTCTCGGCGAGAGATCGGATGCTGTCATAGTCAGTATGGCGGCGGGTGTCGATCTTTCATCACTCTCATCAGCCCTCGGGTGCAAGCGGCTCATAATCAGGATAATGCCCAACACTCCCGTCAGCGTCGGACGCGGTATGATAGAATGGTGTACCGAGGACGGCTTCCCGGAGGATAGAGCCGGGGAATTCGAGAGAATTATGTCCGAGGCGGGATGCCTCGATAAGATACCCGAGAGGCTGATCGATGCGGCCTCTGCGGTAGCCGGGTGCGGCCCTGCGTTTGTGTTTATGTGTATCGAGGCCCTCGCCGACGGCGGAGTCAAGTGCGGCCTGCCGAGGGATAAGGCTCTTACGTACGCCGCCGAGACCCTGAGAGGTGCGGCAGAGCTTGCCCTTTTATCGGATAAGCATCCCGAGGAATTGAAGGATGCCGTTTGCAGTCCCGGTGGCAGCACCATTGCGGGTGTTGCGGCTCTCGAGGAGGGTGCGTTCCGCTCCTCGATGATATCTGCCGTTGAGGCGGCGTATAAAAGAACGCTTGAATTAGGAAAATAATAAAATAGTATATTCGGAGGAATTTGTTATGGCAAGAGTTTATAATTTCAGTGCAGGCCCCTCTATGCTTCCCGAGGAGGTTCTTAAGACTGCTGCGAGCGAGATGCTCGAGTACGGAGCGACCGGACAGTCGGTTATGGAGATGTCTCACCGCTCCAAGGAGTATCAGGCTATTATCGATGCCGCAGAGCGTGATCTCAGGGATATCATGAATATTCCCGATAATTATACCGTTCTCTTCCTTCAGGGCGGAGCATCCACACAGTTCGCTATGGTACCCTTCAACCTCATGAATAAGAACAAGAAGGCAGACTATATCATCACCGGTCAGTGGGCGAAAAAGGCGTATAAGGAGGCCGCACGCTACGGAGGTGCGAGAGCTATCGCATCGAGCGAGGATAAGACCTTCTCATATATCCCCAAGATCACACCCGATATGATCGACCCCGAGGCCGATTACGTTCATATCTGTATGAACAACACCATCTACGGTACAAAGTGGCACGATCTCCCCGAGTGCGGTGACGTTCCGCTCGTAGCCGACATTTCCAGCTGTATTCTCTCCGAGCCCATCGACGTATCCAAGTTCGGCATCCTCTATGCCGGTGCACAGAAGAACGTTGCTCCCGCAGGTCTCACCATCGTTATCATCAGAAGCGACCTCATCGGCAACGCTATGGACATCACTCCTACCATGCTTAACTATCAGACTCACTCCGAGAATGGCTCTATGTTTAACACGCCCCCCTGCTATACCATCTATATTGCAGGCCTTGTGTTCAAGTGGATCAAGGAGCTCGGCGGTCTTGAGAAGATGAAGGAGATCAACGAGAATAAGGCTAAGATACTCTATGACTTCCTCGACTCCTCGAAGATGTTCCGCGGCACCGTTGTTCCCGAGGACCGCTCGCTTATGAACGTTCCCTTCGTTACGGGTGACGAGGAGCTTGACGCTAAGTTCGTTAAGGCGGCTAAGGAGGCAGGCTTCGTCAATATCAAGGGTCACCGCTCCGTCGGCGGTATGAGAGCCTCCATCTATAACGCTATGCCCACTGAGGGTGTTGAGAAGCTCGTTCTATTTATGAAGAAATTTGAAGAGGATAACAAGTAATGAAAAACATAAAGATGTATAACAAGATCTCGAAGGTTGGTCTCGAGGTCTTCGATAAGGCAGAATACAATATCGCAGAGGAGGTCGACGCTCCCGTAGCGGCACTCGTCAGATCTGCGGCACTCCACGACGAGAAGTTCCCCGAGAGCCTCCTTGCAATAGGCAGAGCAGGTGCGGGCACTAACAATATCCCTACCGACCGTTGCTCCGAGGAGGGTATCGTTGTCTTTAATACCCCCTCCGCAAACGCAAATGCGGTAAAGGAGCTTGTGCTCCTCGGTCTTCTTATCTCCTCCCGTAAGGTTGTTCCCGCTATCGAGTGGGCTAAGGGACTTAAGGGTAACGGTGCCGAGGTAGGCAAGATGGTAGAGAAGGGCAAGGGTGCCTTCGTGGGTCCTGAGATCAGAGGCAAGAAGCTCGGCGTTATCGGCCTTGGTGCTATCGGTGTTCTTGTTGCCAATGCGGCGAACCACCTCGGTATGACCGTATACGGCTACGATCCCTTCCTCTCTCTTCAGAACGCATGGAACTTAAGCCACAATATCAAGAGAGCTACCGATCTCAAGGAGATCTATGAGAACTGTGACTACGTATCCCTCCACGTTCCTCTTAACAAGGATACCAAGGATACTATTAATGCCGAGGCCCTCGCTATGATGAAGGACGGCGTGCGTGTGCTTAACTTCGCACGTGATGCCCTCGTCAACAGTGACGCTATGCTTGCAGCTCTTGCTTCGGGTAAGGTTGCATCCTACGTAGTAGACTTCCCCACCGATGAGATGATCGGCGTTGACGGTGTAGTATGCATCCCCCACCTCGGAGCATCCACTCCCGAGAGCGAGGACAACTGTGCTGTTATGGCGGCTAAGGAGCTCGTTGATTATATCGAGAACGGTAATATCACAAACTCCGTTAACCTTCCCAATATATCCATGCCGAGAAGCGGCGAGGTTCGTATCGGCGTTATCCACAGAAATATTCCCAACGTCCTCACGTCTGTTACCGCCGTTCTCGGCCGTGACAACGTAAATATCGAGAATATGCTTAATAAGTCCCGCGGAGACTACGCATACACCCTCCTTGACGTAGGGGCGTGTGACGTTTCCGAGGTTGAGAAGCATATTGCCGCAGTAGACGGAGTTATCCGTGTGCGTATCATTTAATGGGTGACGCTATGCAGTTTTCTACCCTACACACCCACACCACCTTCTCGGACGGTAAGGGTACTCCCAGAGAGAATATAGAGAGTGCTATATCCAAGAATATGGCATCTCTCGGCTTCTCCGACCACAGCTTCACCGCCTGTGACACGAGCTATTGTATGATGCTCGGCGATTACGGCAGATACTGTGATGAGATAACCGCCCTGAAGGAGGAGTATAAGGATAGGCTTCCCATCTTCCTCGGTATCGAGTGCGACTACTATTCGGATATTGATAAGTCGATGTACGACTATACCATCGCCTCCGTGCATTACATAGTCAAGGACGGTATATGCTACCCGATCGACCATTCTCCGAAGCAGCAGGAGGACTGTATCCGTGACGCCTTCGGCGGTAACGTCCTCGATATGGCTAAATGCTATTTCGATATGATAACCGAGCACGCATATAGGCTTCGCCCGACCTTCATCGGACATTTTGACGTTATTAACAAGTTCAGTCTTATGCCCGAGGACTCGGAGGCCTTCCGTGATATAACGAGGGAGGCTATGAGGGAGATCGTCAAGGTGTGTCCGTATTTTGAGGTGAATACCGGCGGTATTGCCCGCGGATGGAGGAAGACTCCCTATCCTAACGATTACCTCCTCACCCTTCTTCGCGAGCTTGGCGGAGAGGTTCTTATTAACAGCGACTCCCATCACCCCGACAACCTTGATTTCTATTTCAGCGAGTCGGTCGGTATTCTCAAATCGTTAGGATACGGTCATATATCCCTTCTCGGTAAGGACGGATTTTATAAAGTCGCTATTTGACGTGCGTTTTTGTGTAAAAATGTACACTTTTGTAAGAAAAAATCCGCTATATTGCGGATTTTTTCATTTGTTTCTCTTGACGGGGAGACTCTTTATTGTTATAATAAAAGAAAAAGCTTTTTTGGAGGTATATTATGGCAGGCGAGATATCTAAAAAACAGTTAATGGAGGCTAAGAAGCAGATCGAGGCCGAGATAGACGTAGAGCGTGGTAACGTAAAGGCTCTTATCAAGGAGCTGAAGAGTATATCTCAGGAGGTTGCTTCCACAGAGCGTGCTTATCAGTCGGCGAAGGCTGCGTTTGACAAGAAGCAGTCCGAGAAGAATGAGCGTAAGCTTACTGAGGCTGACGTTGCTTATAAGGCTGCCAGCGATAACTATCACCGCAATAAGGCGTCCATTGCTAAGACTCTTGCGAGCATTGATGCCAAATATCAGAGCATCGTTTCTCTTGCAGCAGCTGCCGCAAACGATAAGGTAGGTGCCCGTGCCAACGAGGATAAGCTTGCTTGCTTCGAGGAGATGGCGGAAAGCATCACGAAGGCAGATAAGAGCGAAGGACTTGCTATTCCCGTAGCGGAGAGTGTTCCTGCTCCCGCACCTGCACCTGCTCCCGCACCTGCACCTGCTCCCGCACCTGCACCCGCTCCCGCACCTGCACCCGCTCCCGCTCCTGCACCCGCACCCGCTCCCGCTCCCACTCCTGCGGCTGCACCGGTAGCAGAGCCCGCTAAGGCATCGGTTACTTCCGTAAACGTAGCACCCGTGTCGATTGACGTTACTCCCATGATTGAGAAGGCTATCGCCTCCGCTATGGCGAAGCTGAACGATAATATGAATAAGAAGATTGAGGCTTACGTTGAATCCCTTAAGCTTCCCGAGCCCGAGGTGAGAGAGGTTACCGTGGTTGAGAAGGTAGCCGCACCCGCATCCGAGCTTGACGGCGAGACCGTAGCTAAGGCAGAAGAGTCGGTTGCTAAGGCAGGCGAGATCGCAGATACCGTATCTCAGCTCATCGAGGCCGAGGAGCATATCATGGAGAAGCTTAAGACAATGTGTACCTCCGTAGCAGAGATGCTCGAGAGACTCACCACTATTGCCGAGGGCTACCACAACGTCGCTATCAAGGAGAAGCAGATAGCCGAGCTTGGTAAGCAGATCAACGATATGCAGCGTCGCACCACCAGAGATCAGCAGGGTGTACAGGTTAACCAGAAGCTTGTTACGGATGAGCAGCTCGGAATTGTTGCCGCTCAGAAGCTCGTGGTTGAGAATCAGAAGGCTCTCGCAGCTCTTGAGAAGGAGATATCCACCGTTCAGGAGGAGATATTCGCCAGCCAGAAGGCTACTCTTCCCGAGGTGAAGAAGATACTCAGAGAGCAGAGGCAGGCTGTAAAGAAGGCTGAAAGCAAAGAGGATGAGCCCGCAGCCGCACCCTCCGAGGCATGAGGTTGATTTTTATTCGGTGAATACCGAAACAGTATATACTATGGATTTTTAGATCCGTGAAGTAAAAAAGAAAAGAGGCTGCCTCGTTTTTGAGACGGTCTCTTTCATCTTTTTCCCGAAAAATTTAATTATACGATGTAGGTGTTGTCGTCTTCGCCGGTCGCCAACAGTCCATCGTGCTCGGCCGCTACAAGCTGAACGTGGTAGGCGTCTATTACCGCCTCCTCGAGTGCACCTCTGAAATCTGCATTGATAGGATGCACGATGTCACGGTAGCTGCCGTCGGGATTCTTTCTTGAGGGCATTACGATAAAATAACGGTCCCTTGCGTAAATGACCTTGATGTCGTGTACTGCAAGGCAGTTGTCGAAGGTTACGGAAACTACCGCCTTCATGGGTCCCTCATCAAAGAATTTTCTGATCTTGATGTCTGTGATTTGCATAAATGTGATTCCTTTCATGGATAAAGACAGAGGATAGATTATTAACGCCTCTTTCAATTCCTGCATATAGTATACAAGAACTCAAGGCGTAATATGCTATGAGATTTTGAACAAATTCCCTTAATTTGTAAATAATTTATTTCCAATTTTTGAACAAGGCAGGAAAACTCGGGAAAAATGTCATCTTTTAATTCTAACTTAGGATGTCAAAGAGTGAAAGAGATGTTATCGCAGAAGGACGTGCACGTGCATATGCTGGGAGTCCTGGGGTCGGGAATGGCTCCTCTCGCCTCGCTTCTTGCGGACAGAGGCATCCGAGTGACGGGTAGTGATCTTAGGGCGGATGGCTCTCTCATGCCTCAGGGTGTGACCCCACTTTATCTTTCGGATTCGGGCTCGGCTTCCTTTTTAGCATATTCGCTCGCAGTGCCCGACCGTGACCCCGAAATGGTATATGCGAGGAGCAGGGGAATCCCCCTTGTGTCACGTGCAGAGCTCCTCGGCGGGGTGATGCTTGATTATGAGAGAAGGATCGCCGTCTCAGGCTCACACGGCAAGAGCACGGTGACAGCCCTCCTTGATCTTATCCTGTCCTCGCTCGGGATGTCGCCTACGACAGTCTCGGGCTCCGCCCTATCGGACGGAAGCGTATACCGCAGGGGCGGCAGGGAGACGTTTATATACGAGGCGTGTGAATATAAGGGCTCATTTCTCAGAACCTCCCCGACCGACGTCATTGTGAATAACGTACAGCTTGATCATACGGATTACTTTAAAAGCGAAGACGAGATAGAGAGGTGCTTCCGAACCCTCCTTTTCGGTGTCACGGGAAATATACTCATCGGTGACGATGGAGGAATAGCACGCTCGATTTATGAGGATATTAAGGATAGAGCCCTCTTGGTTGGCACCTCGCCCGAGTGTGATATAAGATATACGAATGTCGAATTTTGCGACACGGGTGCCGCCTTTTCGCTTGAATATAAGGGGAAGGCAATCGGTCGGTTCGAGACTCGGATGATAGGTGAATATAACGTAAGGAATGCTGCGATGGCACTGGGGATGGCATATGTCTTGGGTGCCGATATATCGGGTGCCCGTGATACTCTCCGTACCTTTTCGGGCATCGGGCGACGTGCCGAGCTCCTCGGTGAGCTGTCGGGCAGGGCAGTGTATTACGATTACGCTCACCATCCTACCGAGATACGCTCCTTCCTCAGTGCCATAAGGGAGAGGCACGGTGCAGTTACCTGCATATTCCGCCCGCATACATTCAGCCGTACCGCCTCGCTTTTTGATGATTTTGCCGAATCGCTTCGTCTGGCGGATGCATCTGTCATTCTTGATATATACCCTGCGAGGGAGGATCCCATAGACGGGATCACGGCGGAGGCACTCGCTTCTGCTGTCGGAGAGACGGCGGTAGCACTTGATTTTGAAGATACGGTAAACTATTGTTTACATAATACACACGGAGCCATAGCACTTATGGGTGCCGGTGACGTTGAGAAGATAAAAAAAGAGCTCACAGAGCTTATGAAAAAATAAAAAAGGAGGACTTAAGGAATGAAAAAAATATTGATAAGTGCATGCCTTTTAGGCTGCCCGACGAGGTACGATGGGCGAAGTAAGCCCTGCGATGCTGCGATAGCTCTCGGAAAGAAATATCTTCTTGTTCCGATTTGTCCTGAGGCGTTCGGCGGTCTTCCGACACCGAGAGTCCCCGCTGAGAGAGTGGGAGATGCGGTTATTACGAGGGAAGGAGTCGACGTTACCGAAAATTATATAAGAGGTGCTGAGGCATCCGTTAGGTTTGCTAAAATGATGAACATCAATCTCGCTGTCCTGAAGGAGAGAAGCCCCGCATGCGGAGTCGGTAAAATATACGATGGCACTCACACGGGCACTCTTACAGACGGATACGGTGTTACTGCTGAATTGCTTATGAAGAACGGCATTAGAGTAATCGGAGAGAGCGAGATAGATAAAATAGAGGAGGAATAATATGAAAGAGAAAATTGAAGAGCTTCTTTCTGACCTTCCGAGTCTTCTTTCCGAGAAAAAATATGCGACCTTGCGTGATAGGCTGAGCGAAATACCCGCTCCCGACCTTGCGGAGATTTTCTCCGACGTCGATTTCACCTATCACACTGTTATATTCAGACTTTTATCCAAATCACACGCTGCCGACACCTTCATCGAGCTTGACAGCGATACGCAGATGCGGCTTATCGGTGGCTTCTCGGAGGGAGAGCTTTCCTCAGTCCTTGACGAGATGTACCTTGACGATACGGTTGACCTCATAGAGGAGATGCCCGCCTCCGTTGTTAAGAGAATAATCAAATCCTCCACCCCCGAGAACAGAAGCGTTATAAATAAGCTTCTTAAATTCCCGAAGGACTCGGCGGGCTCGCTTATGACCACCGAGTACGTGCGTCTTTCTCCTGCCATGACCGTGCGTGACGCCCTTGCACATATACGTAGGGTAGCTATCGATAAGGAGACTATATACACCTCCTACGTCACTGACTCGGAGCGTAGACTCATGGGTATCGTTACAGCACGGTCGCTGATGATAACCGACCCCGACACCCCCATCACCGATATCATGGAGGAGAACGTTATCTACGCGGATACCTTCCTCGATCAGGGCGAGGTTGCCAACATCTTCGCTAAGTACGGCTTTATCGCACTGCCCGTTGTTGACAGCGAGAGGAGGCTTGTCGGTATCGTTACCGTCGATGACGCTATCGACGTCATCCGTGAGGAGGCTGATGAGGATTTAGCGAAGATCGTCGGTATTACCCCCACCGAGACCACCTACCTGAAGACTCCCGTGACGAAAATATGGCTCTCACGTGTTCCGTGGCTTCTGCTTCTTATGATATCCGCCACCTTCTCGAGTACCATTCTCTCGGGATTTGAGCGAGCACTCCCCACCGTTCTCATCCTCTTTGTCCCCATGCTTATGGACACGGGCGGAAACTCGGGCGGACAGAGCTCGGTCACCGTCATCCGAAGCCTCGGTCTCGGAGAGATCACCCCCGCTAACCTATGGGCGATAGCCTACAAGGAGATACGTGTCGGCATTATGATGGGTATTTCCATCGGTGCCGTCGCACTCGGTAAGGTTATGCTTGTTGACAGACTCCTTATGAATAACCCCGACGTCACAATATTTGTGGCACTCGCGGTCTCCATAACCCTCGCCATCACCATTATGGTGTCGAAGCTGATAGGAGCTATCCTCCCCCTCGGAGCGAAGAAGCTCGGACTTGACCCTGCGGTAATGGCGTCCCCCTTCGTCACCACGGTGGTAGATGCGGCATCGCTCCTCATTTACTTCGTTGTAGCGAGCAAGGTGTTCGTCCTCTGATAAGATAAGGTAACTTATTTGAGCCGACCCCTTAAAAATCGGATAAAGCACGGGATGTAAAAAAACTCGTGCTTTTTTCTTTTTTTCCCTTGACTTTGAGGGTGCATAGTGTTATATTTATATGGTGCGAAATTTCGTATCACCCTACAAACGTAGGACGGGGGCTTGCTCCCGCTGAAAAAACCAAAACAACAAAACAATATAACTTTGAAAGAAGGCGGTATTTTTGAATAATACAACTATACTTCTCTGCCTCTCCATAGCTCTCCTCTCGGGACTTCTGATGTCGAGACTTGCGAAGATGGTGCATCTCCCTGCGGTAACGGCATATCTCGTTGC
>JAZQYD010000077.1:0-35159 GCA_045633405.1 Eubacteriales bacterium | reverse complement strand
GGTTGAGTCCTTGAAAAATTATCTCACCATTCTTTCGAAAATGGGATACAATATGGTGATGCTCTACACTGAGGATACCTATGAGATCGAAGGCGAGCCGTATTTCGGATACCTGAGGGGTAGGTACTCGAAGGAGGAGCTAAAGGAGATCGATGCGTTTGCCGACTCTGTGGGCATAGAGCTTATACCCTGTATACAGACCCTTGCTCATCTTGCTACGTTCTTACGCTGGGGCAAGGTTCCCGTGGAGGATGCCGACTGTATGCTTGTCGACGACGAGAGAACCTATGAGCTTATTGACAAGATGTTTGCCACTTGCCGTGAATGCTTTAAGAGCAATAGCATTCATATGGGTATGGATGAGGCATTTGCACTCGGTAGGCGTGCACATCTTGATAAGTACGGATATGAGGAGCCTAATGCGATCGTCAAGCGTCATCTTTACAGACTTTGCGAAATTGCGAAAAAACACGGCTACGAGAAGCCGATGATTTGGTCCGATATGTTCTTCCGCCCTTGGAACAGAGGAAGGTATGCGGGAGAGGTGATAGGCAGAAAAGAGGTTCCGAAGGAGGTTCTGGACTCCGCTCCCGAGAACGTTCAGCTCGTGTATTGGGCTTATAGCGACAGCAACGGCAATGCTTACGATGACATGCTCTATAACCACAGACAGTTTAAAAACCATATTTGGTTTGCGGGCGGTATTTACGGCTGGATAGGCAGAACGCCTCTTAACAGGTTTTCTATAAATGAGACGGTTAAAGCACTTGACGTCTGTGAAAAATACAAGGTCCGTGATATTCTCATGACCGTTTGGGGTAACAGTGGCAACGAGTGCTCGAGATACACCCATCTTGCAGCACTTTACCATATAATTCAGTATGCGAAGGGCAATAAGGATCTCGAGAAGATCAAGCGTGGCTTCAAGCGTATTGTGGGAGCTGACTACGACGACTTTGCGGCTCTCGATCTTCCTAACCAGCCCGGATCGCCCGAGCTTGGAACGCATACCAATAATCCTTCTCACTATATGCTTTATTCCGATTATTTTGTCGGTCATTTTGACTACACTGTAAAGACGGGTGCGGCTGAGGAATATAAGAATTACGCAGCTACTCTCTATCAGGCGGCAAAGAGAACGAGAAAATACAAATCAATCTTTATCTCCGAGGCCTTGACCTGCGATATTCTCTATCATAAGTATGAGCTTGGAGTTAAGACGAGACGAGCATACAAAGAGGGCGACAAGGAGACTCTTCTTCGTCTTGCCAAGGAGGATTACGCCGCAATCGAGAAGCTCATCCCGAAGCTTATGACCTCTGCGAGAGATCAGTGGTATTCAGAGAGCAAGCCCTACGGCTTCGATCTTATTGAGAGAAAGCTCGGCGGACTTCTCGCAAGAACTACCTCGTGCAAACAGAGGATTATTGATTACGCAAACGGAAAGATTGATATTATACCCGAGCTTACCGAGGAAATTCTTCCTTACGGTAATAAGGAAGCAAGCATGGTCGCTCTCGGTGATAACATTTATTCCACCTCTGCCCGTGTGTGATATAACGGTAGCGTCTGTTTTTGAGATGTCCCGATTTGCGTACATAGGAACCGTTATAATAAGATATGCGAGCCACCAAAGCACTTATTAACCGAAGGGTGACCGTATACTTATTACAAATACTAAAAACAGAGGAATAAAAATGGAAACTTATTACGGCGTTATTTTCTTCAAGGACGGCAGAAAGGTTGAAACGGGCGGATTCAGCGGCCCCGGTGCAGAGCAGTCCTGCGAAAGACACACAAGACAGCAATTCGATCAGTATATGAGACATGCGGTTTCTCCCTTCTTCGAACCGAGCCGCTACGAGGTGAGAAGAAGATAAAAGGGCGGTATGTATAGCCTCCCAAAAAAGTGTATTTCTCAAAAAAATAGTCAGGGGCACGTCTGTGCCCCTGACGCCATAGAAGGCGGATGCTTGCTTTATGCATATCCGCTTTTTTATTTTGCATTTTGTTAAAAACCTAGTCCTCTTCGAATAATTCTTCCATTGGTACGCCGAGGATCATCGATATGACGTAAATTTCCTTGTCGGTTGCACTTCTGATCTGACCCTCGAGCTTCGAATAGCTCGTGGCGTTTATATCGCATCCCAAAGTCTGTATTTTGGCAATAAAATCCTTTTGCTTGATTCCTCTTACCTTGCGTAGTCTTTCAATGTTTTTTCCAACCATATTGGCATTCCCGTATGCTTGCTTCCTTGTTTTCATGCTCACCGTCCTCTTTCGCCCTTTTACGCAATTATATTCCAAAAAACACTTGACAAAATTCCGAAATGGAATTATAATGAATATAATTCTAAAATAGAATAAAGGAGAATGTAAAATGAGGCCCAATTACATAGCAAAAAAGAGTGCGTGGTCGGTTGTATCAATACGGTGCATTTTGTTCTGTTGGTTGATCGTTCCGATTATCGTGCAGGTTGTACGCATTGTTAAGGCAAAGTGCTATTCAATCGAATTCTACGATAACAAGATTATCTGCAAATCCGGTGTTCTCAGCACAAATGAAAGACAGAGCGTCTTCGCAGGCGTATATTCCGTAAGCATCTCTCAGACACTTATAGCAAGAATCTTCAAATACGGAAATATATCCGTTGACTGCCCCGGCAGATGGGACGTAGACACCGTTGGTGTTAAGAATCCTGAATCTCTTAAAAGATATCTCGAGTCTTATATCAGCTCGAATGGTATGACCAACATCATCTACAACTGATACGGAGATGCGTAATAATAAAGAGGCATGGAGGTATTACCTGTGACTATGCCTCTTTTTGTTCAAAAAACAAAGAATGACGACCCATATTACGGGTCGCCATTCTCGAAATGTAAATAATAGTTTGCATCTTATCGCAAATTGGGATGCTTTTCTCTGATATATGCGAGAATCTTATCCGCTACCAGAGCGTGCCCCTTGTCATTTGGATGCACGCCGTCGGCGGTGTATTCATCCGCGGCACGTGCCAAGGGCTTAGGTATGCCGTTTTCATAGAGGTCAATGAAGTCAATTCCGTACTCGGTAAGTATAGCTCGCATCGCACAAACGTACTCCTCGAGTGACGCACCGAGCTCATTGTTAGTCACTCCCTTGCAGGCAACCGGATCTTCATCCGAGCGTCGGAGCGGAAGAAGAAAGCAGAGCTTATCCTTGCCGTACTTCTCCGTCATATATTCGATAAGCAGGCGTAGATTACCGACAAAGGTATCTTCATTGCGGCTCCGGATATCACCAAGGTGGCAAATGCCGTGACCGTAGTCGTTTGTTCCTCCGAACACGAAAACGAGATCAGCATACTCCTCCATAATTACCGCTCTGAGTCTGAAGTCGTAATTAGACATGGGAGAGAAGAACATGTGTGTCTGTCTCGCAATTCTTGTGCCGCTGACTCCGTAGTTTATTACCTCGCACCCCAGGGCGTTCTTTACACGGTTGACGTAGTTGAACTGCTCTGCACTCGCACCTATTCCCTGAGTGATACTGTCTCCTAAAAATAAAATTCTCATTTTCTCTATCCTCTATTCAGTTAGTGTGATATATATGACTTTTCGTATTTTGTCGGCGATATGCCGAAGTGCCTCTTGAAGGCCGTGCTGAAATAGTTCTGATCCTCGTAGCCGAGCTCTATCGAGGTCTCCTTCACAAGCTTGCCCTCCTTGATGAGAGCACCCGCTCTTTCCATTATCATATTCTCGTAAAATTTCGCAACCCCCATACCCGTGAAGCGTTTAAAGAGCTTCTGGAGGGTGGAAACACTCACTCCTACACTGTCTGCGATCTCGCCGACGCTTACTCTTTTGGATATGTTTTCTCGCATATGCTCGACGGCGAGAGTGTAGAGCGAGGCACGCTTGTCGTATTTCGGCAGGAGAAGCTCCTTTCCACTGTGCAAAAGGTTGATAAGATAATGCTCAAGTCCGTTTACTGCGAACTGTACGTCGGCAGGGGATACGTCCTCTCTCACCTTGGATATCTGTGTGCCCTTTAAAGCGAATACCGACTGGAGGTCAGCAAGAATTCTTCTCAGGTGCTCTGTCGACGGGAAGCTGAAAAGACCGTGCTCAGTGAGAGGAAATGCGTCTGCGACGAATGATATGATGATTATCCGAAGATCGACGTCTCCTTCATTCCAGATCTTATGAAACTCGCACGGTGGATGCAGGATCACCTGTCCGGGGCGAAGCATATAAACAGTCTCTCCCGCAGTAATTCCTGCGTGACCGTCAAGGACAAATACACATTCCCACGAGTCGTGGCTCTCTCCCTCGAAGAAAAAGCCAACCTCTCTCGTCGCCTCAAAGGCTGTGTAAAAGGCATTGATTCGTATTACGGGATCGTATGGACAAGTCTTAATTATACGCATTTGATTATGTCTCCATGTTTTTTACACAATATCAAAGAATAATGTTTGATAATATATATACATTTGATTTTGAGGAGCGTTATAATGTTATCATAGCAGACTATTACTTCTTTGTCAAGGCCTTTGTCGGGTGTAAAAGATGACTTGCCTGACAGTTTTGGAGACTCTATGATATTGACACTGATAAAAAGAAGGGAACAGCAATGGTTATCACTGAAAACACGAAGCGTGAATATGAGATGCCCACTCTTACACTTGTAGAGAATGGGGACGTCGACGTTTTGACTGCCTCCGACTGGACCGGAGAGTGGGACTTCGAATTCTAAAAAAACAAAAAAGGGGAAAGCCATGAAAAACAAGCTCAAGCTTTTGGTTGCTATTGTGTTCGCTGTTATTTTGGTTGCTACCGTAACTGCGGTAGGCGTTATAGCGAGCGAGCCCGAGCCTGCTCTTACGGTAAGAGCGGCGAACGTATCCTTCGAGGGTACTGTGCACCTCTACTTCGCTGTGGAGGATGAAAACGTAGATTCTCCCGAGGAGATAAAGCTCCTTGTGTGGAAGGAGGGAGAGATCTCTCACGTCAGCGAGTGTACCTTGGAAAATGCAAGCACCGTCCTCACCTCGGGCAGGACTGTGGATATTGACGGTACAGTCTGCCGTGTCTACGACTACGAGGAGCTTGCCGCAGCCGAGATGACTACCAACGTATATGCGAGAGCCTATACAGTGGAGAATGGCAAGACGGTTTACAGCCCCGTTGTAAAATACAGCATACTTCAGTATTCTCTTAATAAGCTCGGAATTACAGGCTCGGGTACTGACAATAATGCACTCAAGGTAATGCTTCGTGAGATGCTCGAGTACGGTGCCGCTGCCCAGCAGTATTTCTTCCCCGAGTCGGATGCTCCTCTCGCTACCGATAGCTTTGTTAAGATAAAGGCAGAGGGTGGTACCTTCAAGGACGGTACTACCGCCTCGCTTGTTAAGGTCGGCGAGCGTGTGACCATATACTCTTATCCGACACAGATGCTTCCTCACGTTATGTGGTACAATGCGTCGGGAAGTCAGGTAAGTGCCGACACCGATCTTACCGTTACCGCTAAGGCTAACGCTACTTACAGAGCTCAGCTTTCGAGCACTCCCTCGAGCTTCGGAAGATATGATCACGTTGTAATCATCGGTGTAGACGGTGCGGGTGCCTTCAATGCTCCCACGCCATATATCGATTCCATATTCGCTGACGGCTCGGTTACCGGATTCATGCGTGTAACCTCTCCGACAAGCTCTGCGGCATCCTGGGCATCCATGCTCCACGGTGCTCTCCCCATGCATACGGGAGTATATGAGAATGCACTTGTTGAGGCGGTTGACGCTACCTATCCCATCGACTCTCTCTTCCCCTCGTTCTTTAAAGAAATAGTAACCGTGAACCCCGATGCCAAGGTTGCCGTTTATTCGGGATGGTCGGGTATCACTAACGGAATCATGGAGGACGAGAACCTCGTTAATATTCCTCAGACAAGAGACAGCGATAATAATAACGTTGCCGCTGTCAAGGCATATATTGAGGCTAATAAGGACTTCACAGCCCTCTTCCTTCAGCTCAACAATCCCGATGCTGCGGGACATAATAACGGCTACGTATCCGATGCCTATACTGCGGCTATAACTGCGGCAGATAAGCAGATCGGTGAAATATATGCGGCACTCGAAAGTGCGGGCATCCTTGATAGAACCCTCTTCATCGTCACCGCCGACCACGGCGGAGTCAACCGCACGGACGGATCGGGCACGGGTACCCACGGCGGTCTTTCGGATGCCGAAAAGTACTGTATGTTCGCCGTCGCAGGTCACACAGTCGAGAAGGACGGTGCGGGTGCTGTCGATATGCAGATCCGTGACGTTGCGGCTATCGCTCTTTACTCTCTCGGCTACACTCAGCCTGCGTCCTATACCGCAAGAGTTCCCTCGGGAGTATTCGAGGGTGTTGTAGCGGGCGAGCGTCCCGTATTCAACGATCCTACCAACTACCGCGACCCCGTATCCAAGCCTACTCCGGAATACCTCAGCTCCGATTTTATTACGAATAAGATCGACAATAGCCTTATGGTATACCTTCCCTTCGATGGCAGCACACAGGAGCTTGCCTCGGGCAATAAGGTAAGCGAGGTCGGCACCGTTACCTATGAGAACGGATACTTTGGCGATGCCGTTGTCCTCGATGACGGACATCTCGTTATGGATAACTTTGCTCCCGGCACGGAAAGCTTTACCGTTTCTATGTGGGTCAAGAGCCCCGCACCCAACGGCGTGCCTCCCATTATTGCGAGCCGCGACAGAGTGGTCGGCGGCAGCAGCAAGGGCTTCCTTCTCGCTATGAGAAGAACAACCTCTCAGGGCTCCGCGGCCTTCACTCTTGAGTGGAGCTACGGCACGGGCAGTGCGGCACCCGACAGCTATACTAATCCCTATTATCTCCCCGATGACTTCAGCCGCGGCTGGTTCCACGTCACCTGCATTGTGAATAGGGAGAACGGTACTATCGCACTTTCGACCGATTTCGGCGAATTCAAGATCTATAACAGCTCCACCTATCTCCTTGACGACCTTGATCTCACTAACGAGCTTAAGAAGCTTGTCTTCGGTGACGACCTCAGCGAGAATTATTCCTCTAAGATGGGTCTTTCCATCGATGAGTTTATGATCTTCAACGGTGCTCTTACAAGAGGCGAGGTCAATAAGCTCGCAGAGTACTACGGGAAGGAGGGCGTACCCACTGTGGGCGACCTCATCGGCAAGGAGCCCACTCTTCAGCTTGATTTCGATAACGCAGTAGCGAACAGAGCTGACGGAAGCCCCGTTACCGTTGTGGGAACACCTACCTACGGTTCGGGTATTTCCTCTCAGGCACTTCTCTTTAAGAGTGACAAGGTAGCCGTTAAGGCTCCGGAAGTGAAGCTCGGCACGGGTGACTTCTCCGCCGCATTCTGGATTGATATCAATTCGCTCTCAGGCTCCACCATTCCCATCTTCTCGACTCAGCACGGTGAGGGCGGTGTCAGCATAGCGGGAACACAGGGCATCACCTTTGCGGTAGGCACTAAGGCGGCAACCGGAGAGAAATATTTCGAGTTCTACTTCGCAAACGGCTCGAAGGACGCTAAGATCGTGACCGCTCTTCCCGAGGACGTTGCGGATCTCGGATGGATGCACGTTGCGGTAGTAGTTAACAGAGCGACCTCCGTATACACTCTTTACATTGATTTCAAGATGGTAACGAGCGAGGTTCTTAAGTACGGCACCACCGTTGTTCCCGCCACCTGGACGGCTGACGGAGGCAAGGAGGATTCCGTATTTACCATCGGCGAGTCGGGCTCGGGAGACTATTGGAACGATCTCGATGCATATATCGATGACTTTATGCTCTTCGACAGTGTCCTCGATAAGAGAACGGTAAACGCTCTTGCTAAGCAGTACGGTAGAGAGGGCGATCCTATAATCTCCGACTTCGTAGGCACTGATCCTACGGTTGAGCTCGATTTTGACGGCAACGTCACCAACAAGGGCACGGGCGGTGCTGAATTTGACGACGTGAGCATGAATTACGTCGACAGCCCCTTCGGCATGGCCGGTAACTTTACCTCCGTCGATCACTCTAAGTCTACTCCCGAGTATTGGGCAAGCTCCTCCGACCTCGAGCTCTCCAAGAAGAACGGGGACGGCATCCTTAACGATATCACCATATCCCTCTGGCTCTCTATTCAGACCGATATGGTCATCGACGGTTGCAAGGAGCAGCAGGATTACATAAATGCGGGTGCAGCTCAGTGGTACTACGGTGACAGAGTGCTCTTCGCAACCCACGATTATTCGTACTGGAAGACAGCGGGCAAGGGCACTGACGGTATGAACGTCTTCCTTTACTCGAAGCCCACGAAGATTCTCCTTACAGACCTTCTGAAGGTTTCATATATGAATGCGGAGGATTACACCTCCGACGAGAGCGGCTATGCTGTCTATGCATCGGGCGAGCACGAGGGTGAGTACGTATACCGTCAGAGGCTTACGATTCGCTTCAGAGCTACCCATGACGGCGTTATGATGTGTCAGCAGAACGCATATTACATCTACGCACCTCTCGGCGGATGGACCAACGTGGTTATGGTTATAGAGCGTGGAGACTTCGGTAAGAATAACGCTAACCTCGCTGTATATCAGGATGGCAACAAGGTTGCGGTAGAGAATGCCGAAATATACAAGGACGGCACCTCTATTGGCACCGTTACCGACAAGAATGCTATCCACTCGATAATAGCAGACTACGGCACTCTCTCGGGCGAAGGCTTCTTCATCAACGATGACGTAGGTCATTACCCCCGTGATATGGAGTCGTATCTCGATGAGTTCACGGTATTCGATAAAGCCCTCACGGAGGACGAGCTCGCAGGGCTTGCCGCTTACTATGACGCTATCCGAGATAAGTAATATTCAAATAAATAAGCATAGCTTATAATTTCCTTATCCCCCTCACACAGAGGGGGATATTTTTTACATTTTGGGATTGTATTTTCCTTTGGTATATGGTAGAATAAAGCCGACCGAAAAGAAAGGACAGGGAATGGATAATGAAAAACGGAAGGCTTGTAAAATACGGCTGTTACACCTCCGGCGTCTCAATGGCTATACTTTGTAACGTGCCTCCGATGCTCTTTCTCACGTTCAGGGAGATGTACGGCGTCTCCTATACGATGCTCGGTCTTCTCGTGCTTTTAAATTTTGTTACTCAGCTTCTTATCGACCTTATCTTCTCGTTCTTTTCGGGACGGTTTAATATACATAAAACGGTGAGGGCGATGCCCATCATCACTCTCCTCGGCCTTCTGATCTTTTCATCGGCACCTTTTATCGGAGCGGAGATTACCGTTGCGGGTCTTATCATAGGCACTGTCATCTTCTCGGTCGCAGGCGGACTCGGCGAGGTGCTGACCAGCCCCATTATTGCCGCTCTGCCGTCGGATAATCCCGAGAGGGAGATGAGCAAGCTTCATTCAGCGTATGCCTTCGGCGTTGTGGGGGTTATTCCTTTTTCGACTCTCTTCCTGCTCCTTGTCGGGAAGGAGAGATGGTGGCTTCTTATTGCCGTTTTGTCGCTCGTGCCTCTCGTATCGTCGATCCTCTTCTTCTTGGCGAAGCTTCCCGAGGTGAGGATGGCGGAGGGCGAGTCGGGTGCTATCGGAGTTATCCGTGACAGAGGTGTGTGGCTCTTCGTCCTTGCGATCTTCCTCGGAGGTGCGGCGGAGTGCACTATGTCGCAGTGGGCGTCAGGATATCTCGAACTGTCTCTCGGAATACCCAAGGTGGTTGGAGACCTCGCAGGTGTCAGTATGTTTGCACTTATGCTTGGACTTGGCAGACTTTTGTTTGCGAGATACGGAAGGAATATAGGCAAGGTGATATTCGTGGGCTCGATATGCTCGTTTGTTTGCTATATCGTTGCCGCACTGTCGCCCGTGCCCATCATCGGCCTTGTCGGATGTGCCTTGACGGGACTTGCGACCTCGATGTTCTGGCCGGGAAACCTTATGGCGGCGACAGAGAAATATGAGAGCGGAGGAGTTATAATATTCGCACTTATGGCGGCGGGCGGTGACCTTGGTGCCTCGGTAGGCCCTCAGCTTGTCGGAATTGTCACGGATGTCCTGTCGGGAAGCTCTGCGGTCATGTCCTTCGCTGCCGAGAGAGGCCTTTCCTCAGAGGGGGTCTCGATGCGTGTTGGAATGATAATAGGCTCGCTTTTCTCACTCGCCGCAATACCGACCTATTGCCTTGTTCGCAGAAGCAGGCTGAGAGAGGGAAGAGAAAAATAAACTATATTTACACAAAAACCTTCATTGACACGCAAAATTTGTGTTGTTTTTATGCTCGGTATGTGTTAAAATTTTCTTAGATAGTAATTGTTGGGTGTAACCCGGGAGGTTTTTATGAACGGAAATGGGACAGAGATAATTTTTCCTCTTATAGTGTCTATGGCCGCTTGTCTTGGCACAACGGTCTTCAGAAAGGTATTCCTTGAGAACTCGAGAGGTACATCGGCCGGCATAATGGTATATAACGCTATGGGCGGTGCGGCTGCCGCTGCCGTGCTTCTTGCATGGGGTGGGTTCGGTGAATGCTCCCCTTTCACACTGCTTACGGGTATACTCTTCGGAGTCATCACGGGGGTACAGTGGATAACGAACCTTATGGCTCTCAGGTGCGGACCTCTTGCGTATACCACACTCATCGTCTCCTTCTCGACTCTGATATCCGCTCTCTCGGGAGTGATGTTTTTCGGCGAGGACTCTCTTGCCGTAGCCCAGATAATCGGAATAGTGCTTATGCTCATCAGCTTCGTTTTAGCTAACGGCAAGGATTCGGATGGCAAGCGTGCAAACGCTGCGTGGCTCATTCTGTGCGTTATCGCATTCTTCTTCACGGGTGCTATCGGTATTATGCAGAAGGTTCACCAGGCGAGCGAATATAAGGGTGAGATCAATGCATTCCTGATAATCGCATTCGTCACCCTGACTGTAATCTCCTTCTCCTCCGCCGTCATTCTTGATAGATGCGATAAGGGAAATAATGATGACACGCCCCCTACCCGCGGTAAAAAAAGCACCAGATTTCTTCTTTTCATAATGCTTATCAGCGGTGTATGCGTGGCACTTAATAACAAGCTTAACCTTTACCTTGCGGGTATCATTCCCAGTGCGATATTCTTCCCGATCGTTAACGGAGGAGGACTCGTTCTCACTACTCTTTCCGCTCTCGTCTTCTTCCGTGAGAGACTCACGGCGAAGCAGTGGGTGGGTGTAATTCTCGGAACTGCCTCGGTAGTGCTTGTCTGCAACCCCTTCGGGTAATAATATCGTACGGAGTGGATATGAAAAGGTTTATTGAAGAAAACAAAGAAAGCATATATGAAATTTTAAGGGACCTCTGCCTTATACCCGCACCGTCGGGATATGAGGACGGGAGGGCTGAATACTGTAAAAGAAGGCTTGAGAGCTTCGGTGCTAAGGGCGTCTGTATCGATGAGGCGAAAAACGTTGTTTTCGGCATAGGATGCGAGGACAGCGACAGCATTACCGTAATTGCCGCACACACCGATACCGTCTTTCCCGATAGAGAGCCAATGCCGTATTCGGATGACGGTGAGATGATACGCTCGCCCGGAGTCGGCGACGATACCGCCAGCGTTGCGGTACTGCTTCTTACCGCCAAGTATTTCATCGAGAGGGATATACGCCCGAGAGATGGCATCCTCTTCGTTCTCAATTCCTGTGAGGAGGGGCTCGGAAATCTGAAGGGGGTCAGACGCATTTTCGCCGATTACAGCGGAAGGGTGTCGAGATTTGTGACTCTTGACAGTACCCTTGAGAGCATTGTTGATAAATGTGTCGGCTCACACAGATATGAGCTCAGAGTGAAGACCGAGGGCGGACACTCGTACGGAAGCTTTGGTAATGCGAATGCGATAGTCGAGGCGTCGAGGATCATCGGCGAGATATACTCGATAGATGTGCCGAGGGTGGTAAACAGCAAGACTACCTATAACGTCGGTCATATCTCGGGAGGCACGTCGGTGAATACCATCGCCGAGGAGGCAACCGTGCTTGTTGAATACCGCTCTGATGATGAAAAATGTCTCGCAATTATGAAGGATAAATTTGAAGAGATATTTGAAAGAGCGAGGGGCAGGCTCAAGGGGCTTGACGTATCCCTTATCGGAGAGCGTCCCTGCATGGGAGGTGTTGACCCCGATATGCAGAAGGGACTCGGAGACCTCCTCTCGGATATAATCACCCGTGTGACGGGAAATACACCCATACGCCGTTCGGGCTCGACAGACTGTAATATTCCTCTCTCGCTCGGCATCCCCGCTGTGTCGATAGGTGTTTACAGCGGCGGCGGTGCTCATACGAGAGACGAATACATCCTCCGTGACACGCTTCCCTTGGGACTTGAGGCTTCCATGCTTGTCGCAGAGGCTCTTGCAAAATAATTTAATGATAGGAGTATATTATGGCTAACATTGATCAATCGGTTCTTTTTAACATAGGCTACGGCCTTTACGTGGTAACAACGAATGACGGTGTGCGTGACAACGGTCTTATCGTAAACTCCGTTATGCAGCTCACGTCATCTCCCCTCAGAGTTGCCGTTTCGGTAAATAAGAGCAACTACTCGCACGACACAATACGTAAGACGGGTAAGATGAACGTCTGCTGTATAGCACAGACCGCTCCCTTCGCCGTTTTTGAGGCGTTTGGCTTCAAGTCGGGACGTGATACGGATAAATTCGAGGGATGCTCACCCCTTCGCTCGGAGAACGGTCTTGCAGTGCTTCCTAAGCATATCAATTCCTTCTTCTCCCTTGCGGTTGCCGACTACGTCGACCTCGGTACTCACGGTATGTTCATCTGCGACGTTACAGAGACTGAGAAATATTCCACCGAGCCGACTATGACCTACACCTATTACCAGAAGAACGTTAAGCCGAAGCCTGAGGCGAAGAAGACGGGTTGGATATGCACCGTGTGCGGATATATCCACGATGAGGAGGAGCTCCCCGAGGACTTCGAGTGCCCTCTTTGCAAGCACGGAAGGGATGCGTTTGAGAGGCTTTAATGCCGAGTGGGTGTGTATACACGCCTGAAAAGAGCAGAGAAAATCTTATCTCTCTTGACTGAGAGGGATAACTTGTGTAAAATATACTGCAATAAGAAATTAACCTGAAACGGAGGATATTATTATGCCCGGACCCGGTGGAGGATCAAGAGGTGGAGGCTTCGGAGGAGGCTCTCGAGGCGGCGGATTTGGCGGAGGCTCACGTGGAGGAGGCTTCGGCGGCGGATCCCGCGGAGGATACGGAGGACATCACCACCATCATCACGGACCCAGAATGGTCTTCATAGGAGGCTTCTGGCCTCGCAGATGCTATTACGGAGGAGGCGGATTCTTCCACGGCTTCTTCGCAATGCTTATTTTGCCCATAATCATTCTTCTTTTGTTTATGGCTATTCTTCTCGGCAGCTTTATAGGTGCACTTAACAATATTCTTGCGGGCGGCACGTCAGAATATGACGAGGTCGGGATGCAGGAGTATGCTAACGACAGATATTACGAATTCTTCGACTCGTCGAGCGAGGGATTTGAGGAGAATATCCTCATCACCTTTATCGTGACCTCCGAGACGGACGGATATTATACGATCGCCTTTGTAGGAAACGATCTTCGCAGAGGAGTGCGTGAGCTTTACGGAGACGAGTATACTGAATTCGGTCATGCGATCACTACCTCGATTGCCGATCAGTATAAGTTCTCTCTTCCGCAGAATCTTGCGGATGCGGTAGATAAGATGATCGCCCCCACGGTGAGAGCGGGCGGTGCCGACGATACCCCGAGCGATGCGGAGTCACGCTTTGTAAACAGATCCGAGCTTGCTATTGCCGAGGTGACGGTTGAGAGGGCTCTTGATAAATTTGCGAGCGAGACGGGTATTCCGATCGTTCTTGTAGTAGAGGACGAGGCAGATGCCTTCCCGAAGACCATCAAGGGCAGGGATATATTCCTCGTTGTAATAATGGTCATTCTCTCCGTTGCACTCATCCTTCTCATCATCAGATGCTTCCGTGCGAAGAAGATCGATGACAATAATATCCCCGGCGGCGGATATGACGGCAAGCTGAGGGTATAAATTGATAAAAAACACGCCCATCCATACGGATATAAGGCGTGTTTTTTTATGTGCTTGGTTATTGACAAAGATAAGAAAATTTGGTAACATATGCATATAGATATTTTTATACTAAAAGGAGACTTCAGATGAAGAGCTTATCCTATGCTACTCTCCGTGAATGCGGATATGACGGCTACGTGCTTGAGGACGCACCCATACGTGTCCTTCAGTTTGGCGAGGGCAACTTCCTTCGTGCCTTCGTTGATTATTGGTTCGACCTCGCTAACGAGAGAGCAGGCTTTAACGGAAAATGTATGCTGGTCCAGCCCATCAAGGACGGACTTACCGATATTATAAACAGTCAGGAGGGGCTTTACACTCTCTATCTTCGCGGAACCGAGGATGGCGTGACTGTCGACAGAAAAAGGGTGATCTCCTCTGTTAAGGGATGCCTTAACCCCTATATCAAGGGTGATTACGATGAGATGATGCGTATAGCTAAGCTTGATACGCTTGAGTACGTTGTTTCCAATACCACAGAGGCGGGAATAGTATTCGATCCCGAGTGTAAGCTCACCGACGTCCCTGCCGCTTCCTTCCCCGGCAAGCTTACTCAGGTTCTTCTTGAGAGATATAATGCGGGTCTTGACGGTCTCGCCATCCTCTCCTGCGAGCTTATCGACAATAACGGTGCAGTGCTTCTCGATTGCGTTAATAAGTATATCGAGCTCTGGGGTCTTGACTCTGGCTTCGCGGATTACGTGAACAACAAGTGCACCTTTGCGTCCACCCTCGTTGACAGAATCGTTCCCGGCAGAGTGCGTGATGCAGAGCTGCTTGCTAAAATGGAGGCTGAGTCGGGCTATCACGATGCTCTCATCGACGTCGGAGAGGTCTTCGGCGTTTGGAATATCGAGGGCGATAAGGCTCTTGAGGAGAAGCTCCCCTTTGCACGTGCGGGCATCGATAACTGTACGGTAGTGCCTGACGTTACCCCCTATAAGAAGAGAAAGGTAAGAATACTGAACGGTGCACACACGGGTACCGTCCTCGGTGCTTATCTCGGCGGCTTCGATATCGTTAGAAACTGCATGAAGAATCCCCTTGTTTCGGGCTTTATGAATAAGATGCTGACCGAGGAGATACTCCCGCTTCTTCCCGCTGAGTGTAAGAATTCGCGTGAGTTCGCAGAGGCGGTCAGAGATCGCTTCAACAATCCCTTCATCGATCACTCCCTCCTCTCCATTTCCTTGAATTCCGTATCCAAGTGGCGTGCGAGAAATATGCCCTCCTTCATCGAGTATATCGAGAAAAATAACAAGCTTCCCGTATGCCTTACAATGAGCCTTGCCGCTCTTATTGCCTTCTATTCGTCGGGCATCACCGCCCTTGATGACGAGGGACTCCACGCGACAAGACAGAACGGTGACGAGTACGTCTGCCGTGACGACAGATGGGTGCTCGAGACCTTCTTTGAGAAGAAGGATATGAAGGCAGAGGGGCTCGTTCCCGAAATACTTGCTGACGAGCGTATGTGGGGCGAGGATCTTAATAAGATCGATGCTCTTACCGAGACTGTAACCAAGTACCTTAAGAGAATACAGTCGGCGGGTGCTCTCTCGGCTCTCGGCTCCTGTATTTACGGTGTCTGATATGAATAAAGCTATAAAAATAACTCCGCGTGACAACGTCGCGGTTGCACTCTCTCCCATCGCATGCGGTGACGAGGTGCTCGGCGTCAGTGCACTTTCCGATCTTCCTCTTGGGCATAAGATAGCCCTTGAGAGGATATCCGCAGGGGATGCGGTCATGAAATACGGCTTCCCGATCGGCTACGCCACTGCGGACATAAATGCGGGCGAGTGGGTGCATACCCACAATATGAGAACGGGTCTTTCGGAGGAGTCGGAGTATACCTATGACAGAGACGTCACCGAGCTTCCCACCCGTGAGGCTCCCACCTTTATGGGATACAGACGCGAGGGCGGAGAGGTCGGTGTCAGAAATGAGATATGGATCATCCCCACGGTCGGATGCGTCAACGATATAGCAAAGCATCTCGCTAAGGAATACGATGCGAAAAGAGAGGGAACGGTTGAGGGCGTGTATGCATTTACCCACCCCTTTGGCTGCTCACAGACGGGCGGCGACCACGCTACCACAAGAAGACTTCTTGCCTCCCTTATAAAGCATCCCAATGCGGGCGGTGTGCTTGTTCTCGGACTCGGCTGTGAGAACCTCACCAAGGCACAGATGCTGGAGGAGCTCGGCGAGTATGACGAGAGACGTGTTAAGTTTTTGATATGCCAGGACGTTCAGGATGAGTATGAAGAGGCTGACCGACTCATCTCGGAGCTTATGGAGTTTGCGGGCTCCCACACACGCGAGCCGATTCCCGCATCCGAATTGAAGATCGGTATGAAGTGCGGAGGCTCGGACGGTCTGTCGGGCATTACCGCCAACCCCACGGTAGGTAGGTTTTCCGATATACTTATCTCTATGGGCGGTACCACCGTCCTCACCGAGGTGCCCGAAATGTTCGGTGCCGAGGGTATGCTTATGTCCAGATGCAGAACCCGTGAGATATTCGACAAGGCGGTCGGCATGATCACCTCGTTCAAGCAGTATTTTACATCACACGGCGAGGTGGTGTATGAGAATCCCAGCCCCGGAAACAAAAACGGAGGCATCACTACCCTCGAGGATAAATCCTGCGGATGCGTGCAGAAGGGAGGCACTGCCCCTATCTCGGACGTTATAGGATATGGAGAGAGAATAGTGACACGAGGTCTCAATATGCTCTCGGGCCCCGGCAACGATCTTGTGTCCTCGACGGCACTGACCGCCGCAGGAGCACATCTCATTCTCTTCACAACGGGCAGAGGTACACCCTTCGGTGCTCCCGCTCCTACCTTGAAGATATCGACCAACACTCCTCTTTACAACAAGAAGAGAGGCTGGATAGATTTTAACGCAGGCACCGTTGCAGACGGTGAGGAGACTCTTGACGAGGCAGGTGAGAGACTACTCTCGCTCGTGCTTGAGGTCGCCTCGGGTAAGAAGACCCGCACCGAGGAGATGGGATACCGTGAGATATCCATTTTCAAGGACGGCGTTGTTTTGTAAAGAAAATAAAAAAGGACGAGAGCTTCTCGTCCTTTTTGTTATGTACGGTTATGAAAGAGAGTTTATATATCTCTCAAGGTTTTCCTTTCCTATCTCGATTCCTCTGATGCAGTCCTCATGACCCTCATACTCGAGAGTGACGAAGCCGTCATATCCGTGAGATTTCAGTATCCTCAGGCACTGAGTTACGGGCACACAGCCGTGACCGATGGGAGCACCCTTGAGATAATTTCCTCCGCGTGTGGAGAAGTATCCGCGACCGGGGGTGTCGATGGACGAGCCACTCTTGAAGTAGAAGTCCTTAGCGTGTACGTAGGTTGTGTATTTAGCTACTCTTGATACCGAGAGAGCGGGATCGCAGTCCGCACAGAGGAAGTTACCCATATCGGTGAGAAGTCCGAAATTATCGCAGTCGACTGCATGGAACAGCTTCTCCATTCTGTCGGGGTCCTGACAGATAAGACCGTGGTTTTCAACCGTTGTCCTGACACCCCTCTCCTTTGCATAGAGAGAGATCTCTCTGACACGGGGGGCCACTACGGGGAGTGCTGCGTCGAATGACACGTAGTCGCCGAGAGAGAAGAATACGTCGTGACGTATGATGGGTGCACCGAGAATTACCGCAAGGTCGATGAGCTTTTTTGCTCTCTCAATCTCCCCCGCAGGGTTACCGTCCTTCTTGCTTCCCGAGAGAAGGTCTGTACCGAAAACGAGAGTGGATACCGTGATCCCATTCTCGTCGCACAGACGGCGAAGCTCCTTTGCGTAGTCTGCACCGCCCTCCTCGAGTGCCTCGTTTGCACAGATCTCGATGGCAGAGAAGCCGAGCTCCTTCGCCTTCGCGGGAATATCCATAAGAGTCATCTCACCGCGTGAGGTGAGAGAATTAAAGCTGTACGTGCTGAGTGATATCTTCATATTCTTCTCCTTAAAAATCTATTTTCTTAGTCGTTCTTTCCTTTGTCGACTCATCTGCCGTGAGAGCTATCCTGAAGGCACGCCATACGTCATCAATGCGGGGCGTTCCCTCGGTGCCGTTCTCGATCATATCGATGAGAGTCTCTATCTGAGCGTGCATATTTTTATACACGGTACGCACGTTGCGGGTCTCGTAAACCGCACCCGACTTGTGATATACCGTGATGAGATCACCCTCCTCGGTGTCCTGTCCGCGTCTGTCACGCATCTCGAGAGTAATGCGACCCTCTGTACCGATAAACTCCTTCTCATTGGATGAGCGGAGAGTTCTGCTCCAGCCGGACTCATAATATCCGGCACAGCCGTTATCCATACGGAAGGTAACGAGATTGTAGTTCTCACGGGGAGAGTCGTCCTCGATCACCGTGCCGAAGCCCGTGACCTCCGTGATACGGGCACCCGTGATCCACTCTGCGACGTCATAATAGTGAACTCCGCAATCGACCGTAGGTGCACAGTCCTCCATGAGCCTCTTGTATCTGTCCCAGGCGAGGGCGTGGTGATTCTGCGTCATGCGTATCAGCCTTACGTCTCCAATCGCACCCTCGTCTATAAGCTTCTTTATGGTTATGTACGAGAGATTGTGTCTCAGCACGTGAGCGACGAGAACCTTGACGCTTGCACCCTTGACAGCCTCGACAAATTCCTTGCCCGACTGATAGTCCGTCGCAATAGGCTTTTCGCAGAGCACGTGCTTGCCCGCCTTTATGCATTCCTTGAGGATCTCAAGGTGTGAGCCCGTATAGGTGGCTATGATCGCTATATCAATATTATCCATAGCGAGGAAGTCTCGGTAGTCGGTCGAATAGAGTGCACCGCCCGCTCTGCGGGATGCCTCACGTGCTCTCTCCTTGTCCGTGTCCGCCACTGCCACGATACGGATGTTATCTCTGTAATAGATGTCACTGAGATGCTCCATGCCTATATGGCCGCATCCGATCAGCAATACTCCGTATTCCTTCATTTTTTAACATCCTTTTGTTTTTTATATCCTTACGATTCCATTATATTGTATTTTTCTATAAAAGTAAAGAGAATTTTTTTGCATCAGTTTGTTCGTTTTTTAACTATTTTCTATTTTTTGTTTTGGTATAAAAGAAAAGCTCGGAGCTCCCGCATTAAAAGGAGCCCCGAGAAAACGTTTTACTGAAGAACCTCCTTCTTTCCTCCGTCACGCCAGAGAGCGGGAGAGAAGAGAAGAAGCATCGGAAGAAGCTCAAGCCTTCCTGCAAGCATGTCAAATATAAGAACAAGCTTCGAGAATGGGTTGAAATGAGCGAAATTACCCGTAGCACCTACCATATCAAGACCGGGACCTATATTGTTGATAGCGGCGACGATGGCGGTGAAATTGGTGACCATTCTGTCACCCGAGGTGAGCGTGTAATTATCGAATGAGATCGCGATGAAGGATACCGCAAATATCATAACGTATATAACGAGATATGCATTTACGGAGCGTATGACCTCATGGCTGACAGGACGCCCGTCCACCGATATTTTCTTGACACGGCGGGGGTGTATGAGGTTTCCGACCTCTCTTGCCATACCCTTGAAGAGTATAATCACTCTCGAGACCTTAAAGCCTCCGCCCGTGCTGCCCGCACACGCACCGATGAACATGATCATCACAAGCACAACCCGTGCTATATTGGGCCATACGTTGAAGTCAAGAGTTGCAAATCCCGTTGTGGATATAAGACTCGCAACAGTGAACGAGGAGTGCCTGATGGCATCGGGGAGATTGTCCGCTCCCTCGTGAGACGAGGCAACGAGGCTGACCGTAGTGATGCCGATGGCGATAAATACGATAAGAAGAAATACTCTGACCTCCGAGTTAAAGGCAGATTTCAGCTTACCCTGGAGAAGAAGATAATATGAGTTGAAGTTAAGGGAGAACAGAAGCATAAAGACAGTAACTATGATCTGTGAGTATGCTCCAAAGGACAAGAAGGAGTCGTCCCTGAAGCCGAAGCCTCCCGTGCCTGCGGTAGCAAAGGCAGTGTTGAGAGCCTCGAAGGGCGTCATATCTCCGAAGAGAAGGAGGACGAACTGAATTACCGTCATTACGAAATAGATGGCGTAGAGTATAAGTGCGGATTTTCTGACACGGGGTACCAGCTTAGATACCTCGGGGCCGGGAGACTCCGCTCTCATAATATGCATGTTCTGTGCACCGCCGAGAGGAAGTATTGCCATAATGAAGACGAGCACTCCCATACCGCCTACCCAGTGTGTGAAGCTACGCCACATCAGCATTGAGTTTGGAAGCGTCGAGACCTTCTCGAGGATGCTTGAGCCCGTGGTCGAGAATCCGGAGGCGGACTCAAAGAGGGCATCGATATAATTCGGTATGGTGCCCGAAAAGACAAAGGGAAGAGCTCCGAAGAGCGACAGCACTATCCAGCTGAGTGCCACTATTACAAAGCCGTCCTTTGTATAAAGCGTCTTGTCCTCGGGCTTTTTAATTGATGATAATATACCGAGGGTAAGGCATATACCCATCGAGAGAAGAATGGCAAAAACGCACCTTCCCTCATCGGGAAGATAGCACAGTGCCGTGAGAAGCGGTACAAGGAGAAACGCCGCCTCAAAGATGAGGATGATTCCCAGCGTGTACCGTATCATTTTATAGTTCATAATTTACCTTTCGGATCCTTTAATTAGAGAAGAATGTCCGTAATATCCTGAAGTCCTAAAACTCCCGAAACTACTATTACAGAGTCGCCCTCCTCGATCGTGTCATATCCTCTCGGGATGATGACCTTGTCGTTTCTGATTATGGAGCTGATGAGAACGCCGGGCTTCAGCTTTAAGCCGGAGAGAGGCTTGCCGATCACTCGCTTGCCCGATCTGACCACAAACTCAGATGCCTCAACCTTGTCCTTGATAAGGCGGTGGAAGGTCTCCATGTTGCTGCCTCTTGTGTTCTTTGCACTTCTTATGAATTTCGCAATTATATCTGCAGTGACGTTCTTCGGATATACAACGCTTCCAAGCTCGAGGCGTTTTGTGATGTTTCCGTAATCTATACGCTTGATCTTGGTGATGATCTTGTTCTCGGTTTTGGTTTCTGCGTACAGCGAGAGAAGAATATTCTCCTCGTCAAGGTCGGTCAGGGAGATGAACGCTCCAACCTTGTCTACCCCCTCCTCATTCATTACCTCCTGGTACGCCGTGGTAGCGTGTACCACAGTGATGTTGGGGAAGTCCTCGGCAAGTGACTCGCATATATCTCTGTCCTTTTCGATGACCTTGATATCCGTTCTTGTCTTTTTGAGAGCGGAGATGAGGTAATGCGTTATTTCGCCGCCACCCGCTATCATGACAGATCTTACCGCCTGAGTTTTGAAGCCGATCTTCTTTAAGAAGCCCTGAGCATTCTGAGGAGTCGCCATGATGGATACGATGTCCTTAGCCTCGAAAACGAGGTCGCCCTTCGTAATATAAGCCTCGTCGTCACGCTCAACGGTGCAGAACAGCACGTCCGCTTTGTACTTCGCCGCTACGTCACGCACCGCCATACCGACAAGGGGAGAGCCCTCGGGCAATCTTATCCTGATAAGCTCGACGCGTCCCTTCGAGAAGGGCTCGACCGATATCGCAGAGGGGAATCTTAATATTCTTGTAATTTCCTCCGCCGCCGCACGCTCGGGGTTTATGACGAGTGCAAGCTCAAGCTCAGCCTTAAGGAAATCCGTCTCTCTGCTGTATTCGTGGCTTCTGACACGTGCGATGGTCTGACAGTTACCCGTCTTGCCTGCAATGATACAGCATAAGAGGTTTAATTCATCCGATCCCGTTACGGCGATGAGAAGGTCTGCTCTTGAGACACCCGCCTCCTTCTGCGTGGTGTAGGAGGCTCCGTTACCTATTACTCCCATGACGTCGAGCTTGTCCGTTACGGCCTTAACGTTCTCCTCTTGGGAGTCGATCACGGTTATGTTATTATCCTTTTCATTTAACTGCTCGGCGAGTGCACGGCCAACCTGACCGCAGCCGACAATTATAATATTCATATGTTACCTCCATGAATAGGCTTATAAATAATTATATATATTTTTCACTTCTTTGTCAAGAATTTTGGCTTCCTACCGAAAAATATTGCTTGAAAATGCTTATTTTTTAAAAATAATCTCAGGGATCACCAAAAAATTACGAAAAGGTATTGCTTTTTTCTTTTCGTTGTGGTAAAATACCTTTGTGTAAATAGGCGTGTCCAATCGTCACGCAGTGAATATTCGTTTCAGAAAGGAAAGAACATGGAATACGTACTTTTGGCAGTTTTGCTTCTTGCGGCCGTTTTTATCGTTATCGCAGTATTGTTCCAGAAGTCCTCTGATGAGGGTCTCTCGAGCACCATAGCAGGCGGTAACAGTGAGACATATTATGGCAAGGATAAGTCGAAGCATACCGATAAGCTTTGGTTCAAGTGGACTCTTATCGCGAGCCTTGTATTTGCTGTTGCGGTTATTTTGACCTACGTTATTCAGCCCGACTATCATGCGGCTCCCGACGTTGATTATTGGAAGAATATGACCGAGTACTACTACCTCTGGCAGTAATACGGGCTATAAAAAATGCGCTGTCTCACATGACGGGTGGCTCTCCATCTATCGGTGACGGCGCATTTTTTATTCGTATCATAGAAGTGATTGTGTGAAAAGACTAAGAAAGGAGGAGTGATCACTGTGAAAAAGGGAAATACGAAAAAGAATTTTAAGAAATTCTCGTCTGTGAATACTCATAAGAGACGGGATAAGGAAAAGAGACGGGCGGAGCTCCTCCGTGCACTTGAGTCTATCAACGTGAAGCACGAGGGCTTTTCCTTCCGTGACAGTGTTGATTCGGGCTACCGTGCCCGCACAAGGGAGAAGACGGGAAATGCCGTCAAAAGAGCTCTCGGCATCTATTCGGGCACAAGGTCGGGCTTTGGCTTTGTTACACCCGAGGGCGGAGAGTGCGAGAGAGACGTTTTCATCCCCGAGGGAAGGGGCGGAGGAGCTATCGACGGCGACTACGTCGAATGTGTCTTTAAGGTGTTTAAGAGCCAAAGCGGTGAGATCAAGACCGAGGGGCGTGTAGAGAAAATACTGAGCTTTGGACGCGAGACCGTTGTCGGAACGCTTGCATCCGACGTTATGGGATTCGGAAATAAAAGGCGGCTTCGTTATTATCTCATCCCCGATGACTCTCATATATCCTTCTTCCCGATAATAGATAACCCCTCAGGTGCCTCGGTGGGAGATAAGCTCTCCGTCAGGATAAGGCGTGACAGGGACACCTCGGAGGGAATACGCGGAGACGTGGAGGTAAACTTCGGCTCGTCCGACTCTATGGGGGCGAATTATTCCGCCATCCTTGCCGAGTGCGGAATCGAGACGGACTTTTCGGAGGAGGAGCTCTCGCTCGCCGATACCATCGCACGTGTACCGCTCTCGGAAGAGGGAAGAGTAAAATATAAGAACAGAGTTATATTCACAATTGACGGCGAGGGAGCAAAGGATCTTGACGATGCGGTCTCGCTTATACGTATCAGGGGAGGCTGGCAGCTCGGAGTTCATATCGCAGACGTCAGCCACTACGTGCCGATGAAGAGCTCTCTTGACAGAGCCGCTATGAGAAGGGGCACCAGCGTCTACTTCACCGACAAGGTTGTGCCCATGCTTCCCGAGGCACTCTCTAACGGTGCCTGCTCGCTTAATCCGGGAGAGGATAAGTACGTTTTATCCGCTATCATCAATCTTGATGAGGAGGGAGAGATAACGGGCACTGCCATCGAGCCCGGTATTATCCGCTCACGTGTGCGTGGAGTATACTCCGAGGTTAACCGCATCCTTGCGGGTGAAGAGACTGCGGAGGATAGAAGAAAATATAAGGAAGTACGCTCGTCCCTTCTGCGAATGGAGGAGCTATACCGTGTGCTTGAGAAGAAAAGACAAAAGCACGGTATGATCGAGCTTGAGGAGGCTGAGTCGGTGATACACCTGTCGGAGTCGGGTGAGCCTGTCTCTATCGGGAAGCGTGAGAGAGGAGTCTCCGAGCGTATTATAGAGCAGTTTATGCTCACTGCCAACGAGGCTGTTGCTACCTACCTCACTCTTCACACTGTGCCGTGTGTATACAGAGTACACGAGCCTCCGCCCGAGGATAAGCGTGTGGCACTTGCGGACTATCTTCATAACCTCGGCTTCGATACGGGATATATTACCCGTGAAAGAGCCACTCAGAAGGATATCGCCCGTGTGCTTAAGCGTGCCGAGGAGCTCGGTATGAAGGCACCCGTGTCACATTTTGTGCTCCGATCAATGTCTAAGGCTTATTATTCGGAGAATACAGGAGGCCACTTCGGACTCGCGATATCTCTCTATTGCCACTTTACGTCCCCCATTCGCCGTCTGTCCGACCTTGCAACCCATAGGATCATAAAGGACGTGGTTTTAGGCGGAAGGGGCAGGGAGGTGTATGCAAAATACGCAAGAAGAGCCGCAACTGCCGCAACCGAGTCTGAGCTTCGTGCCGTTTCTGCCGAGAGAAAGATCGAGAATTTGTATAAGGCGATATATATGTCGGATCATCTCGGCGAGGTCTTTGGCGGATACGTCAGCTCTGTCGGTCAGTTTGGAATGTTCGTTATGGCCGACAACACCTGCGAGGGACTGATACCCATGTCGGATCTGCCCTTTGGCACGGTGTTCGATGAGAAGAATATGTGTGTCCGCTCACGCAATATGAGCTACCGTCCGGGTGACAGGATAAAGATCAGGCTTGAGGAGGCGGACATCTCACGCGGCAAGCTTCGCTTCAGCGAGTATATAGGCGGGGGGCGTGTATGAGAAAAAACGTACGCTTGTATTCACTGTCAATGCTGGCATCGGTCTTGCTCCTGATGCTCTCGAACCATTCCGAGGGGATTCTCGGTGACGTGCTTTTGTGCTTCGCTATACTCATTCCTCTTGTTGTCTGCGAGCTGCACGCCATGCGTGAACACAGAGAGCGTGAGGAGGAGAGGGGCATGGCTATCGACTATCGCTCCTATTTCGGAATAAAGAAGGATAAGTCTCTTCTTTTTCTTCCTACGGTAATACCGACCGTTGCAGCGATAGCCGCCGTATCATATCTTACGGCACTTCTGATGGGTGCTTTCGGCTATTCGTCCGACGTGTCCTTGGAGGGCTCCTTGCCCGTTTTGCTTGTAACCTATGCCTTGTCTACCGCAGTAGTCGAGGAGCTTCTCTTCAGATATCTGCCGATGAGACTCTTCGGCCATCACTCCCCCCGAGGGGCGGTTGTGATAAGTGCTTTGCTGTTCGGCTTTTATCATCTTGATCTCTTTAAGATACCGTATGCTATTCTTGCGGGTGTGATATTTATGACCGTTGACCTTATGGCGGACAGCGTCATTCCGTCGACCGTCATACATTTTGTCAACAATGCAATCTCGATCACTATGATCAAGTATTCGGATAATAACGGTGTTATGACAGCTGTTTATATTTCGCTCGGTGTCCTTCTTCTCCTATCCCTTGCCCTGATCGTACGGAAGAGGAGAAATTACGTGCGAGAGCTTCGTGCGGCACTTGCAGAGGGAGATGACAATACATACTGTCCGTCTGTTCTCGCCCTGCCGCTAGTGAGCCTGATATATTCGACGGTCATTCTTATCAACTGATTTTTGTGAGGAATATAATGGATAAGGAAACACAACTTAATGACGATATAAAATTTATGAGGCGTGCTCTCGAGCTTGCCCGTGAGGCCGAGCTTATTGATGAGGTGCCAGTCGGAGCCGTTGCTGTCAGAGACGGCGAAATAATCGCAGAGGGCTTCAATATGCGTGAGCATTCACGCCTGGCTACTCATCACGCAGAGATCATCGCCATCGAGGGGGCTTGCAGAGCTCTCGGGGGCTGGAGATTGCCGGGTGTTACCCTTTACGTCACGATGGAGCCGTGTGCGATGTGTGCGGGTGCTATAATCAATGCGAGGATCGAGAGAGTGGTCTATGCGGCCGATGATCTTCGTTTCGGGGCATTTGGGTCTCTTATTGATCTTGCCTCGGTTCCCCTCAACCATAAACCCGCCGTCGAGGGTGGGCTTCTCGGCGACGAGGCTCGGGAGATGCTGTCATCGTACTTTAAGAAAAAAAGAAAAAAGAGCTCCGACGCCTGAAGAAAAAAATCTGAAGAGGTGCACGTGTCTATATCATCTTGACTTTTACGCGTGCGTGTGTTAAAATGTGCTTATGAAAAAACAGTATCTTGAATGCGGACGTGTGTGTAATGCACACGGCATCCGCGGTGTATTAAAGGTTGAGCATTGGTGTGATTCACCGAGGGTTCTCGCCGGGCAGAAGCGTGTATTTGTCGTTACGGAGGGCGAATATACCGAGAAGAAGGTTCTCACTGCGTCTGTGTCGGGCGAGACGGTATTGATGTCGATATCCGGAGTGGAATCACGCGAGGATGCTATTGCAATGAAGGGAACCGTCCTTTATCTCAAAAGAGAGGATATTCCCCTTAAGGATGGAGAAATGCTTATCGCAGATATGATAGGCCTTCCCGTCATTGATGCCAATACGGGCAGAGTTTACGGAGAAATAAAGGACGTCTATGACGTGCCGAGAGGAAGAATGTATACCGTAGCTACCGACGGTGCCGACGTGCTTTTGCCCGACGTTGACGAATTTATTAAGAGGATAGATGCGGATGAGGGTATGTTCGTTACCCCCATTCCCGGCTTCTTTGAGGAAATATGAAATTTGATGTTATGACGCTCTTTCCCGAGCTTATAATGACGGTTATGGGAGAGAGTATTATAGGCAGGGCAAAAGAGGCGGGGCTTATCGAAATCAAGGCTCACAATATACGTGATTTCTCGCTCGATAAGCACAGAAAGACCGATGATACCCCCTACGGCGGCGGTATGGGTATGGTCATGACCTGCCAGCCGATTTATGACTGCTACAAAAGCATAGTGGATAATGCTCCCGAGGGCGAGAGAACGAGAGTCGTCTATATGTCGCCGAAGGGCAGAGTCTTTAACCAAGCCGTTGCACGCGAGCTTTCGGGGTATGACAGAGTTATACTCCTTTGCGGTCACTACGAGGGCGTAGATGAGCGTGTGCTTGAAGAAATAGTTGACGAGGAGATTTCCGTAGGAGACTACGTTCTGACGGGCGGAGAATTGCCTGCGTGTATCGTTATCGATGCGACGTCGAGACTTATCGACGGAGTGCTCAGCGATCCCTCCTGCTATCTTGACGAATCGCATGAGAGCGGTATTCTTGAGTACCCTCAGTATACGAAGCCGAGAGTGTTCATGGGCAGAGAGGTGCCCGAGGTTCTTCTCTCAGGCGACCATGCGAGGATCGACAGATGGCGTCTTGAGGAGGCAGTGAGGGTTACTAGGGAGCGTCGCCCGGACCTTCTTCGTTTGCACCCCGAGATTGAAGAGTCTCTTCAGCCTAAGGAAAAGAAAAAAAGAAACAAAAAATAGTGTAGAGAATAGGATCATACGAGGAAAGGAGGATGTATGTCGGATCTTTCGCTTTTTGAAATAATTAACGGATATTCGAAGGCTAAGAGCCGAGAGGAAGGTAAAAAATTTATCTCTCGGAGCGTTTCGGGATCCTTTGTAGGAAAGCAGAATAAACGCGGACTTAACGTAATCGTGGCATTTACGCAGAAGCTTAAGTCGCTCATTGCATATACGTCTATGCGTTGCTACGGTCTTCTACTCCTCGGCTTCGGTCTTGTGACCCTGATCACGCACTTCAGCCGCATATATATGGAGACGGACGGTGCGGCAAATATCGGAGTGCTTATCGGAGGAGGCATCAGTGCAGTCCTCGGCGTTATAGCCGTTGTCTTTGATAAGCCCTTGACCGTTTTCCTTCAGGATTTTCCCGTCACCGACTTTATACTTTATGAATTCTTCTGTATCAAGAGGAGCCATAAGCGTACGGATGAGAAGGGAGCACCGATACTCCTCGGCCTCGCCATCGGAATCGCACTCGGTGCGGTTGCCGCACTGTTGCCGTTTTTGGTCGTCGGAGCAGTGATGGTGGGAGCCGTGTACGTTTTTCTTGTATTTTTGTCACCGGAATTCTCGCTTTTCTCCACCTTCTTGATACTTCCGTATCTCTCGCTGATAGATAACAACGAGATCATTCTTTCGGTATTTGTTTTGTTGAACATGCTCTCCTTTGCGAGAAAGGTTCTTCTCGGTAAGAGAGTTCTTTATATCGAGCAGTATGACGTGTGCCTCTTTATATTCCTGCTCTTCGTTCTTATCAGCGGTATTTTCATCAAGGGCACGGAGTCCTTTACCAGCTCCCTCGTTATGATAGTGCTTGCGGGCGGATATATGCTCTCCGGCTCGATAATTGCGAACAGACGTCTTGCAGACTGTCTTATAAATGCGTTTATAATTTCCTCAGTGCCCGTGTCCATCCTTGCTATCTATCAGTTCACCGTGGCGATTATGAAGGACGGGGTCACGAATTATTCGGGAGTCAGTGCTACCTTCCCCTCTCCCTCGGTGCTCGCGGCATTCTTGCTTTTAGCACTTGTATTCAGCTTCTATTTTATAAGAGCTATTCACAGCATCGGTGCGAAGATACTCTACGGTATTATATGCCTTATCACCTATGCGGCTATGCTCTTTACCTATGACTTGATAGCGATAGTTATCGGTATCCTTATCCCGATAATCTACGTGACCGTCAGACATCTTCGTGTTTTCGGTACGGGAGCTATTCTCCTCTCGCTCGTCATATCCCTTGTCATATTCATCCCCTCCGACGTGCTGATGCGTTTGGCTGAGCTTGAGGCTATGAAGCCCTTAAATATCGGGGAATATGCCGTCAGATGGGAGCTTGCCAAGGATATGATTAGTACGCATCTCTTCACGGGTATAGGCATAGGAGAGGATAGCTTTATCGAGGAGCTTTCGACGTATGGCATACATTCGTTCCCGAACGGGGCCAGCTTCTTCCTCGAGGTTGCCACAGAGGCGGGCATATTTGCTCTTGTCGCTCTCGTATTCATTATCCTCATCAGGGTGCGGCATACCGCAACCTACATTCCTTATATCAAGACCTCGCACCTTAATCTTACCGCCAGATTCACTAACTTCGCTCTCGCCGCATTCCTTATCCTGGGTGCGTTCAATTATCTGTGGGCGGACATGGCGATATATTTCCTCTTCTGGTGTGTGTTCGGAGTAGGCAGTGCCGCACTTCGCATTGCCCGTCAGGAGCACGATGACAGAGTAGGATATTACAGCGACGGCCGAAGCAACGATTCGTCAAGCGTCGATATCAACGTAAAGTGGAAAAATTAAAAGAATTGCGGTATTTTTGAAAAAAGCCTTGATTTTTAATTTTTCTTTTGATATACTTTATATATTAAAAGCTCGAAGGAGATAATTTAATGATTTCTCGCAACGTAACAGTAAAGAACAGTGTGGGGCTTCACGCCAGACCCGCTACCTTCTTCGTTCAGAAGGCCAATTCTTTCAAGTGCTCGATCTGGGTTGAGAAGGAGGACTGCCGTGTTAATGCCAAGAGCTTACTCGGTGTTCTTTCGCTTGGTATTTCGAACGGAACCGCTATTACCATCATAGCTGATGGACAGGATGAGCAGATTGCCGCAGATGCACTTGCAACGCTGATCGACAGCGAATTTGCAGAGGCTTAAGCGTTTGATAAAAATTCACATAACTGAGCCGAGCCGTGAGCTATGGGCGTTGGTGGGGGAGCACTCTCGCCTTATCGCTCAAGGGATACGCCTCGGCTTTGTTTGTTACTGAATAGTCTATTGTATCGGGAGGTGATTGGATGACTGTGACTCAGCGTTTACGTGATAAGGCGAATTCGTTGCCCTTGTCGCCGGGTGTATATATTATGAAAGACGCTGACGGAGAGGTCATCTACGTCGGTAAGTCGAAAAAGCTGAAGAACAGAGTGACGAGCTATTTTACCGGTACTCCGACTAGTGCCAAGACAGCACGTATGGTCTCTCTTGTCAGAGATTTTGACTTCATCGTATGTGACAGTGAGATCGAGGCACTGACACTCGAGAACGTGCTTATAAAGAAGCATTCTCCCAAATATAATATAAAGCTCAAGGATGCGAAGTCGTATCCTTATATAAAGATTACGGACGGCGATTATCCGAGACTCCTTGTCACGCGTGAGCGTAAGAGCGATAGGGCGAGATATTTCGGGCCGTATACGGGAATGTCGGATGCCTATCTTGCAATGGATACGGTCATGCGGATATTCCGACTGGCTCCCTGCAAGCGTCGCTTCCCCGAGGATATCGGTAAGGAAAGACCGTGCCTTTATAAGGAAATAGGAAGATGTATAGCCCCGTGTGTCCGTGATGCGGTCAGCAGTGAAGAGTACCGTGCTCTTGTAAAGCAGGCCGAGCACGTTCTTGACGGAAACGTTAAGGCTACCGTTTCAGCACTGAGAGAGGATATGGAGAAATGTGCAGAGGAGCTGCTTTTTGAGAAGGCTGCCGCACTGCGTGATACCATCGCCGCTCTTGAGAAGCTCTCGGTGAAGCAGAAGGTTGTGGCAGACTCACGTGTTATGCGTGACGTATTCGCACTGTATACCTCCGAGTGTGAGGGCGTTCTCTCCATGTTCTCCATCAGAGAGGGCTCTCTAGTTAATAAAAAGGAGTTTATTCTCTCAGCCTCTGAGCTGACGGGTCCCGAGGACGCGGTCGCATTGATTGCGGATTATTACGATCACGCAGGCACACCTCCCCGTGAGGTTATGCTTGATTTCCCCATATCCGAGGATGACATATTGCTGCTCAGTGAATATCTGTCTATTGAGACGAAATATAAGGTGCAGGTGAAGGTTCCCGAGCGTGGAGAGGGACGTGCTATATGCGATATGGCACTCGAGAATGCCAAGGAGGCCGCAAGGCAGGCGAGGCTCGCCACCGAGAAGGAGGATAAGAGCGTGCGAAGGCTTGCAGAGCTTCTCGGTCTTAGTGGAATGCCGAGGAGGATCGAGGCCTTTGATATCTCTAATTTCGGTAACGATAATATTACCGCCTCCATGGTTGTGTGGAAGGATGGAAAGCTTTCAAAATCCGATTACCGTGTATTCAATATCAAGACCACGGCAGGTCAGGATGACTATGGATCTATGAGGGAGGCTCTCACACGCAGACTGTCTCATCTCGGAGACGGTACGGCATCGCTTAGCGAAACTCCCGACCTCATTCTTCTTGACGGAGGACGCGGGCAGGTCTCTGCGGTCAGAGAGGTTATGGAGAGACTCGAGATAGAGATCCCGCTTTTCGGTATGGTGAAGGATGATTATCACAAAACACGTGCCATTACAGACGGAGATACCGAGATTTCTATTGCAAGAGAGATGAATGTGTACACATTTGTTTACAATTTGCAGGAGGAAGCACATAGATTTGCCATAAAGCACTCAAGAGAAGGCAAGTCTCGGTCAATGCGTAAGTCCTCGCTTGAGGGTATTGACGGTATCGGACCTAAGAAGGCAAAGGCACTCCTTTCGGCTATGCCGCTCGGTAAGATAAGAGAGGCGAGTGTCGAAGAGCTCAAGCAGGTGAAGGGCATCGGAGAGGCCGATGCGAAGAGAATATACGAGCATTTTAGAAAATACAAGAAAAAGTAACAGGAGCGAAAAACCGTGTTAAGAATTATTACCGGAAGTGCTAAGGGAAAGAAGCTTCTCTCCCTCGAGGGTGATGCGACACGCCCGACCTCTGATAGAATCAAGGGGGCCATGTTCTCATCCATACAGTTTGATATAGAAGGCAGACGTGTGCTTGATCTTTTTGCAGGCACGGGTCAGCTAGGACTTGAGGCAATGTCACGCGGAGCGGAGTCCGCCACCTTCTGTGATATGTCACGTGAGGCGATCGACGTTGTAAAGGCTAATGCGAAATCTCTCGGATTTTTCGACAGCTCGAGATATGCGGTCAGTGATTATCGCAATTTTATCAGAAAAGCGTCGGGTAGGGATAAATACGATCTCGTTTTCATCGATCCGCCCTATTCAATGCAGTGCTCTGCTGATGCCGCGGCAAGGCTTGCTGAGGCTGATATCCTTCTTAAGGGTGCTATTCTCGTTCTCGAGAGCGGTGAAGAGGCGGTAGATCTTGACGCTATGGCGGCACTTGGCTTTGAGTCTATCAAGAGCACAATGTACGGTAAGAAGACCGCACTTAATATATTTATCTACCGAGGAAGGGCGAATAACTGATTTTTCGGTTTCGTACTCCTTCGATCGGGATAATTTAAAAGCATTACTTGAAATAGCAAAAAGGAGCATATATGAGAGTCATTATGCCGGGCAGCTACGATCCAGTTACCTCAGGACACCTTGAAATGATAAAGCTTGTTGCCGAGAGGTATGAGGAGGTCTACGTTGTCATATTCATAAATGAAAATAAAACCTACCGTTTTTCTCTTGATGACAGAGTGAGAATGCTTACCCTTGCCACGGAGGATCTCGATAACGTGCTTGTATCCTATTCTCTCGGAAGGGTAGTAGACTATATGCGTGAGCATGATATTGAGAAGATAGTTAAGGGATACAGAAATGAGAAGGATCTCGAATGGGAGCATTATCAGGCCGAGTACAATATGAAAAACGGAGGATATGAAACAGAGCTTATAAGGTGTGACGAGTCGCACGAATGTATAAGCTCCACTCTTGTTCGTGAGAGGCTAGACGGTAATGAGTGTATATCCGATCTCGTTCCGCCGTCGGTAGAGGAGTATATCAGGTCGATAGATAATCGATAAATAAGACGAAAAGAAAAAGCGTAGCCGTGACCTAAAATCATAGCTACGCTCTTATTTTATTTAGCGGGATATGTGTGCTTTTTTGCAGTGTTTATCCCTATTTGCGTCTTTTTGACAGCTGCCAGAATGCGACAGCTCCCGCCGCTCCCACGTTCAGGGAGTCGACTCCGTGATACATCGGAATACGGACAACGTAGTCCGCACCCGCTATGGTATCGGGCATAAGACCCGTGCCCTCTGTTCCGAGAATGATACCCAGCTTATCCTCGGCCATCAGCTCCTCGTTGTCTATGCTGACGGATCGGTCGCAGAGTGCCATTGCCGCAGTGCGGAAGCCGTGATCACGGAGTAAATCAAGGCCGCTTCTCGGCCAGTCCTCGTTACTCTCGCCGATTCGTGTCCACGGAATCTGGAATACCGTGCCCATGCTGACTCTTATTGCACGGCGTGAGTACGGATCGCAGGTTGTCGGAGTGACAAGCACTGCATCGAATCCGAGTGCCGCCGCCGAGCGGAATATCGCACCGACGTTTGTGGAGTCGGCGATCTGTTCAAGGATAGCGATCCGCTTAGCACCCTTCAGCACCTCGTCAAGAGAGGGGAGAGTGGGACGTCTCATAGCACAGAGTGCACCCCGTGTTAATTCAAATCCTGTTATCTCGCGGAGAAGATCTCGCTCTCCTACGTAAACGGGAGCCTCGGGAAATGATTTTTCTATCCTGGCTATGATATCTGCGACGTCACTGTTTATGAGCCTCTTGTCTGTGAGAAGGGAAATGGGGGTGTAGCCCGCATCTAATGCGGTTCCTATTACCACAGGGCTCTCTACTATAATAATTCCTTCGTCGGGATCGAGCTTGTTACGCAATTGTGCACCGGTAAGTCTGACGTACGGATCAAGCTCCCGTGCTTCGATGTTGTTTATTTCAATGAGACGTGCCATTATTTTTTGTCCTTTGATTCCGAGACGCAGTCGATAAGGTCCTCGCTCGCCTTTCTCTTTTTCTCACGGTGCTTATCGTCTGCATTTGCATAGCCGAGAGCCACTACCAGGCGTACCGTGTCGGAAAAACCGCAGATTTTTCCAATCCTTTTGCTATCCAGCCAACCGATAATACAGCTTCCGAGACCGAGCGTCTCTGCCTCTGCAGTAAGGTATGCCACAGCAATTCCGATGTCGATCGAGCGGTAGTCGTTATCCTTTATCTTTGCTCCGATCTTGGCGGTCGCATTGTATGCCGCCTCGGAGATGACTATCATAACGGGTGCATCTGTTGCAAACTTGTTCATACCCATGCCCTGTGTAGCACGTGCCACATCCTTTGCCGCCTCACCGGTGCACACCGTGAAGTGATAGGGCTGTGCGTTGCACGCTGAGGGCGATAGTCTCGCCGCCTCCATAATAAGCTTTATCTTTTCTTCTTCTACCTCTCTTGCGGGATCGAAGCTTCTGCAAGACTGACGGGATAATGCAATATCAAGGAAGTTCATCTTGGTCTCCTTTGTAAATTAATTATAAAAGGGTTGTGATCTTACTAATATCTTACCATAAACCCGAGTGTTTTTCAATAATAACCTAAGATATAAAAAAACTTTTCCAAACTCTTGACACCATAACCAAAAAATGATATAATACTATGGCGTAACGAAGAGACAAATAGATACACAAGATGTTCTTAAAGCTCTTTGAATCGTATGTAATAAGGTGCAAAGTATTTTATTCCTATTCTTTCAGCTTAATATTTCGAGGTGTAGCGCAGTTGGTAGCACACCTGTTTTGGGTAGCAAGTCAAAAACCTTCTAAACGACGGTTTTTGACGCAGCGAAACCGCCTAAAGCAAGGAGAGGTCGGAGCTGAGCTTGCGAGGCGACAGAGATCTCCTATGCGACGGTGGAGGGTAGCCGAAACGTCATACAAGCAGATGAAACAAATTTTAAAACTTAATATTTCGAGGTGTAGCGCAGTTGGTAGCGCGCCAGTTTCGGGTACTGGAGGCCTGGAGTTCGAATCTCCACACTTCGACCAAAAAGAGAAAGAGAGCCCTTGCGGCTCTCTTTCTCTTTTTGCTTGAGGTGTAGTTTGAAAGAACTGCACTCGTGCACAGAAC
>JAZQYD010000076.1:0-6500 GCA_045633405.1 Eubacteriales bacterium | reverse complement strand
TCCAAACGGAACAAGTATTGAACAACGTCCTTTTGAGATATTGGAGAGATTAACATTCGGTCATTGGGAAATGGATTGCGTATGTGGACCTACGAAGCAAAGTCTTTTAGTTTTGACCGAAAGACTTACCCGAAAAGAGATAATAATGCCTATTCGAACTCAAAGTGCAACAGAGGTAGTGAAGGCACTTAATAAAATAGAATTTAGATACGGAAAGAAATTTAAACGTATATTTAAAACAATAACTGTCGATAACGGCACAGAGTTTTCCAATTGCCAAGGTATAGAGAAATCTATTTATGGAAATTGTAATAGAACGAAGGTGTATTACTGCCATCCGTATTCTTCATGGGAAAGAGGAAGTAATGAAAGAATTAACCGCGAAATACGAAGGCTGATCCCTAAAGGTACTAATCTTGCAAACATCACCGAAAAACAAATACAATTCGTTGAAGATTGGGTAAATAATTATCCTCGAGAAATTCTCGATTTTGAAACGAGCAACGAAAGATTTGCCCGAGAGATAGCCAAAATAGCTTAACAGAGCCACAAAGAGAATAAAAAGGCAAGAATACCCCTCTTGCCTTTTCGTCACGCACAGGAGCAAAGAAAGGGTAAGGGATAGGGCAAATTTGCCCTATCCCTTACCGTTTTACTACCACTTCAACAAAAATCTGAACTTTTTTCATTTATTTTTGCATTTGCTCTTGACATTCACAAAAATATGTTGATTTTTCGGTGTGTTTGTGCTACAATAATACTGTATCGCACGGGAGTGCGGTAAATGGCAAAAAAAGAGGTATAGAAAATGAAGGTTACTAAGGATACTCTCATCGGTGATATTCTCGACTTCGACGTTGAGACTGCGAGATTTTTCTTCGAGATTGGTATGCACTGCCTCGGATGTCCTCATTCGAGAGGCGAGTCCATTGCTGATGCTTGCCTTGTTCACGGCACCAATGCCGATGAGCTTGTTAAGAAGATAAACGATTATCTCGAGACAAAATGATAGGGAATGCGATTGACGCACGGCTTATGTGCTCTGCGAATTTCGTCAGGGCGGGAGCCGTTTTTGCCGACATAGGCACAGACCATGGCTACCTGCCCATTTTCCTTTTGAAGGAGGGGCGTATTTCGCACGCTATCCTTTCGGATATTAACGAGGGACCGCTCGATACTGCGAGACGTAACGTTTGTGCGGAGGGGCTTTCGGAAAAATGCACTCTTATTCTCTCCGACGGTGCTTCGGCTCTTTCGGGACTCGGTATCACCGACTACGCCGTGTGCGGTATGGGAGGCGAGCTCATTGCCGAGATTGTCGGCTCTGCACCCGATATGAGACGCGAGGGTGTGAGACTCATCCTTCAGCCGATGTCACGTATAAACGTTTTGAGACGAAGGCTCGCTGCACTTGGCTTTTCCGTGCTGGATGAGAAATATTCGACCTCGGCAGGGAAGCATTACGTGACTCTTCTCGCCGAATATACGGGGCTCGTCTACGAGGTCTCGGACACCGTAGCGGAGCTTGGCGAGGATAGAGCACATACGGACGATAGGGATGACTACGTCTCATTCCTTGAGAAAAAGAAATTCAGTCTCGAGAGAGCCTCGGAGGGTATAAAGAGAGGCGGCGGTGATCCCGTCTCCGAGAGGATCATTCTCGATGAGATACGGAGAAGACTCTCCGAAATTCCATAAGTGGGGATACAGTATGACAGTAGATTCGATTTATAAGAAAATATGTGAGAGAATACCCGAGTCATTAAGAGAGCCTTGGGATAACGATGGGCTTATGTGCTCGTCCGATACCGATAAGGAGGTCAAGAGGGCTATTATCACCCTCGACGTCACCGAGGGTATCGTGGACTATGCCATCGCTAATAATATCGACCTCATCGTCTCGCACCACCCCTTGATATTTAAACCCCTCGCCTCCGTGACGGAGGACTCGCACATTGCGAGGAAGGTCATCAAGCTTATCAAGAATGACGTCTCGGTCATCTCGCTCCATACGAGAGCGGATAAGGTCGAGGGAGGAGTTAACGATATCTTGGCCGAGACCCTCGGACTCCGTAATGCCGAGCCCTTCGGAGAAGGCGACCTCGGTAGAATAGGGACTCTTGACGAGGAGCTTACGATGGAGGACTTCTCCTATCTTCTGAAGGGGCTTCTTGACTGTGACGGAGTAAAGGTTTCGGATGCCTGCATCCCCGTCTCCCGTGTGGCTGTTGTCGGCGGTGACGGTAAGGATTTTGTTAAGGATGCACTGAAGCTCGGAGCTGACACCTACGTCTCGGGCAGAATAGGCTACAACGTTATGGAGGAGGCCGAGGAGATGGGCATCAACCTCATTGAGGCGGGACATTTCTTCACCGAGCATCCCGTGACATCCTTCTTCCAGTCCATACTTATGCGTCTTGATAACGATATGTACGTCGAGATAGTTGATTCCAACGTTATCAAGCTGATTTGACCGAATATAACACCCCGTGTTAAATTAAAAAAGAGCCGATCACATCGATCGGCTCTTTTTGTTCCCTTGTTTATGTAAATAATAATTTACAATTCGGATAAAAACTCCCTGATTCTTCTAAGAGCCTCCGTTATATGGTCGAAGGAGTAGCAGTAGGATGCCCTTACGTGACCCTCACCGCCCTCGCCGAAGGCAGTACCGGGGACGAGTGCAACCTTCTTCGACAGAAGGAGCCTCTCGCAGAATTCCTCCGAGGACAGTCCCGTTGATTTTACCGAGGGGAAGGCATAGAATGCCCCGAGCGGCTCACGGCAGGATAGCCCCATCTTGTTGAAGCCGGTTACCATAAGTCTTCTTCTCTCGTCATATTCCTCGAGCATTCTCTTAACCTCGCCGTCACAGACTCTCAGTGCCTCCTCAGCTGCATATTGTGAGGTTGTAGGTGCACACATAATGGCGAACTGGTGTATCTTTGTTATCTCACTCATAAGCACGTCAGGACCGCAGGCGTAGCCCATACGCCACCCCGTCATCGAGTACGCCTTCGAGAAGCCGTTTATGAGAACCGTTCTCTCCTTCATCCCTTCGACGGATGCGATGGATACGTGCTTTTTATCGCCGTACGTCAGCTCTGCATATATCTCGTCGGATATGACTATTATATTTGTGTCACGGAGCACCTCGGCGAGCTTCTCGAGGTCACGTCTTTCCATGATTGCACCCGTTGGATTTGACGGGTAGGGAAGTATGACCGCCTTTGTCCTGTCGGTTATTGCCGAGCGTAATTCCTCCTTCGTAAGTCGGAATCCATTCTCCTCCTTGACGGGGATTATGACGGGTACACCGCCCGAAAGCCTTACCATAGGCTCGTAGCACACGTATGAGGGAGTCGGAATTATTACCTCGTCACCCGGCTCAACGATAGCACGTACTGTGGCATCAATGGCCTCGCTTCCGCCCACCGTGATGAGGATTTCCTTGTCGGGCTCGTATTCGACCTCCCATTTTCTCCTTACGTATTTCGCTATCTCACGTCTGAGAGTCTCGAGACCTCTGTTGGAGGTGTAGCGTGTACGCCCCTCCTCGAGCGACGTGATACCGGCCTTTCTTATCTGCCACGGGGTTCTGAAATCGGGCTCGCCTACGCCGAGGGAGATGACCCCCTCCATCTTGCTTGCAATATCGAAGAAACGGCGGATACCCGACGGACGTATTTCCTTAACAGTTCCCGATAAAACCTTACCGTAATCTATCATAGCGAGAAAATATCCCTTTCGTCTCTTTCCTCGGTTGCCAGCTCTACGTCCAGCTCCTTGTATCTTCTCATAACAAACTGCGTGCCCGTGGAGGTTACGGACTCGAGGGTCGCCAGCTCGCGTGCCACGAAATTACATACCTCATGGAAGGTGCGTCCCTTAACCATAACCGACAGATCATATGCACCCGATACCAGCGAAACCGACTCGACCTCAGGATATTTAGCTATCCTCGATGCCACCTCCTCGAAGCCAAGCCCTGCTTTGGGCGTTACCTTGATCTCGATGAGAGCCGTCGCTCTGTCCGAGTCGATCTTCTCCCAGTCTATAACGCTCTTATAGCCCCTGATGACACCGTCACGCTCGAGCTCCGAGATTCGAGTGGCTACGTATTCCGCACTCTCGCCGACAATATCTGCGATATCCTCCGCCGTAAACTTTGCATTCTTCTCGAGCAGACTCAAGATCTTTCTGTCCTTTGATTCCATAATTAACCTCCTTGAAATAAAAAAATCCGTGACACAGAAATGTGCCACGGACGATATAAAAATCGTGTTACCACCGTAGTTTGAGACTCCTCGCGGAGATGCTCCTCTGTAAGTGCTCTACGACACTTATCACACTCTGTAACGGGAGCTCCCGCTCGGCTTTTTGCACTCTTGTGCTTTTGTTCACCGAGATCCGTAGATCGACTGCTTCGCTGAGACATCGCCGAGGCTCGCACCAACCGCCCCGTCTCTTGACTGTCCCGTCTTCAGCTACTCCTCCGATCGGATGTTGGTATTGTAGCAGATTTGCATCTTCTTGTCAATAGAAAACCTGAAAAAACATTTATGAAAAATTTTCCTTATTCTTAAAATCACTTATTGCCGAGTCGATCCTCCTCCTTGTTGACTCACGCGGCAGCCACATCGGGAGTCTCATGTCAGGAAGGCAGAGTCCCTCGCTTGACATTGCATATTTGATCGGTGCGGGATTTGTCTCAAGGAAGAGTGACTCTATGAGAGGAAGCATTCTTTTTTGTGCTTCGAGGCTCTTTTTTGCTTGATTTGTAAAGTATAGGTTACATATTTCCTGCGTTTCTTTAGGAAATAGGTTTGATACAACCGATATTACGCCCATCCCTCCGACCGAAAGAGATGCGTATATCTCCGAATCGTTACCCGCATATAAGTATAATTCATCTCCGAAAAGCGAGAGCTCTAAGAGTCTGCCTCCGACACCCGACGCCTCCTTTATTCCGACTATGTTTTCGTGTTCCGACAGCCTTTTTAAAATCTCAACATCGAGGTTGACTCCCGTCCTCGATGGGACGTTATAGAGGATGATGGGCACGTCTGCCGCATTCGCCGCCTCCTCATAGTGCCTGATGACTCCCTCTTTTGTGCCCTTGTTGTAGTACGGTGTGACGAGCAGGACTCCGTCACATCCCACCTTCGCGGCATACTCCGTATACCTTCGTGTTGTGCGTGTATCGTTTGTGCCCGTGCCGAGTATCAGCTTGCACCTGCCTCCTATTATGGAGGCGGATTCTCTGTAAATGAGGTATCTCTCCTCCTCCGAGAGTGTTGCCGCCTCTCCCGTTGTGCCCCCTATCACTAGTGCCTCGATCCCCGCCTCTATTTGCATGTCGATAAGACTCTTTAAGGTGTCTATATCAATTCTTCCATCTCGGAATGGTGTTATAAGTGCTGTTGCCACCCCGCGAAATACCAGTTTTTTCTTCATTTTTCGCATCCCCTTTAATAAAATGTGTGTCTCTACTTGAAAACAATCGCCCGATAGTTTATAATGTAATAATGAATACGTGTGGATATTACTATATTATGTCCCTCCCCGTTTTTTTGACATAAGGAGAATTTGTACTTGAAAAACAGTAAAGAAAGCATTGTTAACGAAAGAATTCCGACCGACCTTTCGACTCACGATTTTTACTTTGATCTTCCCGAGGAGCTTATAGCACAGTCACCCTCGTTACACCGTGATGAGTGCCGTATGCTTGTGCTTGGTAAGGAGTCCGGAGAGATCGAGCATAAGATATTTAAGGACGTCCTGGATTACCTTCGTCCGGAGGATATCCTCGTTGTAAATTCATCGAAGGTTATCCCCGCCAGACTTTTGGGCACCACCGAGAAGACGGGAGCATCAATGGAGCTCTTGTTGCTCGAGATGCTCGATGACGGACAGTGGGAGACCCTCGTCCGCCCCGGAAAGAGAGCGAAGGTAGGATCGAGCTTCGACTTCGGCGGAGTGCTCCGTGCTACCGTTACCGAGGTCACCGACAGCGGTAACCGTGTTGTAAAATTCGAATACGATAAGGAAAAATATAAGAACGTCTACGAGGTTCTTGATGCGGTAGGAAATATGCCCCTGCCTCCTTATATCACCAAGAAGCTCGAGAACAAGGATGACTATCAGACCGTCTATGCTAAGGAGGAGGGCTCTGCCGCCGCTCCCACCGCAGGACTTCATTTTACGGATGAGCTCATAGAGAGGATAAAGGCTCAGGGCACGGGATTTGTCGAGGTGACACTCCACGTCGGCCTCGGAACCTTCCGTCCCGTTAAGGTGGATAAAATTGAGGACCACCTCATGCACTCGGAGACCTTCCATATCTCGGCTGAGGTTGCCGATGAGATCAACCGCAGAAGAGCACTGGGCGGCAGAATTATTGCCGTAGGTACCACCTCGTGCCGAGTTCTCGAGAGTGTAACCGATGAAGAGGGCATCGTCCACCCCACCGAGGGCAGCACCGCCATCTTCATCTACCC
>JAZQYD010000075.1:0-29547 GCA_045633405.1 Eubacteriales bacterium | reverse complement strand
TAACGAATACGCTACCGCCCCCATCATTGCATTTAAAGCTGTAATTGCTAACATAGCCCTTGTGGGATATATATCAGCAAAAGAACATGCTATTTTTCTTTTCGTTAAATGCAATTGATAAATATTCATAACTGCTACCGAAAGTAAAGTCGCAATGGCGGGGCCGTTTAGTCCAAAAAACTTGAACAGTATCAAATCAAGTACTAAATTTGAAAACATTGTTATAATCGATGCTTTCAAAATCGTCCTTGTTTGCCCTAGTGCATTTAAAACCATACCATAGTATGTTACTCTAAACAAAAGCACTAAGGAATATATTCTAAACACTGAGACGCCCGGCAAATATTTGTCTGAATACAATAAGCTGATTATTTGCGGGGCAAATACAATTAATGCTGTGGTACAAAAGCAAATCAAATAATAAGACAAAGCAATTGAACGATTCCATAACTTTGCTGCGTTATGGTAATCTCTATCTACGGTTTTTCTAACAACAAAAGGCATAACTACAGATGATATCGATGTGGAAATTATATATATCGGTAATTCCCTTGCGGCATTTGTATATACTGCAAAAGTCTCTGTATCTACAAGCCCGCCCACTATTAATTTGTCAATTTCAGCATTGATCGAGCTCACAAGTGAAGCAAGAGCCATAGGTACGGCAAACTTTAATATTGTCAAAGTAAAGTTAACATTGCCACCAACTGGAAAAACACCAGCAATCATCCGCATCCATAAAATCACTGACAACCCAAATAACACCTCTACAAAGGTATAAATGATCATATACCTATAGAATGTCCAGTCAAAGATTAATACCGACAATATTTCAGACAAAACTATTATACTGTGCCCTACTTTAAAAGCAAAAAGAAAGTTAGCTTTTTTGTATGCAATGAAAAAACGATCGATTCCACTGGTCAATATGTGGGAAATTGGATAGAAGAGAAATACAAACCAAAAGTTTTCTAAAGAATCGTTGCCATAATAGTTTTTCAAAACAGGCAACAATACTAAAGCCAAACAACCACCTAGCACACCTGCAGAGTAAATCAAGGTGTAATAATTCTTTACAAATTTCTTTTGTTCTTCTTCGTTTTCACTTCGACCGATAAAGTAATTTATACATTGCGAAAAACCAGCTGATAAAAATGCAATAATAATGGTACAAACAGTCATTACCTGAGAATATGTACCATATTCACCTAAAGACCTAAAGCGTGATAGGAGCATGGCGTTTATCATATTTACGCCTAACGTTACAAACTGAGTTACAGTAAGTATCAAGGAATCTCTGCCTATGTTGTTTTTACTTGACAAACGAGCACCTCCATATATGCTATTAATCGTTTATTTTCCAACAGCCAAGCGTATCATTTCAAGTTCACGTTTGAAGCGTTCATCCCAAGAAACAAGAAGCTCTTCAGAAGTTGCCATTGCATTTTCTCTTATGCTCGAAATATCTATCTTGTCCATCAAGATTTTTTCACAAATATTTGCAGCTTCTTCTATGGAATCTACTAAAAAACCGTTTTTTCCATTTTCAACAAAACCGTTAAGTGATCCGTCATTCAAAGAAACAATTACCGCACCAACACTAAAAAGCTCGTGAAAAACGTTGCCCATATTGGTAGTATCCTGGAACAAGGGACAAACCTTTGATTTCATAGCAAGATACAAAAAATCTTCTCGTGCCATCGAACCTCTAAACTCTACATTATTTTCAAGACCATATTTTGTGATCATATCGTCGAGTTGCTTTTTCCATTCTGCGCTATCCGGAGGACAATTTCCCACTAGAAGCAATTTGCTGTTCAGTCCTCGATCCTTAAGAATTTTTATAAGCTCGATAGCCCGGTCATGTCGCTTCCAACGTGTAACAGTTGCTACATAAACTATATCATTCTCAGATACAGTTTCTTGAATTTTTTTCTTTCTTGCTTCATCTATGCATATACGATCTAAACCGTTAACCCAGTAACAAAAACGATAGAGTGACTTGTCCTTGCAAAACATATTATAAGAATCTTCACCATTTGAACCATCATTAGTGGTAAGCAAGAATTTTTTAGGCAAATTATATGCTTTAATTTCTTCACGCATGAAAAACTTAGCTTTCTTCAAACCCTTTTCTTTAATATAGCTCCAAAGGAAAGAGCCGTAAAACCTCATTCCACAAGGAATCTTTTTTTTGTTTGCATATTCATTAATGCAAGTAGCCTCAGGCGTCATAGCATAGACAAAATCATATGTACAGCAGGATAAAAGTTTGTCGACGGTAGCAACCAATTCTCTGCGCAAAAAGAAGTTATTTGTATATCTATTCAAACGACTTCTCTTAATTATTACCTTCTTGATACTGCCTTTAGGAATATATGATAATTTAGACTCTTGATTTGATATTTCCCTATCTTTTTCAACCGCGGATATAAAAACATAGTCTATATCAACTCCATTGTTATTGAAATACTTCATCGCCTTCAAAAAACCAGGCATTCCTTTTGCGTTATCACCATCTTTTTGAATGGCGTCTCTGACTGCTGAAAAAAGCCAAGATACTACAAGCATCTTCATTTTCATTACCTCGTTTCGTTATTCCTATACTTTTTTACTATCGCAGGATTTCCCGCAACCACTGCCCAATCGGGAACATCCTTAGTAACAACAGATCCCGCGCCGATAATGCAATGGTCACCAATATGAACACCTGGAAGAATAATCACTCGTCCACCAATCCACACATCATTTCCGATGCAAACCGGTCTTTCCTCTTGAAATCCCTGTCCGCGCATCGTCGTTGTGGTATCATCAAATCTATGGTTCCTCGTGTATATGATACACTCCGGCCCCATCATTACATCATCTCCGATTATACATTTTCCACCTATTGATGCATTGATGCCAATACCCGAGTTGTTTCCGAGTTCAACCTTTGATGAAAACACAGCACCTTTTTCAATATTTACATTACTGCCGCATTTTGCAAGAATCAATTTTCCACACAATCTCCTAATTCTTTTCTGTCCCAATTTAATTGGCGAAAAGGAAGTAGGTAAATGTTTTGCCACAACGTTATAAAGTATTAAGCCCAGGATTTTTTTTATTTTCTTCATTTTGTACCTCTATATTATTCGTTCCAATATGCCTAGATACACAGGCGAGTATAGCTAAATAAAACCAAATGTTATCGTAAGTCAGTATTCCTATTGAAAGCATTCTAATCAATAGCATAATTATAGGAATACACATTATTGGTTTTGAAACAACTTTACCCATACATGATTTAAGGGCTATAATAAACAATATAGTTCCAATAACGCCAAGGTAAAATATAGCTTCCAAATATGTATTGTGAGTTCCTTTTAATCCCTCAATAGAAGAATTTAGCCCTCTACCTAAAAAGAGTAACTTCGTATCATTGAAAATCATCTCAACGTATTGTTTCCAGATACCAATCCGTCCGGTTGTCATCTCTCCCCAAGTAGCGCCACTATCTTTTGCAAACCGAAAAATATACGTATTAATAGAATCAAACGCATAAAAGTATACTGCTGCGCAGCATATGATTCCTATTATCATAAATTTTACAAATTTTGAAAAGCCTTTCTTTATTGATAAAACCAACCAAAACACTACCAACAATATCCAACAAAGCAAAAACGACTTGCTGACTGACATAAGTCCAAATACTGACAGTGTAATCAAGCAAACAGTATATATTTTGAGGGCAGACTTATTATACATCAAAACAATAATCGCAGCCAAAACTATCAAGATGTCCAGTGTGTAATAATTTGGATTTCCCTGCAAACCAGAAAATCTAATAGCATAATCATCGCCCTCAAGCCGAAGCATAGAGTCGGAAACAAATCCATTAATTATTGGGAATGAATTTTTAAACAATGCCAGAATCGAGGAAATAACAATACCAAAGCAAAAAGAAACAATAGTTAAATTAACATCTATTTTAGTTGTTCTTAAACAATACAACATCGCCAATCCAAAAACCATTGTAATTGTTGTCGTTATCTGCTCAAACCCCGAAAATAATATGTTATACAAAGCGAATAACATTAGCGACATTATCATGTTGGTGCTCAGTGATTTTTGCATCAAAATCATTTTTAAGACAACTACAAAGAAAAATATTGTGTAAAAGCTTATGCCATCAACATTTGTTTTTAATACAGATGCAAACGGAAGCAGAAAAAACAGAAAGCAAAAACTGTGAGAAATGCTACTTAACAGAAATATTACCAAACCTACAGCTAAGATAGCATACAAAAATACATTATTCACCGCTCTACCAAGAATAAGGGCGGCAAAAACTGAACACACCGTGATTACATACTTAATGCTATCTCTTGCTGAGGATGCGTTAGTGACCGTATTGCGAATAGTACCTTCCTTATCCATTATAAATTCTCCCTATACCACTGTATCGCCTCATTCAACCCGGTAGCGAAATCATACTCAGGATGATATCCTAATAGTTTTTCTGCCTTTGATATATCAGCATTACTATGTTTTATATCCCCTTTTCTGTCCGGACCAAACAGCGGTTGTATATCTTTTTGCAAAGCCTTTGTAAGAGCGTAATAAATGTCTATAAGATACTCTCGTCCGCCATATGCAATATTGAAAGCCTCACCGGCTGCTTCATGAGGCGCCAAGCATGCTTTAAGATTTGCTTCAATCACATTTTCGATGTATGTAAAATCTCTGCTTTGCTTACCATCACCATTTATTGTAGGCTGTTCATTGTTCAATAACATTTTTATAAATTTGGGAATGACAGCAGCATATGCACCATTGGGATCCTGTCTTCGTCCAAAAACATTAAAATATCTGAGACCATAGGTATCCAGACCGTAATGCTTTGTATACTGCTTTGCCCATTCTTCATCGCAACGTTTAGTTAAAGCATACGGAGACAACAAATTACCTTCTCGCCCCTCGGTTTTAGGTAAATTAGGTTCGTCACCGTATACAGATGAGCTTGAGGCATAAACAAACTTCTTTACGCCCTTTTGTCTTGCCGCTTCAAGCATATTGAGCGTACCTTGAATATTATTAGCACAATAAAACAAAGGCATTTCAATCGAACGGGGAACACTACCCCACGCAGCCTGATTCAAAACGTAATCCACGCCATCACAACTATCTAAACAAACATTAAAATCCTTAATGTCACCCTTTATAAATTCATAGTTTGAATTATGCGCAAACATATCTACATTTTCTTTTTTTCCTGTAGATAAATCATCCAAGCATCTAACTCTATACCCCAATTTAAGAATCGCTTCACATAAATTGGAACCAATGAATCCTGCCCCACCCGTCACGAGGAACAAGCTATCTTTGTGGAACTTTAAACATGAGTATCCCATGATCTACTCCTTGATAAGTTATAGTCTCCAATAACAGTATCCTGCATTTTCATATTCTTTACGGTTCAAAAGTCCCTTTATGTCCAAAAGAACCTTCTTTCCTGCTCCAAACATCGTATCTATTTCACTCATAGTGTACTTGGTAAACTCATTATGAGCCACAGCCAGGATTACAGCATCCATATTCTTCACTTCTGAAACATCGGAGAACTTCACTCCATACAATCTTTCAGCCTCTTCGACATCCGCTATAGGGTCGGAAATCATAGGCTCAATACCGTATTCACGAAGCTCCCTTACAATATCGAATATTTTTGAATTTCTTGTATCAGGACAATTTTCTTTGAATGTAAAGCCGAGTATAGATACTTTAGCCCCCTTAACGGGTTTGTTGGACGCTATCAAACTCTTCACACAATTTTCAGCCACATATGAACCCATAGAGTCGTTAATACGTCTGCCAGATAAAATAACCTGTGAATGATACCCCATCATTTCTGCTTTATATGTAAGGTAGTAAGGATCAACACCTATACAGTGGCCTCCAACAAGACCCGGGTAGAACTTCAAAAAGTTCCACTTGGTTCCCGCAGCCTCAAGAACAGCTTTTGTATCAATTCCCATCTTATTAAAAATGACGGAAAGCTCATTCATAAATGCTATATTAATGTCACGTTGACTGTTCTCTATGACCTTTGCGGCTTCAGCGACCTTGATAGACTCAGCGCGATGAACACCTGCATCTACTACTATTTCATACACCTTAGCAACGCAATCCAACGTCTCTTCGTCCATACCTGAAACAATCTTTGTGATTGTATTTAATCGATGAACTTTATCTCCGGGATTAATTCTTTCGGGAGAATATCCTACTTTAAAATCAATACCGCACTTAAGACCTGACTCATGCTCGAGAATCGGAATGCAGACATCCTCGGTAACTCCCGGATAAACTGTAGATTCAAACACAACGACAGATCCCTTAACAAGATTTCTGCCAAGAATACGTGAAGCACCCTCAACAGGTCGAAGATCTGGAGTGTGATCCTCATTTACAGGAGTAGGAACCGCAACAATGTGAAATTTTGCTTTTTTCAAATCCGCTTCATCTGAGGTGAAAAACACAGTGCTGTTTTTTACAACATCATCCCCAACCTCATGCGTGGGATCAATGCCTAACTTGTAGGTTTCAATTTTTGCCTTGTTTAGATCATAACCAATAACATTGATTCCGCGCTTCGCGAATTCTATTGCAATAGGCATTCCGACATAGCCCAATCCAACAAGTGAAATACTTTCTTCCTTAGATTTTATCTTTTCATACAACATTTTTATTTTCTCCTATTCTAACAATCTCAGTTGCCTTAATTAAATGTTTAGACGAATCATTCTCGCTTATTACCTTTGCAGGAATTCCTCCCACGGTAGTACTTTCGCGTACGTCTTTTGTAACCACGGCGTTTGCCCCCAGAACAGAATCGTTGCCTATGCGTACAGATCCAATAATCTTTACACCAGGTCCTATATAGACATTGTCACCAATAGTTGCCGCTGCCGACTCACCTGCATTTGTACCAATATTTACTCCGGCGTGCATTCTACAATTGTTTCCGATTTGACACTTCGAGGAAATTACTATAGTGCCATAATGAACAATGGCAAGCCCCGGACCTATAACATTACATGGAATAGAGAACCCCAAACGAAGCGACAACTTGTGATACTTAAAGCGGTAATACCACTTCTTAAAACCACCTTTTTTATTGTAATAATCCAACTTTCTCATACATATTTGATATTTCCATATTTCATCACCAAAAAAGGAAGGATTCTTTGATTTTTTTCCCAGTGCAATTCGATCACATCTGAGATAGTATTGTAATTCTTTCTTACTCGTGATCATCTGTTATCCCTCTCCTCCGACACAAAATATTCAAAATTTCATTCAAATTATTTCTGGTGGCTTCAGTCGAAAAATCCAATGAACGTTGGAGTGATAAACTATGATACCTTTTATACATCTCTTCATCTGAAAGCAATCGGACCATCGCTTTTGATAATTCGTTTATTGGATTTTGATTATTCTCGTTCTGAAATGCCGGAGATATAATACCATAATTACATTCTTTGTACTCATCATTTATAGCAAAGTAATCAGCGTCTTTTCTTAAAATTTCAGCCGGACCTGAAAAACAATTTGTTGCTATGACCGGTAAACCGAGTGCCATCGCTTCTGCCAAAACATTCGGGAATCCCTCGCTGATAGATGACAACACAAAGCAAGAGCATCTGGCCATATATTTGTACGGATTCTCTTGGAATCCCGTAAAGAAAACATGATCTCGCAATTTTAACCGATCAATAATTTCCAAGTATTTTTCTTTGTATTCTCCATCTCCCACCAACAGAAGACAAATGTCATTGTGCGATTTTCTGGCGATAGCAACCGCTTCAATCAGAAACTCGAAGCCTTTTTCTTTGCAAAAACGTCCGACAGATACAACTATGGATTTGTGTTTGTCAATAAAGTCTATACACCGAGAATCTATCATCTCATTAGATTGCTTGCAAATTTCGTCTGTATCGATATAATTATAAACGGAAAACACTTTATTTGCTTGTTCGGGATACTTGTCTACAAAATACTGTTTAATATACCGCGAATTACATATCATTGCATCAGCTCGTTCAAGACATTGATTAAACCTGTCTGTGCATATAGAAAGCACCCCAAAATCTCTCGATGAAATAATTCGAATAGCAGATTTATGCCTTAACATACTTAATGGACTGTTTATCGATATAAATTCATACAACACATCAAGTTTTTCTTTTTTTATCAACCTTTTGTATTTGAAAGCTCTAAGTATATTATTCAGTACCTTCGTAACAAGGCAACGCGATGCCGGTAACTTAAAATCGACCAAATTTCCACTATAAGCATATTTTATAGATTTGGCATCATAGAGAGCTAGGAAAACTTCATGATCTTTGCTTAAGATTTTTGATGCGTTCGCAGCACTTCGCTCAGTTCCGCCAATACAAAGTCTTTCTTTCAGTATTCCTATTCTCATATCAATCCCCAATGGACTCAAAGCCAACTATTTCCAAGTTAGTGTTATCTGCTATTTGCAAGACTCGGCTCGAAGAAAAGCATTGATATTCCTTCACGCGCAAGTCTGTTATTGCGCCAAACAACTCATTATTTCCATCTGTCGCAGGATGAATTGCTATTTCAGCAATATTGTTGTTTTTCCAATTGATATTTTCGAAAAGATACTCCAAATTCAGTTTATCTTCTTCATTCATCCTTACTATTAGCCCGTCCGGAGAAGATATTCCCTTTGCATACGAGGACTTTTGCCATGAATTAAGGATCATACACTTTATGGGGTTTGTAATCTTCCACTTCAATGATTTATCACTTTTGCCTGTAGAAGACGGAACTAAGATTCTTTGATGAGAACGCATTTTTTTTATTCCAAAAGACAAAGAATTCTCTGCGAACAACTGATATAGTTTTGGGTATACGTGCACATTTTCGTGAGTGTTCCAATAATCAGGAGATCCGCAAATATCAACGTATCTTTCAAATTGCGATTTCATTTCTAAAACAACCTCATCGAAATTATACGTTTGCTTCTTGCATTTCTCTCTAATTTGAGTATAAGAAAGAAATTTGCCTTCATGATCAACCAATGATCTCACCTTATCAATCGGAGAAATGGGTGTACCCACAGTAAAATTGTAGTGTAATCCGACCGAGACGTAAGGGTATTTTTCCTTTAGATATTTTGCCTCGGAGGCTGAATCCATATTTGTCATAACATTGGTAGACAAAACCACTTTTGCTTCTATACATGCTTCAATAGCACGATTTACCGATTCGCACATTCCGTAATCATCAGCTGTAATAATAAGACTTTTTAACATAAATCCTCTATCCTCCAAATGCTAATCCCGCCTAAAAAGATCCCTTGTATAGACTTTTGCTTCTACATCATCAAGACATGAATCATATCTATTTGCGATTATAGCACCACACATTTTCTTGAATTTTTCCAGATCATTAACTATCTCACTGCCGAAAAACGTTTCGCCATCAGAAAGCGTTGGTTCATAAATTACAATTTTAGCACCCTTTGCCTTTATTCTCTTCATGACACCTTGAATACTGCTTTGCCTAAAGTTATCCGAGCCTGTTTTCATAGTCAATCTGTAGACACCTATCGTCTTAGGTTGTTCTTTATCTTTACTATAGGTGTTATTGTCTTCATAAGCATAACAACCCGCCATTTTAAGGACGCGATCTGCTATAAAATCCTTTCGAGTACGATTTGATTCTACGATAGCGGATATCATGTTTTGCGGAACATCCTCATAATTAGCCAATAACTGCTTCGTATCCTTCGGCAAACAATAGCCGCCGTAACCAAAGGAGGGATTGTTGTAATGCATTCCAATTCGAGGATCAAGACACACTCCGTTAATTATTTGCTCCGTATCTAAGCCTTTCATCTCGGCATAAGTGTCTAATTCATTAAAGTAAGAAACTCTCAATGCCAAATATGTATTAGCAAACAACTTAACCGCTTCCGCTTCGGTAAAGCCCATAATCAATGTATCTATATTTTCCTTTATCGCCCCTTGCTGTAGAAGCTCAGCGAATTTCTTTGCTTCTGCAACAGAATGCGTATTTTCCAAATCAGCACCAACGATTATCCTACTTGGATATAGATTGTCATATAATGCCTTTGATTCACGCAAGAATTCCGGGCTGAAAATAATATTATTGCAATTGTACTTTCTTCTCACATTCTTCGTAAAACCAACGGGTATTGTTGATTTGATAACCATCGTTGAATCAGGATTATATCTCAACACCAATTCAATGACTGACTCAACTGCAGAAGTGTCGAAAAAGTTTTTTTGACTGTCATAATTAGTTGGAGCTGCGATAACAACAAAATCCGCATTTTCATATGCACTTTTAGCATCTAATGTAGCTACTAAATTCAACTGTTTTTCATTGAAAAACTTCTCAATGTACTCATCCTGAATAGGCGAAATTCTTTGATTTATCATTTTAACCTTTTCGGGAATAATATCTACAGCGGTTACATTATGATGTTGTGCCAACAACGTTGCAATAGATAAACCGACATATCCGGTACCTGCTACTGCAATATTCATATTTTGCTCCCCCTCTTATGTTGTTTATTTTTAAATTGTTTGATTCCCTTAATGAACATTCTGAAAACGGATAACTTACTGTACTGTTTAGAACTCGATTTTAATGCAGTAATCAATGCGTATAAATAACACATTTTAGGCAATGAAGCCGCAAAAAGAGCACCTTTATCGACATAATATTTTTCTGTAAAACCATCAAACCATGTAGATGAATCCTGTTTAACATCAGCAACTTTAACAGGAGATTTATATATTCTCAATCCTGCTCTGATACAATCTTGCAAGAAAATGGTATCCTCTCCGCTTCCGTATTTAGCTCCACCACCGAACAGCAAGGAGAATGTTATATTATTGTAAACGATTTTTTCGCGTCTCACAGCCAATCTTGCGCATCCGTATTTCAATGCCTGTGTTTTTGAAACCCTGCCGAACTTTTTTATCTTCAAAAGAGGTCTATTAGGATTCAAACTGTCAACGGAAAACAAAATTGCATCTGCCTCAGGATGTTTTTCAAACTCCTCCAAAACATCCTCTCGATGTGAATCACAAAAAATCATATCATCATCTGCAAATTCAATTATATCTGCTGTAGCTCTCATCAAAGCGGTATTTCTACTCAAACCAACACCTTTTTCCGCAAAACTATAAATAGCAAGATCATAACTGTCTTTACTATGAAAAGAAACATCATACTTGTCACATTGATTAATGATAAGAGCATCCGAATGAATGTTCATATCATCATACAAGTTTGTATCTTTTTGATTCATCGTAGCAACCAAAAGCTGATAAGTCATGTATTTAACTCCCAATACGAACCAAGTTTTCTTTCAAAATCCTCATTTTCAAAATGCAGATACCCTGCTCCATGATAGAATGTCATCTCTCCAAAGACAAGTCTATTACCTATACTGTAAAAGTCCACCCTGACATGTGAGAAGGGAGACGAAAGCTTTCGAGCGCACTCTAACATTTCTTCTAAATTTTCGGGTTTAGGAATATAGGCATCTACATCATTTTCATATTCAACCTTCTCATCTATGAAAGTCCATTCCGGGGTATATAGATTCCTCTTGTGGCCAGTAAATCTCGCATAATCCACTTGAATCAACTTAGGCTCTCCATCAAAGCAAAATACCTTGTAGTCGTTTAAACCGTAAGGTGAATCACTCTCCAAATATTCTTCAAATACAATACGGTTTTTCACATCTTTATAGGCCCATTCTCGACCTAACATATAAAAATCAACTTTGAGCCACTTTTTAAATCTGCGCTTTATCTTCTTAATACTCTTTCTGTTTTTTTGCTCGCAGAGAATATTATATCCAGACCCATTGGTCAACTTGACAACAAATTTATCAGGCAACTGATGAAATTGAATATCTTCTACATTATCATAAACACCATATAATTCTGTCAAATACTTTTCGCCGATAGTATCACGAACATATTCTCTAACAGAATATTTGTCTACAAGTTGTTTTAATCGTTCATTACGGTAAAACAATTTAGTATACTGAACCTTCTCGTTATAAAGTTCAGGAGATTCTAAATTAAGCTTTTTTCCGGTTCTGGATTTGTATTGTTTCCTCACATATTTTTCGTCGGATACAAATTTTCCACTCCACATAAGAAAACGCAACCGCCAATACTTTATTTTGAATAAAGCATATTCGTTCTTAGAAATCAGATTGATAAACTTTTTTCTCAAGTTACACAACACTCGATACCTCGCAACACAAAATTACTTTATCTTCAACGCTTTAATCACACACCACCAAAAGATGTGGAATGCAGAACGAATAACACTCAGATGCTCAATCTCACGATACAAAATCCAATGGTACTTGATGACCTTAAACTTGTTGCTGGATATAGAATTTTTACGGATACGGTATTTCATAAATACATCAGGCATACCCCAGATGTATTTTTCTTTTTTGAGCATTTGGAGCCAGAGTGCATCATCGTTTCGCTTACGGATGTTGGGCACCTCAAACTTACCCATTTTTTCAACGTCGTAGACTACGGATGAATTTCCGACGGGACAATCCAAAAGAAGACGGTTGTACCCTGTTTTCTTGATGGTTTTAATAACCTTGTTGAGAGAATTATCTTCCTCGTCAATCTGCTCGTATGCAGTGCATGAGAAGGCGTATCCGTTTTCAGTCATCCAGTTGATTTGTTTCTCGAGCTTCTCAGGCATCCAGATATCATCACTGTCAAGGAAGGCCATATATGAGCCATTGGCAAGCTTCATAGCAACAGTTCTGGCAACAGCCGCTCCGGAGTTTTCCTCTAAGAGATGATATTTGATTCTTGAATCATCCTTCATATATGACTCAACAATTTCCATGGTATTATCCTGAGAGCGGTCATCTACGATGATCATCTCCCAATTCTGATAGGTTTGAGCCTTTACAGAATCTATTGTTCTGGCAATAAACTTAGCACAGTTATAAGTAGGTGTGATTATCGATACTAATTTCTCACTCATACGTTAATTTCCTCAGTTTGCTTTATTTCGTCTACGGGAGCCTTTGCCGGCTCATAATCTGCCTGATACTCCTTGCCGAGCACGGCAAAGAAGGTCATAAACATTATCTTGATGTCACGCCAGAAGCTGAATTTTTTGATTTCATTCAGGTTGTAGAACATTTTATCGGGGAGTATCTTATTGACGTAGACTTCATCTGCATCCTCTGCACTGTCGAGTAGCCCCGCCTCGTCCTTGTAGACTATGCAGGTCATGTTTGTAACACCTGCGGGCAGGAGTAGTGTCGCCATCATCTCAGGGGTATAAGACTCAACGTACTTGACGCTCTCAGGGCGTGTGCCGACAAAGGTCATCTTGCCACGGAGGACGTCGATCAGCTGGCTGATCTCATCGAGTCTGCATTTTCTGACGAGCTTGCCCACGCGAGTTATTCTCGCATCACCGCTGACCGTTACTTGGGCACCCTTATCTGCTCCCTGTACCATTGAACGGAACTTAAAAATTCTGAATTTCTTGTTATACTGAGTGACACGGAGCTGTCTGTAAAAGACAGGACCGCGGCTGTCGATCTTAATGGCGATCGCCAATATAAGGAAGACGGGTGAGAGAATGCAAAGCATAAGAAGCGATACGACTATGTCAAAAACTCTCTTGAAGAAAAGGGAGACCTTTTTCTTTTTCAGGATGTCGTAATATTCTCTTACCTCGGGGATCTTTAGTTCTTCGGGGAGATCGTCCCACTTTTTCAGCATCATTTTATGTATTCTCCAAGGATTTCTTTATATTTGTCAATCACGTAGTCAACCTCAGCGTCCGACAGACGTGTGTGGAGCGGCAGGGTGATCTCGTTAGCAAAATGAGCGTATGCGTTGGGGTAATCCTTCAGGTCAAAGCCGAGATTCTTATATGCGGTGTGCATAGGCAGAGGCTTATAGTGAACGTTGCAGGCAATTCCCTCTTCTGCCATTTTTATAATGATCTCATTACGCTCTTCTACCGAGATTCCGGGGATTCTTGTTAGATACAGATGCCCTGAGGACTCCCATTTCTCGGTGTAGTGGTTTAGCGTTTCAACACCCAAGGGTCTGAGTGCTGCGTCGTATCTCTCGATGATCTCTTTTCTTCGCTTCAACATTTCGGGGTAACGCTCGAGCTGCTTCAGACCTATCGATGCCGCAACGTCGGTCATATTGCACTTGTAATAGGTGCCGACTATATCATATTCCCAGGCACCGAGCTTGGTTTTAGCAAGGGCATCCTTCGACTGTCCGTGGAGGCTGAGGAGCTGGAGCTGCTTGTAGATATCATCATTGCTGATGCCGGGGATGGTACGCCAGGTCAAGGCACCGCCCTCAGCGGTAGTAAGGTTTTTAACAGCGTGGAAGCTAAAGCTCGAGAAATCAGCTACCGATCCGATCATTCTACCGTTTAGCTTTGCACCAAAGGCGTGGGCTGTATCTGCCATAACTGCTACCCTTCCGAGTGCAGTCTGTATTTCATTTTTGGGCTTAAAGAGATGCTTTTTTCTCTCCACGATCTCAAAGATGCGGTCGTAATCGCACGGGATACCCGCAAGGTCGACGGGAATTATCGCCTTTGTATTCTCATTTATTGCATCCTCGAGTGCATCATAATTCATCTCAAGGCTATCGGTCTGAGTGTCGATGAGCACTATTTTCGCACCGACGTGGGCAATAACCGAGGCAGACGCGGTGTAGGTGTATGCACACGTTATCACCTCATCAGACGGGCCGATGCCCATAACGTGCAAAGCCATTTCGGCACACGCTGTCTGAGAATTCAGGCATACACATCTCTCGACACCTACGTATTGAGCTATTTCTTGCTCAAGTCTTTTCGTTCTTGGACCTGTCGTGATCCACCCCGAGCGAAGGGCGTCGGCGACCTCTTGTATTTCGAGTTCGGTTATATCCGGCGGAGAGAAAGGAACGTTGAATTTCATAGTAACATTCACCTCAAAATTGCATCTATAATAATAGTAAATATTTTAAATCCTCAAAATATTATAATACTTTCGCAAGCTGAAGTCAACCCCTTTTTGTAAAAAACTACTCAAAACGAGGGCGAAAAAGTGTAGTTTTTATTTACAAATTAACAAAAAAAGGGATTATGTTAGTGCAATTAGGCGTGTTTGGGTGCTTTTTTGAGCTTTGAGGCGAGGTTTCGGGGAGCTGCGAGGCGAGGTTTTAGGGAGCTTATGGGTGAATTTTTTGGTGATATTTACTGATTTTCATGGGGCTATCGGAGGTGTGGTTGGAGGGTTCTTAAATTTTATTTTAAAATAACGTATTTTCCCTTGACAAGGGCTCGGGCTTATGCTATAATGCTGTCATTACATTCATTGTATACTTGTATACAATTTGAAATTAAGTAATTTTCGCAGGTTTAGGCGTGGGGTTAAGGCTTGTGCATCTTCACTGACTTTTCCATAATATCGGGCACAAAATAGCACACACCTATGACACTTGCGTATGAGAAAGGGATTTATATGATAATCAAGAACAAGCATTCAAACCTGCTCGAGCAGCATCAGTACAGGTACTCGCTTCAGGACGTGGACGAGCCCAATTTGTACAGGGACATCTACCCCTACACCGAGATACCCAAGATCGCATTCAACCACAGACGTGTTCCTCTTGACATGCCCGAGGAGATCTGGATGACCGATACGACCTTCCGTGACGGACAGCAGTCGCGAGCTCCCTACACTGCGGATCAGATCGTCACTCTTTACAAGATGCTTAACCGTCTTGGCGGTCCCAAGGGACTTATACGTCAGAGCGAGTTCTTCGTGTACACCAAGAAGGACAGAGAGGCGTGCGAGAGATGTCTCGATCTCGGTCTTGAGTTTCCCGAGGTAACGACCTGGATCAGGGCGAAGAAGGAGGACTTCGAGCTTGTACGCTCGATAGGAATCAAGGAGACGGGTATTCTCGTATCCTGCTCTGACTATCACATATTCAAGAAGCTCGGAATTTCGAGACGTGAGGCACTTGACCACTATCTCGGAGTTATCAAGACGGCTATCGAGGCGGGCATCCGTCCCCGTTGCCACATGGAAGATATTACCCGTGCTGATTTCTACGGCTTTGTGGTACCCTTCGTAAACGAGATCACCGAGCTCTCACATGAGGCGAATATTCCCGTCAAGATCCGTATGTGCGACACGCTCGGATACGGTGTTTCCTACCCCGGTGTTGCTCTTCCCCGCTCGGTGCCCGGAATCGTGTACGGTCTGCACCACTATGCAGACGTTCCCTCGGAGCTGCTTGAGTGGCACGGACACAACGACTTCTACAAGGGTGTCGACAATGCGGTCAACGCGTGGCTCTACGGTGCATCCGCGGTCAACTGCTCGGTGCTCGGCATAGGCGAGAGAACAGGTAACATTCCTCTCGAGGCGATGGTTATCGAGTATGCGTCCTTGAAGGGCACGTTCGACGGCATGGATCCCACGGTCATCACCGAGATCGCAGAGTTCTTCAAGCGTGAGCTTGGCTACAAGATTCCCCCGATGACGCCCTTTGTCGGCGACAACTTCAACGTCACCCGTGCGGGAATTCACGCTGACGGTCTCATGAAGGACACCGAGATATACAACATCTTCGACACCGACGTTATTCTCAACCGCCCTGCTGAGGTTGCAATCTCGAACACCTCGGGACTTGCGGGAATAGCATACTGGATCAACAAGCACTACAATCTCCCCGAGTTCCGTCAGGTCACGAAGGCGGACGAGATCGTAATAAAGGTAAAGAAGGAGATCGACGAGCTCTACTCGGACGGCAGAACCACTCTTATGGGTGACGATGAGCTCTTCGAGATCATAAACAGACTTTCTGATAATTCCATCGGAGGATAAAACGGAATGATAATCGATGAGAGAACGGGCTCTTTGGAAGAGCACGTGTTCGACATACTCGAGGAGGAGATAATCTCGGGTACTCTCTCCAAGGGGCAGATCGTCACTGAAAACGAGCTCTCGGGCAGGCTGGGTGTCAGCAGGACTCCCATCAGGGGAGCTCTCAGGCGTCTTTGCGAGGAGGGGCTAGTGGATATCGCTCCCAACCGCAGGGTAACGATCGTCGGCATCAGCACGGAGGATCTGATCGACGCCTACAAGATAAGAATGAGACTCGAGGGCTTATCAAGTGCCCTTGCGACAGAGAGGATGACGGACGAGGAGAAAAAGAAGCTCTCCGACTTCGTAGAGCTCTCCGAGTACTATATTTCAAAGAAGGACACCGAAAACCTCAAGATGCTTGACACGCAGTTCCACAGTATGATCTACCGTGCGTCGGGCAACAGAATGCTCTGCAGGATACTCTCCGAGCTCCACAGAAACATAACGAGGTACAGAAAGATGTCCCTCACCGTTCCGGGCAGACTCGAGAGCTCTGTCAAGGAGCATAGAGAAATTTTAGAGGCCATCCTGAGAGGCGACTCCGCCGAGGCAGACAGACTGACGTCCTGCCATATCGAGCACGCACTTCAGAATTTAACGAACACTTTGAACAAGGAAATGTAAACAATGGGTTACACAATAGCAGAAAAAATCATTAAAAGCCACCTCTTAGAGGGTGAGATGATCCGCGGAAGCGAGATCGGAATACGCATCGACCAGACTCTTACACAGGATGCCACGGGCACTATGGCATATCTTCAGCTCGAGGCTATGGAGGTAGACAGAGTAAAGACCGAGCTCTCGGTAGCGTACATTGACCACAACACTCTTCAGTGCGGATTTGAGAACGCACACGACCACAGATACATACAGACCGTAGCGAAGAAGCACGGTGTAAGATATTCCCGTCCCGGCAACGGCATCTGCCATCAGGTGCATCTCGAGAGATTCGGAGTACCGGGTAAGACGCTCATTGGCTCCGACAGCCATACCCCTACTGCGGGAGGCATCGGAATGCTCGGAATGGGTGCAGGCGGTCTCGACGTAGCGGTTGCAATGGGAGGCGGCACGTACTACCTCACCATGCCGAGAATGATCAGGGTCAATCTGACGGGCAAGCTTCGCGACTACGTATCCTCGAAGGACGTCATCCTCGAGGTTCTCAGAAGGCTCGGAGTTAAGGGCGGTGTCGGTGCGATAGTAGAATACGGCGGCGAGGGTGTTAAGACACTCACCGTACCCGAGAGAGCAACCATCACGAATATGGGTGCTGAGCTCGGAGCTACAACCTCTATCTTCCCCTCCGATGACGTGACCCGTGCTTTCCTGGCAGCCGAGGGTCGCGAGGAGTCCTACTCCCCCATCTTCCCCGACGAGGATGCAGTGTACGATGAGATATACGAGATCGACCTCTCTCTTCTCTCTCCCCTTGTCGCTTGTCCTCACAGCCCCGACAACGTAAAGAGTGCCGAGGAGCTCTCGGGAATGAAGGTCAGCCAGGTATGCATCGGCTCCTGCACCAACTCATCTCTTCGCGACCTGCTCACGGTAGCGGCAATACTCAAGGGCAAGACCGTTCATCCCGACGTCTCCCTCTCCATATCCCCCGGCTCGAAGCAGGTTTACACCATGCTCGCTGAGTGCGGAGCTCTCGCCGATCTCATAGCATCCGGTGCGAGAATTCTCGAGTGTGCGTGCGGACCGTGTATCGGTATGGGCTTCTCGCCTATGTCCGAGGGCATCAGCTTAAGAACCTTCAACCGTAACTTCCTCGGAAGATCGGGCACCAAGGATGCAGAGGTATATCTTGTATCCCCCGAGCTTGCGGCGGCATCCGCTCTTACCGGTAAGCTTACCGATCCCACCACCCTCGGTGTGGCCCCCGTCATCACGATGCCTGCCGAGTTCCGTATAAACGATAACATGATCGAGCTTCCCGCAAGTGCTGAGGATGCTCCCTCCGTAGCAGTTGAGCGTGGCCCCAACATCAAGCCTATCCCGAAGGGTGTACCCACCGAGGAGAATCTTTCTACCTCTATTATATTAAAGGTAGGAGACAACATCACAACCGACCATATTATGCCTGCGGGTGCGAAGATACTTCCCTACCGCTCGAACGTACCGAAGCTCTCCGAATTCTGCTTTACCGTATCCGACCCCGACTTCCCCGAGCGTGCGAAGAAGATGGGCGGCGGTATCATAGTCGGCGGATCAAACTACGGTCAGGGCTCCTCCCGTGAGCACGCCGCTCTCGTCCCCCTCTATCTCGGAGTGAAGGCGGTAGTCGCCAAGAGCTTCGCAAGAATCCACCTCGCAAACCTCATCAACTTCGGAATTCTGCCTATGACCTTCAAGAACGAGGCTGATTACGACACCCTCGAGCTCTCTGATGAGATCGAGATCAAGGGACTTCGTGACGCTGTAAGCTCGAAGGACTCCGTAACCCTCATTAACAAGACCAAGGGAACAAGTGCAGAGCTTGTCATAACCCTCACCGAGCGTCAGCGTGATATACTTCTCGCCGGCGGTACTCTCAACTATACAAAAGGAAAGAAGGATAACTGATATGGAAAACTATAAAAGCGAGCTTGATCTCGCCTGCGAAAAATTCAGAAAGGTTCTCGAGGGACAGCTCACCCGTGTCGAGAATATGAAGGCTCAGGGCGATTTCGTAGACTACTCCACCCTTGACACGCTCCGCATCGGCGTATGCGGAGGAGACGGCATCGGCCCCACGATCACGGGTGAAGCCGAGAGAGTGCTTAAGTTCCTTCTCAAGGATGAGATCGAGGCAGGCAAGGTCGAATTCGTTAACATAGACGGGCTCACTATCGAGAACCGTATCGCATGCGGAAAGGCTATCCCCGATGACTGTATGGCGGCACTCAAGTCCTGCCACATAATCCTCAAGGGTCCGACAACCACTCCCCAGAAGGGCTCGGGAATGCCCAACATCGAGTCTGCGAACGTGGCTATGAGAAAGGCTCTTGACCTCTTCGCAAACATCCGTCCCGTAAAGGTCCCCGCCGAGGGAATCAACTGGGTCATCTTCCGTGAGAACACCGAGGGCGGCTATGCGGTAGGCTCTCAGGGCTTCAACGTAACAGAGGACCTCGCGGTCGATTTCACCATCACCACCAAGCAGGGCTCCGACCGTATCGCAAGACTCGCATACGATTACGCACGCAAGAACGGAAGAACAAGAGTCTCTCTCGTCACCAAGGCGAACATCATCAAGACGACAGACGGTAACTTCCTCGAGGACTGCCACAAGGTTGCAGACCTCTATCCCGAAATCACCACCGACGAGTGGTATGCTGATATTATGACCGCAAAGCTCGTCGATACCAAGAGACGCCGTGACTTCCAGATACTCCTCCTTCCCAACCTCTACGGAGATATTATCTCGGATGAGGCGGCTGAGTTCCAGGGCGGCGTAGGCACCGCAGGATGTGCCAACATCGGTAAGAAATACGCTATGTTCGAGGCAATTCACGGCTCCGCTCCCAGAATGGTAGCCGAGGGACGTGCTAAGTATGCAGATCCCTGCTCCGTGCTCCGTGCATCTGTTATGCTCCTCTCTCACATCGGACGCCAACAGCTCGCAGACAAGCTCGAGCGTGCTCTCGACATCTGCTCCTTCGAGGAGAAGAAGCTCGTCATCACGGGACGTGACACGGGTGCCACCTGCGAGGAGTTTGCAAACTACGTAATGGATACCCTTAAGGCTATATAAGCACTCCGTTTTCATTTTAAAAAGCACTCGAAAATTTCGAGTGCTTTTTCCATTCATTTTTCCTACTCGGACCTTCCCATAAATTTGGATGGAGGTACCGAATAATTTTTCTTGAATATCCGAGAAAAATATTTCTCGTCCGAGAAGCCGGAGGTATATGCCGCCTCACGGCATGAGACACTGCCGGATAGTAAAAGCTCGGCGGCATTTTTTAATCTCTTTTTTATAACGTAAGCCTTAGGGGTCATGCCGAAGCGAGCGAGAAATGCACGCTGAAGAGAGGAGTGAGAGATATAATTATCTCGGCACACCCGCTCAACGGTCAGTGAATTATCCTTGTAGTTTTCATCTATATATTTAACGCATCTCGCCATCTCGCTGTCGAGGGATGAGGTGAGCTTATCCTCCTCTATCGCCGCAAGCATGGCGAAAACCAACGATTTCATATGATTCTGAGCGGCACAGCTCTTATAGTCCTCGTAAGTACGGATAAAGTGAGAGAGCACCTCTTCTTTATTATCGGGCGTTATTTTGTCCACCTGATTATACGTGCAGGACTCAAGATGCACAACCAAGCTCTCGCTCTTCTCATACCTCACCGTGTAGGGCATCTCTGCGGGAATAAATATTATATCTCCCTTCTCAACAGAATGCGTTTCACCGTTTATTTCAAATATTGCACGCCCCGACACTCTGTATGAGATAGCGGAATATTTTCTCCCCTCTACCGAATAGCATCCATCGGGATGCTTATAGAGTCCCGAGTTAAAGACTCTGAAGGATATATTTTCATCATTGTACAGCATAATTACCTCCGCGTATATCATAGCACATTATGACTAAAAAGTCCACCTACTTGCACAAAAAATATGTTTTTATATTTTTTCTCTGTGCTATACTAAAGAAAAAGGAGGTATCATATGGTTTTTTCACACGTATGGGACGAGGAGCGTGACGGACGCTTTCTCATTTACAATAAGGTAGGCGGTGTAATTTCTTCGTCACTGAGGGGCGATATATTCTCCGAATTCTGGCACGGCTTTACAAATCACCGCTCGGAGATTGAGCTTGAATACACGGATACCTATATATTTACTGTCGGTAAGGCTGAACTGCCCGAGCTTCGAGGGGCCGAATACGCCATCAACGTCGAGCCCGAGGGCTTCGCTGTTATAGCGGAAAACAGAAAGGGGCTTCTGCACGGCTTCATGACGCTCCTTGATATGATACATCCGACGGACGATGAGGGTGCTGTCGCTTTTCTCAAGTGCGGAGTCATAAGAGAGCTGCCCAGAATAGGCATCCGCATGGTTCACTTCTGTGTATTCCCGGAGACGAACCTATATATGCTGAAGCGTTTTTTAAGATTCGCTGCGGCACTCAAATATACTCACGTCATCGTTGAATTCTGGGGCATGATCAAGCTCGACTGCCTGAAGGAGCTCGCATGGCCCTTCGCATTCTCAAAGGATGAGGTTCGTCCGATAATGGACGAGGCAAGAGAGCTTGGCCTTGAGGTCGTACCGATGTTCAACCACTGGGGTCACGCAGCTCTGTCACGTGCCATCCACGGCAAGCACGTAGTCCTCGATCAGAATCCCACTCTCGTCACTCTCTTCGAGGAGGGAGGATGGTGCTGGAAAATATCCGACAGCCGTGTAAGAGCTCTCATCAGTAAAATACGCAAGGAGCTCATCGACCTATGCGGTGAGGGAGAATATTTTCATATCGGATGCGACGAGGCGGACGGATACGATCTGACCGATCCCAGGCTTCGGGATGACGCATGCGACTACCTGAATTCGGTAGCAGAGGAGCTCTTAGCCATGGGCAGGCGTCCTATAATGTGGGGAGACATGCTCCTTTACAGCCACCCGCATTACAACGGGGAAAACAGATACACCTGTCTTAATCCGAGTGCTGAGTGCGAAAAGTATTTCTTCTCAAAAATCGACAAGAGGATCATTATCGCCGACTGGCAGTATCTATCCGCCATCGAGCCCGTGGAGACGTCTCTCACTGTAAAATCCTACGGACACGAGTGTCTTGTTTGTCCCTTCGACCTCGGTGTGCCGAGAACGGTAGCGACCATCAATACAGCGGCAAACCACGGACTTATGGGATACATCCATACCACCTGGCACAGACTCTCGGTAGGTATGCCCTTCGTCGCTATGGCGGCCGAGGGAGGATATGCCGAGTTTATATCCGACCATAACCGATTAAGGTCTCATGCCGAGATCGCAACGGCCGATATGCTGAGAAAGGTTCTGCCTTCCGACGGTATATACGAGCGTGCGGGCTGGTCAACTAAACAGGTAGGAGCGTTTATTACCTGATGTCTTTCCTTATCTACTTCACCATCGTTGTAGCTACCGTCTCGCAGTCGTGGGCGGGAAAGAGGTATACCCGTCTCGGCGGATCGACCTATACCTTCAACGCTATGAAGGCGGCTGCGGCACTCCTTATGTTTGCCGTGATGTGCGTCATTGACCGCCAATTTACCTTCGGAGGCATATTATACGGGGCTCTTTACGGCATCCTGCTTTTCCTCTCTATGTATGCAGGTCTTAGGGCACTCGCACTCGGTCCGATGTCCCTGACAAGCATGCTGGCTTCAATGTCGGTCATAATCCCCGTATTCTGGGGTATCACCGTACGCAACGAGGAGCCCGGCATATTCAAGTACATAGCCTTCTTATGCATTTTATCTGCACTTGTCTCAATGAATATCGACAAGCTGAAGGCCAAGGAGAAAAATAAGGGTAAGGGATATGCGAAATGGGGAATATTCATCTCCCTGACCTTCGTGGCAAACGGCTTTTGCTCGGTATTGCAAAAGGAGTATCAGCTATCATACCCCGAAGGCACAAGCAGTGAATTTATGCTGTGGGCAATGGCGGTATGTGCTCTCATATACGCATCCATATGCCTTATTAAAGGCAAGAAAAGTGAACACGGGTCCGTGGGAAAATCTTATCTCGGTGCTTTTGCAGGAGTTATGACGGGCGTCTCGGGCTTTCTCACTCTTGCACTCGCCGACACGTCGAACGCAAGCGTTATGTTCCCTCTTATATCGGCGGGAACGGTAATAGGAGCACTTGTGTGCGGTAAATTCATATTCCGTGAGAAGCTGAAGTTAAACCATTACGCCGCTCTTTCGCTGGGAATTATAGCGGTAGTTCTTCTGAAAATATAAAACACAAAAAGGTAGCCACGAACTGTGACTACCTTTATTTTTCTTGAATTTTAAGTCGAGCTCGTCTCGTCAAAGTAGCCGAGCATCTTCTCGAGCGTCTCACGCTCCTCCTTGGGCATATCGATGTCAAGCTCGGAGAATGCACGGCTGATCATCATTCTGCGTCTGTATGCCTCGGCGGGAGATTTCAGCTGCTGCTCTGTCGCACGGTGAGTCTCGCGCATCGCAACCTCGTCAATGATCTGACGGATGTAGTCAGCTATGGGCGAATCCTTCGAATATCTCGCAGGAGCATAGAAGTTGATTCTCTCATCGTTGAAGAGCTGGTAAACCTTCTTCTTATTCTTCGACACGGGGTCAAACACACCTATCGAATAACCGCCCTTACTGCGGATGAGGGTCATACAGGGAATATCGGTGGAGCTGTCACCGATGTATACGAAATTCTCATAGGGTATCGCATACTTGGAGTGAGGCATATTATCATTGACTCTCTCATCGTGCTCCTCAAGAATACCCTTCGCAATTCTGAAAATGAACTGAGTTTTGTTGGTATAGTTGACCGACTGTGCGGGCCACTCTGCAATGCCGTCGGCAGAATAGAGGAAGGAGGAGGCGTAAATTCTCTTTATATACTTCGCAATCGGGTTACCCTCGATTATCTCCTTGAGTCCCGAGGAAATGATATAGTGCTCGACCTCGATACCCCTTGCGAGTGCGTACTCGTTAACAAAGGTAAACCACTCCTCGACACCCTTGTAGAGGAGGACGTCCTTTCCTACGCTTCTGAAATAATCACGGCTGAGCGACTTACCCTTAAACTTCGAATACTTGATAAGCTCAAACATCCAAGCAAGATTTTTATCCATAAGATTAGCCTTAGCAAGAGCGTCGGACTCCGCCCAGAAATCTCCGGGGTCTATTCCGAACGAGGGAATAAGGCTGAAGGTCTGCATATCGTCAGGCGAGAGGGTATGGTCAAAATCGTAGCAGATCGCCATTTTGGGCAATTCGTGCGTGCGAGATACGTGCATTTCGTTATTTTCGTTAGTATTTTTCATAGAAAACTCCATAAAATATAGTTTCTAACCATATTCTACCATATAATTTTGAATTTGTAAAGTATTATTTATGTACTTGCAAAAACTTAAAATATATGTTACAATTGAGGTGTTAAAAAATAATAGGAGTTTTTAAAAAATGTTTGAGAAGGTAATTAGTGAAATTAAACGCTACGGGCGTATCATTATCCACCGTCACCAGAACCCCGACGGAGATGCACTCGGAAGCCAGATAGGTCTCGCGACACTGCTTCGCGACAATTTTCCTGAGAAGGAAATATACACCGTCGGTGACGCTGCGGGAAGATATGCGTTCATCGAGGGCTCAGAGATGGACGAGATCGATGATTCACTCTACACTGGTGCACTTGCGATCGTCCTCGACACCTCGGCAAAGTCGTTGATATCCGATATGCGATACACCCTCGCAGATTCGACCGTAAGAATTGACCACCATATCTTTGTCGAGGAGATCTGCGGAATTGAGGTAACCGATACCTCCTACGAGAGCTGTGCGGGACTCATCGCTGAATTCGCACGTGAGTCAGGTCTTAAGCTGACACCCGCATCTGCCAAGGCACTCTACACGGGAATGGTTACTGACTCGGGTAGATTCCGCTATGATTCCACCTCGTCAAATACCCACAGACTCGCATCCTTCTTAATGACCGTCCCCTTCGATACCGCGGACATCTACAAGAATCTCTATTCTGACGATATCAAATTCATCAAGCTCCGTGCGACCTTCACCCTGAAGATCAACATGACAGACTCCCCCGTTGCATACATATACACGACGAGGGATGAGGTAGATACCTACGGTGCCGACACCTTCACCCTCTCACGCGGTATGGTCAATACGATGGGGGACATCAGAGGTGTTGATATATGGGTCAACTTCACTGAGAGCGACAGCGGTGTCCTCACTGAGATCCGCTCATCCAAATACAATATCAACAAGGTCGCTGTCAAGTACGGAGGCGGAGGCCACGCAAAGGCAAGCGGTGCAACCGTGAAGGACCGTGAGGAGGCAATGAGCCTTCTTTCCGACCTCATAGCGATTACCGAAGGAGAAGAAGTATGAATAAGGAAATAATGCAAACAATACTTGACAAAATCAAGGAAAACGATAAGATAATTCTTTTTCGTCACTTCCGTCCCGACGGTGACGCCATGGGCTCGACCAAGGGTCTTGCACGAATTCTGAAGCTCACCTATCCCGAGAAGAAGGTGTATATCCAGAATGCGGATTTCTCGGACTACCTCGCATTCATGGGTCCTGAGGATGAGCCCCTTCCCGACGAGGAGTACGCTGATGCACTCGGACTTGTACTTGATACGGGTACAGCGTCGAGAATATCCAACAAGAAGTTCTCTCTCTGCCGTGAGCTTATCAAGATCGATCACCACATTCCCATCGAGAGCTATGCTCCCACCGAGTGGGTCGAGGAGGAGAGATCCTCCTGCTCAGAGATGATTGCGGCATTCTATGACACCTTCCGTGACGAGCTGAAGATAGACTCCGAGGCTGCCACCTACATTTATACCGGTATGGTCACCGACTCGGGTCGCTTCCGCTTCAGGGACGTCTCGAGCGAGACGATGCGTCTTGCGGGTGTGATGCTGGGCGTAGGAATTGACACGGATACCCTCTTTGCAAATCTCTACCTCAAGGAATTTTCCAATTTCAAGTTTGAGGCATATGCTCACGGTAAGATGAAGATCTCGGAGAACGGTGTCGCATCGCTCTTCGTCTCCAAGAGGATGCAGAAGAAATTCTCCCTCTCGGGCGAGGACGCTTCGGCTTCCGTTTCGCTCATGGACAGCATCAAGGGTGCACTCATCTGGATTGCATTCATCGAGACCGATGACGGCAATATAAGAGTAAGACTTCGTTCAAGATTTATTACCATCAACAAGCTCGCCGAGAAATATTCGGGCGGAGGACACGCTTGTGCCGCAGGTGCGACGGTACACTCTAAGGCAGAGATGAAAAAGCTTATCTCCGAGGCTGACGAGCTTCTCCGTGAGTACAAGGCTACGAATGAGGGATGGCTATGAGAATACTTATAGCAAACGATGACGGAATATTCGCTCCCGGCATCCGCCATCTTGCCGAGTGGGCGGTAAGGCACGGCGAGGTCGTAGTATGCGGACCGAAGGTCGAGCAGAGCGGCAAGAGCCACGCTATCAACTTCATCGAGCCATTCGAGATAGGGAGAGTGGATATCGGTGTGCCCTGCGAGGCGTATTCCGTCGACTCTACCCCCGCCGACTGTGTGAGATTCGGAATTATAGGTCTCGGACGCGAGTATGATCTCGTCCTCTCCGGCATAAACTACGGTGTGAATATGAGCGGTGACGTGGTGTATTCGGGCACTATGGGAGCTATCTTCGAGGCGGAGCATAACCGTCATAGGGGAATAGCACTCTCGGTTGCCAAGGATGATCCCCTCCCCTCCTTTGAGGTGCTCGACGGAATTCTCGAGTTTATTCTCGGCGGAGGTCTTTTCGAGCACTCAGCCCTCTATAACGTCAATATTCCAAAAAATCCCATAGGCACCCGAGTAACCTGTCAGGGAGATGCGTATTTCTCCGACGAGTTCTTTAAGCTCGAGGGGGATATGTATATGCAGAGAGGCCACGCCATCCCCGAGAGCGATCCCGAGGATATAAGGCTCGACACGGTAGCCTTCCGCAAGGGATATATATCCGTCACACCCATGACTATGGATAGAACAAACAGACTCGCATTTGATGCATTGACCAGTGATAATTAAAGGATAAGGCTATGACAATAACCAAATATCAATCACCTTGTGATAACACCCCCGCTCTCGACCTCATTGAGGAGATCTTCGGCAAATTCGAGAGAGACCTCGAGACCCCCCAGCTCGATGGCACGGAAACAAAATACAATAAGGACGTTATCTTTATAGCAACCGAGGGTGATACAGTCCTCGGTATGATACACGTCACCGTTCCGATACACGCCCCCTATCTTGCAGGAGTTTCGGGAGTATGTACTACCGAGGCGGCACGTGGCAAGGGTATCGGCAAGGCACTCTTCAAGGCGGCGGTGGATGAGCTCGACGAGCTCGGAGTCAAGTACTCCGTTCTGGGTACGGGCAACCCCATTGCGGCTAAGATGTATTCCTCCTTCGGCTTTTCGTACATGCAGAATTCGAGCGTTATGATACGCCTTAAGGAGGGCGGAGTTGTGGACTTCTACCGTGAGCTGTACGGCTCTGCGGTTGGAAAGATCACAGTAGCAGATGAGACAGCCGCCGTGCGTATTCCCACGGTACCGCTTATGTTATATTTGCACGATTCTCCCATACTCGATATCAATATCGGCGTCCTCTCGACGCTGCACGTGCCCGAGGTATGCTGTATGAGCCTCTATCCGAGGTATATGGCCCTGAAGGCAGAGGGAGGCAGAGTCCTCACGGCAACGGACGAGAGAGGTGTTCTCGGAGCATTCGCTTCCATTCAGAAGGACGGGTGTGGAGTTAATAGAATAGATTTCTTCTCTCATCCCTCGTTTGAATCAGCACTCCCCGAGATGATAAGCACGCTCATACCCGAGGATGACTACTACTTCGAGGTATCCGTCTCTGACGGAAGAAAAACAGAGCTCCTCGAGAAGCTCGGATACTCCTCCTTCGCAGAGGGTGTCTATAAGCACGGTGCGGTAATACTCCCGACCGTGAAATATAAAAAAGTATAACCATATAAAAAAGTATAACTATATAAAGGAGAAAAACAATGGCTAAATTCTATATTTGTAAAAAGTGCGGCAATCTTGTAGCAATGATAAATGCGTCGGGTGCTCCGATGATATGCTGTGGCGAGAAGATGACCGAGCTCGTAGCAGGCACTGTCGAGGCAAGCCGTGAGAAACACATCCCCGTAGCAGAATATAAGGACGGTAAGGTAGCTGTCACCGTCGGCTCTGTCATCCATCCTATGATCCCCGAGCACAGCATCCTCTGGGTATGCCTCGAGACGGATAAGGGAATCGCCATCAAATACCTCAACCCCGGCGAGGACCCTACCGTTACCTTCTCTCTTGAAGACGAGAAGCCCCTTGCGGTTTACGCATACTGCAACCTCCACGGTCTTTGGAAGGCAGACGTGTAAGGGTAAAAAATGAAAATGTCCCAAGGCGTTTTCAAATATTGATTGATAAAAATCGACCGCTCACCCAAAATCGACAAGGAAAGAGGAATTTTTTATAGCTGATGCAAAAATTCCTATAAAAAAGAACAGAAAAAAGAACAGAAAAATTGTCTACCCCCTTGACAAAAGCCAAAACGTTTGATATACTATTAAAGCGTAAACGCATACGGCGTCATAGCCAAGTGGTAAGGCAAAGGTCTGCAACACCTCTATCCCCCAGTTCAAATCTGGGTGACGCCTCCAAAAGAAAAACGGTATCCCCTTCGGGATGCCGTTTTTTCTTTCCTTTTTGGAGGTGTCACTCCTAATTTGAACTGATGTTCAAATTTGCGAGCAAGTAAAAACGATTAAGTTATCGTTT
>JAZQYD010000074.1:0-9601 GCA_045633405.1 Eubacteriales bacterium | reverse complement strand
TGATCCCGTAGCTGCGAAGGCTAACAAGTACCGTATCAACATCATTGATACCCCCGGTCACGTTGACTTCACGGTTGAGGTACAGAGATCTCTCAGAGTCCTTGACGGATCTGTAACGGTTCTTTGTGCTAAGGGCGGCGTCGAGCCCCAGACCGAGACCGTTTGGCATCAGGCCAACGAGTATAAGGTACCCAGAATGGCGTACATCAACAAGATGGACATTATGGGTGCGGATTTCTTCCGCGTTGTTAAAATGATTAAGGACAGACTCCACGCAAACGGCGTTCCGATTCAGCTTCCTATCGGAGCTGAGAGCTCGTTCCGCGGAATCATCGACCTCATGGAGATGAAGGCTGACGTTTATTACGACGACCTTGGTAAGGACATGAGAGTTGAGGAGATTCCCGAGAACATGAAGGAGCTCGCTGAGGAGTACCGCAGAAACATGGTTGAGTCTATCTGTGAGACCGATGAGGAGCTCATGGAGAGATACATCATGGAGGAGGAGATCTCTGTCGCAGAGCTTAGAAAGGCTCTCAGAAAGGCAACTCTTGACAACCTTATCGTTCCCGTTTGCTGCGGAACGTCTTACAAGAATAAGGGTGTACAGAAGCTGCTTGATAACATTGTTGAGTACATGCCCGCTCCCACTGATATTGAGGCTATCAAGGGTGTTAACCCCGAGACCGACGAGGAGGACGTACGTCACGCTAGCGACGACGAGCCCTTCTCCGCACTTGCCTTCAAGATCATGACCGACCCGTTCGTTGGTAAGCTCTGCTTCTTCAGAGTTTATTCCGGATCGGTTGCTAAGGGAACTGCGGTTTACAACTCCACGAAGGATTCTGACGAGAGATTCGGACGTATCCTTCAGATGCACGCTAACGAGAGAGCTGATATCGATGTCTGCTACGCAGGTGATATCGCCGCTGTTGTCGGTGTAAAGAACACCACCACAGGTGATACCTTCTGTGATGAGAAGCATCCTATCATCCTCGAGTCCATGGTATTCCCCGAGCCCGTTATCCGTCAGGCTATCGAGCCTAAGACGAAGGCAGGTCAGGAGAAGATGGGTATCGCTCTTGCTAAGCTTGCTGAGGAGGATCCCACGTTCAGAACCTATACCGATGATGAGACCGGTCAGACGATCATCGCCGGAATGGGTGAGTTGCACCTCGAGATCATCGTTGACAGACTTCTCCGTGAGTTCAAGGTAGAGGCTAACATCGGTGCTCCCCAGGTTGCTTATAAGGAGACCATTCGCAAGAAGGTCGACCAGGATACCAAGTATGCACGTCAGTCCGGTGGTAAGGGTCAGTACGGTCACGTTAAGATCACTCTTGAGCCTAACGAAACCGGTAAGGGCTACGAGTTCATCAACGCTGTAACGGGCGGTGCTATTCCCAAGGAGTACATTCCCGCTGTTGATGCAGGTATCCAGGGTGCTATGCAGGCAGGTGTGCTTGCAGGCTACAACGTAGTTGACTGTAAGGTTACGCTCTACGACGGATCTTACCACGAGGTCGACTCCTCCGAGATGGCGTTCAAGATCGCAGGATCTATGGCGTTCAAGGAGGCTATGAGACGTGCAGATCCCGTTCTTACCGAGCCTATCATGAAGGTTTCCGTAACTACTCCCGATGATTACATGGGCGATATCATCGGTGATATCAACTCTCGCCGCGGACAGATCGACTCCATGGAGCAGATCGGACCCGGTGTTCAGAGAATTTATGCTCACGTTCCGCTTGCACAGATGTTCGGTTACGCTACCGCTCTTCGTTCCAGATCTCAGGGACGTGCGGTTTACGTAATGGAGCCCGACGGATTCATGGACGTTCCGAAGAACATTCAGGAAGAGATCATCAAGAACCGTCAGAGCAAGTAATTTTAGCGGTAAGCTAAATAACAGGTCTTTATCGGGCGGCACGTCCGCCCGTGGAGAATAAACACAAAATTAAAAAATAAAAAATAATATTTCAGGAGGATTTCCAAAATGGCAAAGGCTAAATTCGAAAGATCCAAACCCCACGTTAATATTGGTACCATCGGTCACGTTGACCACGGTAAGACCACTCTCACTGCTGCTATCACCAAGACTCTTTCCCTTCTTAACGGTTCTCAGTTCCTTGATTACAGCCAGATCGACAACTGCCCCGAGGAGAGAGCTCGTGGTATCACAATTAACTCCAGACACGTTGAGTACGAAACTGCTAACAGACACTACGCTCACGTTGACTGCCCCGGCCACGCTGACTACGTTAAGAACATGATCACCGGTGCTGCTCAGATGGACGGTGCTATCCTTGTTGTTGCAGGTACTGATGGCCCTCTCGCTCAGACCAGAGAGCACGTTCTTCTTGCTCGTCAGGTTGGCGTTCCCGCAATCGTTGTATTCATGAACAAGTGCGACATCGTTGACGACGAGGAGCTTCTTGACCTCGTTGAGATGGAGATCAGAGACCTCCTTAACGAGTACGAGTTCCCCGGCGATGACATTCCGATCGTCCGTGGTTCCGCTCGTGAGGCTCTTACCTCTTCTAACGGTGCTGACGCTCCTGAGTTCGCTTGCATCAGAGAGCTCATGGACGCTGTTGACTCTTACATCCCCACTCCCGACAGAAAGGCTGATCTTCCCTTCCTTATGCCCGTCGAGGACGTATTCTCGATCTCCGGTCGTGGTACCGTTGCTACCGGCCGTGTAGAGCGTGGTACTGTTAAGATGGCTGATAACGTTGAGATCGTTGGTCTTACTGACGAGAACAAGACTACTGTTGTTACCGGTATCGAGATGTTCCATAAGCTCATGGACTTCGCAGAGGCAGGCGATAACGTAGGTCTCCTTCTCCGTGGTGTTAACAAGAACGAGATCGAGAGAGGTCAGGTTCTTTGTAAGCCCGGCTCTATCCAGCCCCACACCAAGTTCGTAGGACAGGTTTACGTTCTTACTGAGAAGGAAGGCGGCCGTTCCAAGCCCTTCTTCTCCGGTTACAGACCTCAGTTCTACTTCAGAACTACCGACGTTACCGGTATCATCAACCTTCCCGCTGACGTTGAGATGTGCCGTCCCGGCGATAACGTAAACATGGACGTTGAGCTTATCACTCCTATCGCGTGTGAGAAGGGTCTTCGTTTCGCTATCCGTGAGGGTGGCCGTACCGTTGGTTCGGGCGTTGTTGCTGAGATCAAGGGCTAATTCCTAACTAGGTAATAAACCCTAAAAGCAATAAATGGAGACTGTCACGAGATTTCTCGGGGCAGTCTCCTAATTTAAAAAAGAAATCCTTGGGATTTCCAATATGACCACTACAAGTCTTTGAGGAATGGTGAAATTCCATACCGGCAGTATAGTCTGCTAAGATCGCATAGCGATCCCGATAGGGTGAGATTCCCTGACCGACGGTAGAGTCCGGATGAGAAAAGATGTAATTGTATACTGCTATAAGCACAAGTATAATAACCCTTTTCTCCCTTCCTCATAGAATTTCTATGAGTTATTTTTTTATCCGAAAGGAAGGGAAAAGAATGAATAAGACACACAACCATATTCAGCGTATAACGGGAATAGCAATGTTCGCGGCACTTGCTTACGCCTGTGCAGTTATATGCCACTTTAACATCCCGCAGATTGCAGGATTTTTGTCTCTTGACGTTAAGGATTCGCTGATTGCGATCGCCGGCTTTATTTACGGCCCGATAACGGCACCTATCATTGCCCTTTTGGTATCGTTTATCGAGTTTGTTACGATTTCAAGCACAGGATGGTGGGGATTTGTCATGAATTTCGCATCCTCCACGGTGTTCTCGCTCACGGCTTCACTTATATATAAGTATAAGAAGTCCTTTACCTCGGCACTTGTCGGATTCTTTATAGCGATTTTTGCCACTACGGGAATTATGGTTCTTCTTAACATATGGATAACCCCGATCTATTACGGCATGCCGAGATCAGCGGTAATACCTATGGTTAAGTTCCCGATCTTGCCGTTTAATATTGCAAAATCACTTATGAACAGTGCTATCGCCCTCCTTCTTTATAAGCCGATCATTACAGCACTCCGTATGGCGGGTATAATTAAAAAAGGAAAGCATAAAACAGACTTCAATAAATTCACGGTTATTACAATTGCAGTAGGCGGCGTATCCCTGATCGCTGCTATACTGATTCTTATATCCTTGTAAATTGAAGGGATAACAGATTTACCGTGAACTGAATATAAAAAAGACAGTCAGGTCTTCTCCCATATTCGGGATGCCCGACTGTCTTCTTTTTTTATCGTATTTCTCCTGCCGTCAGCTTGATGAGAAGGTCTGTGTCATCAGGCTGCACCTTAGCCTCGTGAGCCGATTTGTTTCTTACCGTCTCTCCGCATTTTCTGCATCTGTGAATAATGATATATCCACGCCTCGGATCAGGCTCTGCCTTGATAGGCACCAGAATGCCGCCGCAGCTGTTAGCTCTGTCTCCGGGATTTATATCCACGTGCAGTGAATGTAGACAGAAGGGACAGTGATTTCTGGAGGTGTATCCGAGGGGGAGCACCTCACGTCCGCAGTTGGCACATATAAAGCCTGAGTCATTCTTTGAGAATCTTTTAGTTTCCATATCTTCACCTTGCCGCCATGCGGCATTTTTCTCTGTTTAGTGTATCATACGGGATTATCTGTAAATAATAAGTAAAAAGAAATGAGGTAGGGAATGAAGAGAATTATCGGAATAATAGCGGTGGTGCTTCTCTCAATACTTGTCGGACTGTCGGTTGACAGACTGTGTGACGGAGAAGTGACACTGGTTAGTGAATATTCCTTTGAGATAGGGGGCGTGTATGATTAAAGCTTCAGGAAAAACATTACTTTCCAACGCAAAAACGGGAGAAAATACTGTCAGTCACTCTGTCGGATACGCTTTTTCCCGACAGCTCACCGAGTGCTCCGAGAGCCAGCTCTACATCCGAGGATGCAGCATCAGCAGGGAGTCCTATCCTGTATGCGTCGATTGCCGTATCTATATACCCGATAGCCGAAGAAAGTGCACTATGCTGGCGAAGAGAGGATATGACAGCGTCATCGGATGTGGATATTTTCTCATCGGTGAAAAGCTGGTCGACCGCCTCCTCGAGGTAGGCTAGAGCTTCATCAGCACGGTTCTCCATAGAGACCCTTACAGTTCTGTCAAAAAGCTCCTCAAGCGTCTTGTAGGGGAAATTTGAGTGTGCTGCGAGGTCGGATTTGTTTAATAGGCATATCTTGGGGCACGGGCATTCGCTTAGTGCCTTTTCGACCAGCTTGTCCTCCTCGGTATAAGGGCGTGAGGTGTCATAGACCGCAATGATGAGCTCGGCCATCTTCATTCTCTTGACCGTTCTCTCAATGCCGATACGCTCAACTGCATCGCCCTCCTCGAGCTCTCTGATGCCCGCCGTATCGGTAAGCCTCAGCATTACTCTGCCGAGCGGAACCGTTTCCTCGAGGATGTCTCTTGTCGTGCCTGCTATATCTGTTACTATCGCTCTGTCATCGCCTACAAGTGCGTTGTAGAGCGTGCTTTTTCCTACGTTGGGCTTTCCGCATATTACTGCAAGGATACCCTCGCTGATGGCCTTACCGGTTCGGTACGTGTCAGCCAAACGTGCGGCATCGTTGCGTATTTTCGTAAGCTCCTCTACGGTCTCGGCATCGGTGAAGTCTCCGAGGTCCTCATCGGGATAATCGATCCTTGCGTATATCGAGCTTAAGGTCTCGGTAATACGCTCCTCGAGTATCTCAATCTCTTCCTTCACTCTTGAGCGTGCACTCCTTGTCGAGAGCCTTATCTGCTCGTCACTCCTTGCATCGAGTAGCATGCCGATAGCCTCAGCCTCCGTGAGCGTCAGCTTTCCATTTATGAAGGCACGGCGTGTGAATTCTCCTGCCTCGCTAGGGCGTGCACCCAGCCTGAAAAGCTCGCCGAGTATCCGTCTTGTGATAAGGATACCGCCGTGACAGCTTACCTCAAGCGTGTCTTCACCCGTGTAGGAGTTGGGGGCGGGGAAGAGCGTCAGCATGCCGTCATCGACTGCCTCGCCCATAACGGTAATGTCACCGTAGATCTGTGTGCGTTTAGGGTACGTGTCGATGCTTTTACCGCTCGCAGGACGGAAAAATTCCTTCGCCATCTCGAGGGCACCGTCGCCCGACACTCTTATAATCGCAACCCCACCCTTGCCGGGTGGGGTGGATATTGCTGCTATTACGTCGTTGTACATAAGAGATTAAACCGTCTGTTCGGTCTTATCATCATCGCTGTCCTGAGAGGTCTCTTCGACTGCCTCGGCAGCGGTCTCTATCTCCTCGGTAAGCTCGGGAGTCTTGTCAATCTCGGTCTCCTCTGCCTTCTCCTCGAAGATGCCCTCGGGCTTCTTTCCGGTTAAGAAGATAACGATCTTACGGTTGTTGTCAGAGCCGATGGAATTGGTAGATACACCGTCGATATTCTGTATCTCGGAGTGGATGATTCTTCTCTCGTACGCACTCATGGGCTCGAGCATAATGCTTCTCTTGTTGCGCAGAGCCTTTGCCGCCATCTTACGTGCGAGAGCTCTGAGGGTCTCCTCTCTCTTAGCACGGTAGCCCTCAATGTCGAGTGTCACACGGCTCTTGTCACGCTCGCCGTGGATATTTTTTCTTGCAGATGCAAGATTTGCGAGGTACTGAAGAGCATCGAGAGTGTCGCCGTGATGGCCGATAAGCACCGATGCATCGTCACCCTTGATGGTGATTCTTCTGGTACCGTCATCGCAGGAATAAAGATCAGCGGTAGCGTTAAGACCGATGTCGAGTATAACTGTTCTTATGAAGTCATAAGACATATCCTCGCCCTCGGATACCTCCTTGGGAGTGAGGGTGAGCTGACACTCGGGGATAACCTCGCCCTTGGGCTGAGAATCACGTCTGTCATCACGTCTGTCCTCCGCTCTCTCATGAGGCTTTTTTCTGTTTCTGTTTCTGTTTTTTTTCTGCTGGGGCTTGGTATCCTTCTCCTCGGATGCACCCTCCTCTGCGGAAGCGGCCTCGGTGTTGACCTCAGCATTCTCGCGTCTGTCATCGCGAAGCTTCTTTTCCTTCTTCTGCCATCTCGGTCTCTCCTCGCGGTCGGGAATCTCGATGGTAGCCTTTACCTGTGCGGGCTTAACTCCGATAATACCGAAGATACCCTTGCTTCCTATGTGAAGGACCTCAAACTTAACGTCGTCAAGCTCGGTTACACCGAGAGCGGCTCTGGCATTTTCCTTAGCCTCGTTGACGTCCTTACCCTGTGCGGTTATTTCCTTAATCATATAATAAAACCTTTCTTGTTACTAATGTCAATCCTTAATCTCGGGGACGTCAGATGAGAATCTGGTATCGCTCTTCTCGCTCTTAGTCTCGATGAAGGTGGGGAGCTCATCATAATCGTCCTCATCAATGTAATGAAGGGATCTGTGTCTTGTCTGCGATTTTGCCATATTCTTGGCTGCCTTCTCGGCCTCTCTCTCCTGTCTTCTGATCTCCTTGAGATCCTCCTCGGAGAACTTGGGAAGAGGCATAGCCTTGGCAAGAATGAAGGATTGTCCGAGTCCCAGCAGTGACTGGAATGTCCAGTAAAGACCGAGCATTGCAGAGAATCTGAATGCCATCCAAAGAGTAAGACCGGGGAAGATAAGGTCCATAATCATCATGGAGCCCTTTGCCTGACCGTCAGCACCCTGCATTGCATTCATAGCGTTGCCGTTGAGCTTACGGGTGATAACCATCGTGAAGTACTGGATGATCGCAGTAAGGAAGGGGATTATGAGAATGAGCGATGGAGTCTTGAACGAGGGAGTATCCGCCATATTTGCTCCGAAGAGATCGAAGGACGGATATGTCTTGTAATCAAGTCCGAAGCTCGAAACGTATGCCTTACGTGCTTCCTTGCCCTTGATAAGCTCGGTATCCTTGCTGTTGTCGTTAATGTAGTCGTTGATAAGACCGATAAGCTTGATCTCAATGCCCTTGGGAAGCTCATCCTCTTCTCTTATATCCTTGACCTTCTTCTCGTAATCCTCAAGATCCTTGTCATAGGTCGGGCTCTTGGGATCGGGCTTCTCAATGGTTTCGGGATAGAATCTTCTGTAAAGTGCTAAGATAATGTCGTTTTTGGTAAGCTCCTCGCCGTCTTCACGTCTTTCCTCGTAGATATCGCGAAGCTCGTCGGGAACAGTCTCTATTATTGCACTGTCGGGATCATCGTTGAAGTCGTTAACCGCCGACGTGGTCGATGCAATGTAAGAGAGGGGGTTTGAAATAACTGTGTAAAGAAATATGATAAGAGGCAGCTGGATAAGCAGGGGAAGGCAACCCGAAAGGGGGCTGTAACCCTCCTTCTGCTGGAGCTCCATGATCTCCTGCTGCTGCTTCTGCATTGTTCTTTGGTCTGTTCTACCCTTGTATTTCGCTTTGATTACAGCGATCTTGGGTGTAAGCTTTGCAAGCTTAATCTGGTTCTTCTGCTGCTTGATCGAAAAGGGAAGAAATACGATCTTAAAAATAAGTGCATACAGTAAAAGTGCAACTGCATAGCTGCCGGTGATACTGTCGAAGAATGACAGCATGGTTCCGAGCAGGTTATAAAGCCATTTAAACATTTTTAATCAATCTAATCCTTTGCTTCGTTTGTATCGGTGTCCGTGCCTTCGTCTTTGTTTTCCGCCATTCCTGCATTTTTTGGATTCCTGAGTCCTCTCTCGGGTACGGGGTCATATCCTCCCTTGCAAAAAGGATTGCACCGCAGGATTCTCCATACCGTAAGGATGGTTCCGATAATAAAGCCGCGTTTCTTATATGCCTCGATGGCATAGGCAGAGCAGGTTGGTGTAAATCTGCAGCAGGGACGTTTCAGCGGGGAAATAAATTTTCTGTAAAGGCCGACAAGCCATATCATTATATATTTCATGGCGTCTCGAACATACCGAGTCTTGTAAATGCGTCCTCAAGATGACGCCTGATCTCTGTACTCTTCATTTCTGTGGATGCCCTGCGAGCTGAGATAACGATGAGATAGCCGCACTTTAACGGTCTATCCTTGATGAGCTGTCTGAGCCCCTCACGCAGGATCCTTCTGACACGGCTTCTGACAACAGAGCCGCCAAGAGTCTTTGTCGCGGTCAGACCGATACGGTTGACCACCTTTTTTTCGGGATGCGACTTAGCAAGTCGCTTTGCCATATAGTCGGGCAGCACGTAAACCGCAAGAGCCGATGTCACCGCTCTTTTGCCCTTTGAATACGCTTTTGAAAATAAATGATTCTCACATATTGCTCTGAACTTCATATAAAGCCCCTCCGCAAAATCCAAACAAAAACCCCGATAAAGCTCGCATAGGGCGTTTTATCGGAGTTTTGTATGTCACATCCTGTGACTGTCACCTTGCGTGACCGATTTAGCACCCAGCGGTTTCTTGCCGCCGTGAATTAGTAGGTGAGCTTAGCTCTTCCCTTGGCGCGTCTTCTCTTAAGAACTTTTCTTCCGTTAGCGGTAGCCATTCTCTTTCTGAAGCCGTGTTCCTTGCTTCTCTGTCTCTTCTTAGGCTGATAGGTTCTCT
>JAZQYD010000073.1:0-10301 GCA_045633405.1 Eubacteriales bacterium | reverse complement strand
GTTAGAGCTACCGGCTCATAACCGGTCGGTCCTAGGTTCGAGTCCTAGTTGGTCCACCAAGAAAAGTCTAATTCGACCCCCTGCGGGTTGGGTTAGACTTTTTCTTTATGGGTCGGCAGGACTCGAAGGGGAAGCGGTAGTGAATGACAGTCCGGTGGACTGTCAGAGCCGCGGAAGACCGAGCGCGCAGTTCGCGCGAGAATCGAGTCCTAGTTGGTCCACCATGCTTAACGAAAATCGAACCTCGAAAGAGGTCTGGTTTTCGTTTTGTTTTTATATAAAATATCCCCGACCGTGCCGTCGGGGATATTTTTGAACAATTTCTTCAAGAGTGTTTTCAGGCATTTTTTCAACATCTTTCGCCATCAATTTCGGTTTTCCACAACTTGATGATATACAACACCCCCGTGTTGATGGTATACAAAAACTTTGTTTTGATGATATGCACTCGACAGGCGTGATCAGGTATAACCGTTCGACTTTCGCGAATCTTGCTTCACCAACACACCAAAATCAAAAACGCAGGAAGGGATACAAAGCACACCCTTTCTGCGTTTTCTAAATTCAAATTATTCAAAAAATTCAGCGAACTTTATTCACCCGCGTCCACTATAAACTCAATCGAGGTGATGTACAGCACGTAATACTTAGAGCCGTATTTCTCAGTAGATATGGTTATGCTGTTAGTGCTCTCGAAATTGATCTGAATTGTTGATGTGGCATCGGCCTCAACTGTATCCTTGGTGGCAACGTTCATGAAATAATCATCCGTCGCCGTTACAAGTGTGGTTTTACCGTCATCGCTGCCTCCCGACCAAACGGCAGAGGTGCTGTCGCCGACACGGATATTACAGTTGTTATTGGTTACGTAACCGGTAATAATTATTCCGGTAACGTTTTCGCTAAGCTCAAGCGTGATGCTACCGGTAACGCTTGTGGTTCCCAGCTTCAGCATATCGCCGCTATACCAGACGTTATCACCCGAGCCTCCTCTGCCACCGCCGTATACGTAGTTGATGCCGCTTACGCTCGAAATGATATTATTCTGCTTTCCGTTAAACTGAAGCACGTTATATGCCTCCGACGGGTCGGAGAAGCTGACCGCCGTCTTTCCGGGGAGTTGATAAACCACGTCGTAGTAGTAATCCTTCGTAGCTTCAATCTCGGGAGGAGGCGTGTCCTTGTCCTTCAGGGTTATCACTATTTCTACGTCCTCGGCGGGCATAGAGAATTTATAGGTTGTACCGCTCGAGGCCTCAAGAGTCTTGCCGTTAGCAGTTACCTTGACAATTTCCTTAGTGTTATCCGCCATCAGTATAGATAAGGTAACCGTTTCTCTTTCCCGGTACTTATCCTTTACCGATGCGAGCTGATATGCGTCATCGGTATTTACGGTAAGGTTGTGGGTTTCGTAGCTCACAGGATTGTTCTCCAAGAACTCGATGATAAGAGGTCTCAGATACGTATTAAAGGGTACTGCGGCACGAATACTAGCACAAATCGTAGACACTCCGAGGCCATCCTCCTTGCCCTTGACGGCGATATCCTTAGCTTCCCTTACCTTTTCAGAATCAACGCCCGTCGCTTCGATTATCCAAAGCAACAGCTCGGGGCAGGCAAATTTGCTGTACGATCTATCCGAGGCAGACGCATCCCAAAGCATTCCTTCCTCGATCGTCGGATATAACCACGATTCGAAATAGTGCCACTTCTGCGAGGGAAGATGCTGTGATTTATCGACAACCAGTCCCGCCTTCAGGGCGTTGCTGATATATCCGCCGCTTGCCTGCTGATACAATTCCACGTACTCGTTGGTGATCGGATACTGCTCACCCTTAGTTAAAAGAAAACGCTCCATATCCGACATGGTGATAACGTAATCATCAGGTAGCTCTACCCTCTCGTTTTCGTTACCGCCGTTGTCATTGGTGTCATCCTTGTTATCTTCGTTATTGGTATTATCGTTTTTGTCTTCTTCGTCAGTATTATCCTTGTTGTCTTCATTTTCCGTATTGTCTTCGTTGTCATCGCCATTGCCGTCTTCGTTATTATTATCCGACGGACCGTCATCAGGCAACACGTTATCCACGCCATCGTCCTGAGTGTCATTGCCCCCATCATCCTTGCCGCAAGCAACAAACGACGTCAAGCAAGCAAGAACGAGAATAATACATAGCAACCTTTTGAGTATCATAATCACACTCCCTTTAAATTCATTTTCTTTTAAAAGCTCTCTATTACAGAAAAACTGTATTACCGGTCTATAACACATCATAACACATATAGCGGTAAAAATCAATATAGTTGACAAAACCCGAATAATACTGTAAAATAAAATTGAAGCTATTTTTTCAAATTCAATCCGCGGAGGAACTATGAATAAGGCACCAAACCATTTTCTTCTATTCAAAATTTCAGGAATTATCGGCGTGATCGCCGCAGTAGCGGGAGTAGTATTAGCCGTTTCGGGCTTTGGCGATTTTGAAAGCAACAAATTCATAATAGGCGTCTTTATGACGGGAGGCGGGTCGATGTTATCCGCTATCGGATTATCAATAGGCTTCAGACCCGAGATAATGAGAATGAGAACTCAAACGGCGAGATACATTCAGGAACAAAACAAAACAGATCTTGAGACTATCGCAAGCAACACGGGAGATATCCTGAGGACTGCAATGTCAAAAAACGAAACGGTATCTGACGGTACCGAAAAGAAATTCTGCAAGCATTGCGGCCGGAAAATCGACAGTGATTCCAAATTCTGCTCATCCTGCGGAAAAGAGCAGTAAGCAGGTCTGTTTTCAGCTGTATAACAGCCAAAACACAGTATTGTAAGCTCCACGGCAGAGGCAACCGCAACCGGTTGCCTCTTTGCTTTTTCAAGCAAAGGTGCAAGAGGACGAGCACTCCCGAGTTTTTCTCACATTCCATCACTTCAACCGATTACACTTTAGCAATAATGTCCATATAAAGGGCAAAAACATTCTCCGGGATTCTGAAAATTTCGGGCGGATTTGACCAATATCAACAAAGTGTAGTAAAAATTTATTTTTCTACTTGAAATATATCCATAGATGTAATATAATTATATTTACAGTGCTGGTCAATGACGTAACGCTCGGAAATAACCGTTTTAGATATTGAAGCTTGAGGACACGACAATCTGCTCGGATTGCACGATCAAACTCTCGACAAGCACCGATATGAGTGCGAGCTATTACATAACACCCGAGGGCTTCGAGTGGGACAAGCTTAACGCCAAGGGGTACCGAATGCAAATAACCGTAACCTATGACGTTTATTACACGAAGGATTGGAGCTTAGGACTCGGATATCTTGGCTCACCAAAGTATGAGGTAACCGTTGTTAACTCGGATGGAATGGGAAAAATCTACAACGATCTTCCGACCACAACGAACTCGCAGACACAATCCTTCTCGTTTTCCATGAGCATCGCTGATCTTAAGGACACACGCCTCGTTCTCACCTTCTCCACAGACAATATCCAGAATTTAATTCATTTCAAAAACATCAAAATCAATTACAGGTGCTATCAATAATAACCGGGCACGGAATTATCCGTCATTCAAAACTCCGCACCACCAAGAAAGCCACCCGTACGGGTGGCTTTTTACCTTTTATAATTTGATGCCTGCTCCTATTTCACTTACATTTTTCTTAGTCTTATTCAAAACCGTTTTTTAAAAACCATTATAACATATTTGTTCTATTTCCTATAATAATATTGAACATTTTACTCCCGTGTGCTATAATTATCATAAGCACAAATAGAGCATGCCATGAAGAAAACAGACCCTTCAAAAGATTTTGGATGATCAAGGAGCTGGAAGGTATTGGCATAACTTTCTATTCCAAGCTCTTTAACTACTGCAAAGCCGAGGCAACCGCCCCTACAACGAGCACGCAAATTTCCTTGTTCGATAACCTATAAAAGCACGTGCCCCGAAGACATTCCCCCCTTTTTCACATAGTAAAAGCCCCCTCGGCTGAGGGGGCTATCGTTTTTCACCGAGGGCAATCGGTGTATAGGATTAAATCGAGGTTTTTAAAATAGCGTTCTTGATGGACGCCTCCCATGCCCCCGACTTGTTAACAACGAAGTTGTAGCTCTCGGTAGCGGTTGTGACGGTGAGTATAGTCATCCTTGATGAGACGCTTGTGATGTCTCTTGCGGAAATCACGAGATTCTTGCCGCCGAAATTGAGCTTGTGGGGATAAAATTCAAGACTCTCCGTTGTAAGGAACAGCCATCCGCCTATGGCGTTTATACCCTTCTTATGGTTAGCGAAACCGTCACATACGATCGTTTTCGTCTCTGCCAACTCCGCACGCTTAGGTGCGATCTTCTTCTCAAGTGCAAGCGAGAACAGAACCATAAGACCCGTAAATACAACCCCGAAGACAATACCGGAGATCAATCCACGCACCATGTCGGACCAGAAGAGCCCCATAAGCACGCCGAAGCCAACCGTTGATGCTCCGAATATAATGCCGTATTCCTTCAAACCGTTTTTGTAAACCATTGTAAACTCCTTTTTTAAAGCAATCTTAATAAATATTCATCCCGTTCCCTCTCATCAGAAGAGCGAGGTAGGAACGAAGAAGTAAACAGCGAAGAGAAGCGAAACGATAATTGCTACTGCGGAAACCTCCCATGTGGGCTTCTCCTCCTTCTTGATGAGTGCCTTAATAAGTGCGATGACGTAAAGAACAGCACTCATAAGCGTGTAGGAGATAAGTCCGATACCGATACCCTTAGTAATCGAGTAGGAGAGAACCATCACAACGATCGTGAGGAATGCGGAGGTCGCCTTAACGGCATCCGAGAAATCGATGGTCTTAACGTTGTTCTTCATCATAAGAACACCGACGTAGATAAGTGCCGAGGCGGTAGCCGCACCGGGAATAACCGCGAAGAGGGGCATAGCGAACATCGCAAGGAAGAACATACACGCAGTGGTGAATGCGGTAAGACCCGTTCTGCCTCCCGCAGAAACACCCGCACCCGATTCAACGAATGTTGTAACGGTGGAGGTACCGAGCATCGCACCCGTGCAGGTAGCAACAGCATCGGAGATCATGATCTTATCGTAATTGTGAGGCTTGTATTTCTTAAGTTTGATCGCCGCCCTTCGGCGGCACACAAGGGTATTATATCACAAGAGAGGCGAATTGGCAATATTTTTTTAAAAAGCTTGTCGTTTTTTATTCCTTGACTTTCGGCCTCTTTGATGGTATCATTAAATCAAAAAGGAAAGGGAGAGACGAAAATGGAGGATAAAAAATATAAGCCCCTCGTCGGCAGAATGTTCTACGTCATATCTATCCCGACACTCCTCCTTCTTCTCGCTGTGACAGTGCTCGCGGCATTCGAGCCGATCGCCCTTCTTATAATTATACTCGTCGATCTCTTCACGGTATATTTCCTTATCTCCCCTCTTTTCGGCAGTGTTACCCTGACAGGCGACGCCGTGGTGATAAAATTCGGCTTTTTCTTAATACGGGCCGTACCTTACACCGCTATCCGCTCGGTCGAGAAGCAAAGACGCTGGTACGCTGATTCCATGCTCTCGTTAAAAAACTCGATGGAGCACGTCAATATCAAATACAACCGCTTCGATATCCTATCGGTCAGCGTTGTCGGAAACGATGCCTTTACCGAGGAATTATACAGACGGATGAAGGGGGAATAAATCTGCCGTCAGGGGTATCCCTCGCGGCTCATAAAATAATTATTTTAATGCCCTTGACTTTTTTATTACTTTATTGTATACTTTAATAAGAATACTGAAAAACCGATAAAGACCGTGACGAAGAGAGTAGCCGTACATTCAGGGCGTTACAGAGAGGGTGGCAGAGCTGAGAGCCGCTCACGCACAGGTATTAGGTGAAGATCACTTCCGAGTCGCATCCGTGAAGGCGTGCTTGTAATGGATGACGCAGGTCCCCGTGTAAGTGGGACGCATATTGATGGATATGTAAATGGGTGGTATATTTCCGTTTCCATAGGAGACGGATTTTTTATTTTGTTTAACGTTATCGTATAAGGATATATTTTTGAAAGGACAGAAAGTATGGAAATCTACGAGAAGGTCTCGACAGGTATGAACTTCGTCGAGCGTGAAAAAAAGGTGCGTAAGTTCTGGGAGGAGAATGGAATATTCGAGAAGAGCATCGATATCCGTGAGGGTGCACCCTCATACACCTTCTATGACGGCCCTCCTACCGCTAACGGAAAGCCTCATATAGGACACGTTCTTACACGTGTTATCAAGGATATGGTACCCAGGTACCAGACTATGAAGGGCAAGAGAGTCCTTCGTAAGGCGGGCTGGGACACCCACGGTCTGCCCGTTGAGCTCGAGGTTGAGAAGAAGCTCGGCATCGACGGAAAGGATCAGATCGAGGCATACGGTCTCGAGCCCTTCATCGCTCACTGTAAGGAGAGCGTGTGGAAATATAAGGAGATGTGGGAGGACTTCTCGGGTACCGTCGGCTTCTGGGCTGATATGGATCACCCGTACGTCACCTACACTAACGACTTCATAGAGAGTGAGTGGTGGGCACTCAAGGAGATCTGGAACAAGGGTCTTCTCTACAAGGGCTTCAAGATCGTTCCCTACTGCCCTCGCTGCGGTACTCCCCTCTCAAGCCACGAGGTAGCTCAGGGCTATAAGCTCGTCAAGGAGAGATCTGCTATCGCACGCTTCAAGTGCAAGGATGAGGATGCTTACTTCCTCGCTTGGACGACCACACCCTGGACTCTCCCCTCTAACGTTGCACTCTGTGTAAACCCCGAGGACACCTACTGCAAGGTCTCCTGCATCGACGGCAGGATCTATTATATGGCGAAGGCTCTTCTTGACAAGGTTCTCGCACCTCTTGCGAAGGAGGGCGAGGTTGCCTACGAGATTCTTGAGGAGATGCCCGGCTCCGCTCTTGAATACAGAGAGTACGAGCCCCTCTTCGAGTGTGCGGGACGTGCCGCTGAGAAGCAGGGTGCGAAGGCTCACTTTGTCGTATGTGACGGCTACGTTACAATGTCCGACGGTACCGGTATCGTACACATCGCTCCCGCCTTCGGTGAGGACGACTCCCGTGTAGGTAAGAAGTATGAGCTTCCCTTCGTTCAGTTCGTTAACGGCAAGGGTGAGCTTACCGAGGACACCGATTATGCGGGCGTGTTCGTAAAGGATGCCGATCCCATGATCATCAAGGACCTCGATATAGCGGGCAAGCTCTTCTCTGCTCCCAAGTTCGAGCACGACTATCCCCACTGCTGGAGATGTAACACTCCCCTTATCTACTATGCACGTGACACCTGGTTCATCAAGATGACCGCTGTGCGTGACAGACTCATAGCAAACAACAATACCGTCAATTGGATCCCCGAGAATATCGGAAAGGGACGCTTCGGTGACTGGCTCGAGAACGTTCAGGACTGGGGTCTGTCGCGTGACAGATACTGGGGTACCCCCCTCAATATCTGGGAGTGCTCCTGCGGTAAGCGTCACTCCATCGGCTCCATCGCCGAGCTTAAGTCCATGTCCTCGAACTGCCCCGAGAATATCGAATTACACCGTCCCTTCATCGATGAGGTGACGATCAAGTGTCCCGATTGCGGCGGCGAGATGAAGAGAGTAAAGGAGGTTATCGACTGCTGGTTCGACTCCGGCTCGATGCCCTTCGCTCAGCTTCACTACCCCTTCGAGAATCAGGACCTCTTCCACTCTACACAGTTCCCCGCCGACTTCATCAGCGAGGGTGTAGACCAGACCCGTGGATGGTTCTACTCGCTCATGGCGATCTCCACGCTCGTATTTGACAGAGCTCCCTATAAGAACGTACTCGTTCTCGGTCACGTGCTCGACAAGGACGGACAGAAGATGTCTAAGTCCAAGGGCAACGCTGTCGACCCCTTCGAGGCTCTTGAGAGCTACGGTGCAGATGCGATCCGCTGGTACTTCTACTCCAACTCCGCTCCCTGGCTTCCCAACCGCTTCTACGGTGATGCGGTAGTCGAGGGACAGAGAAAGTTTATGGGAACGCTCTGGAACACCTATGCGTTCTACGTTCTCTATGCTAACATCGACGGCTTCGATCCCACTAAGTACTCTATCGATAAGGCTAGCCTTACCGTAATGGACAAGTGGATACTCTCGAAGCTTCACTCCACCGTCAAGACCGTGGATAACTACCTCGCAGTCTATAAGATCACCGAGGCTACCCGTGTGCTTGAGGAGCTCGTCGACGATCTCTCCAACTGGTACGTAAGACGCTCCCGTGAGCGTTTCTGGGTGAAGGATATGCCCGAAGACAAGGTTGCGGCGTATATGACCCTCTATACCTGTCTCGTTACCCTTGCGAAGATCTCCGCACCCCTCGTACCCTTCATCTCAGAGGATATATACAGAAATCTTGTATGCTCCGTTGACAAGTCCGCTCCCGAGTCGGTACACCTTACCGATTATCCCACAGCTGACGAGTCCTACGTCGACACCGAGCTCGAGAAGAACATGAGCGAGGTTATGGACATCGTTGTCCTCGGACGTGCTACGAGAAATGCCGCTAATATCAAGAACCGTCAGCCCGTTGCCAGAATGTTCGTTAAGACGGAGAATAAGCCTGACGACAGCTTCGTACCCGTTATCTCGGAGGAGCTTAACGTCAAGGAGGTTATCTTCACTGACAACGTACGTGAGTTCACCACCTACTCCTTCAAGCCCCAGCTTCGTACAGTAGGCCCTAAGTACGGTAAGTACCTCGGTGATATAAAGAACACCCTTGCGACCCTCGACGGTAACGCCGCTATGGATGAGCTTGACGAGAAGGGTGCTATCACCTTCACCGCACGTGATGCAGAGATCGTCCTCACACGTGACGACCTTCTTATCGAGATGACCAAGAAGGAGGGCTTCGAGAGCCTTGGCGACCGCGGTGTGACCGTAGTTATCGACAAGAATCTCACCCCCGAGCTTATCGAGGAGGGTAACGTAAGAGAGATCATCTCCAAGGTACAGACGATGCGTAAGGATTCCGGTTTTGAGGTTATGGATAATATCAGAATTTCCTTCTCCGGCAATGATGCGGTAGAGGGAGTCGCAAAACGTAACGCTGCTGTGATTTCCGACGAAACTCTTGCAACTGAGATACTCTTTGGCGAGATTTTTACACACTCTAAGGAGTGGAACATCAACGGAGAAAATGTTACAATCTCGGTTGAAAAGGTATAAATGACAATTAAACGTTACATTTAAGGATAGAATAATGAAGATTTCCGAAAAAAAGATTCGCGAGAGCTTCAGATGCAGGGAGCTCCGAGAGGGGCTCCCTGTTTTTATTAAGGAAGCAACAGATTCCACGATGCTCGATGCAAAAAGAGAGGCGGACTCCCATACCCGTGCGTTGTTTTTGGCAGACATGCAGACATCCGGACGGGGAAGACTAGGCAGAAGCTTTATATCCGACAGTGGAGTCGGACTCTATATGACTGTTATGTACACTCCGACGTCTATATCCGACGCGGTAGGGATAACTGCATACACCGCAGTGATAGTCAGGCGCGCGATATACGAGCTTACAGGTCTTGACACCTCTATCAAGTGGGTGAACGATATCGTAAAGGACGGAAAAAAGCTCGCGGGAATACTGACAGGGGGAATATTCTCCCCGGGTGATGCGGTACCTAAAAGATGTATTGTTGGCATCGGAATAAACGTGCACGGGTGCGTGCTTAACGAGGAAATACGGGATATAGCGACTACCCTAGAGGCACTTGGCGCCAAGACCTCGCGAGAGGAGCTCGCGGCCAGGATTGCAGAGCTGTTCTTTGGAGAGATGGATAAGGTGGAATCACGTGCCTATGCAGATGAATATAGGGCTCACTCCTCGCTTATCGGCGAATGGGTTAACGTGATACGCCCCGATCGCACGTATGCAGCACGTGTAGACGATATCACCGACTTGTGTGAGCTTCTGCTCACCCACGAGGACGGCACGACGGAAATACTCTCAACGGGAGAGATTTCCGTGAGAAAATTTTGTAAGAAATAGAAAGTTGTTTTTTTAATAGTGTAGTATTTATCACGTCATGGCAGTGGATATTTGCTATTCGTCGGTCAGACGCGGCTCTGACAGCCCATTGGGGTGTCATTCACTACCGCTTCTTCTTCGAGTCCTTCTGAAACGTAAAGAAAAAGCCTAACCCAACCCACAAAGGGGTCGACTTAGACTTTTCTTGGTGGACCAACTAGGACTCGAACCTAGGACCGACCGGTTAT
>JAZQYD010000072.1:0-8832 GCA_045633405.1 Eubacteriales bacterium | reverse complement strand
ATCCTGTGCCTCATCGATTGCTGCGAATGTTCGGATCAATTCATCGTTTACACTGTCATATTCGCCACTTTCCCATTCCAATTCATCAGGAACAAAAGCTTCATTCCAATACGAATCATAAAACATGAGTAATAAGCTCATAGCAACGTAAGCACAGCTGTTTTCACTTGGAGGGGTGACTGTTACTTCATTATTGTCATCATCTCTATATTGGACCAAACTATCGAAGTGGTCGAATAGACAATCATTACTAATAGCTGAAATCGGAATACTCAAATACAAAATGCATACGGATAATACAATTACAGCACATGCAATTTTTGATATAACTTTTACCATAATAATTTGTCTCCCTTTATTTCACCCGTTTCGGTTAGTATTATAACACTTTTTAACAACTCATGAATGCACTCATCAGAGATATGCGGAGTATCTTGATTATAACCAAATTGCTTTATGATTCCACATATATCATCGTCCAAGTAAACATAGCAAGCATCATTGGTTTTGTCTGCTTTCCACTCAAAGGTAAATTTTCCCGGATTATAGTAATAGAATAAAAGTTCATCTATTTTGGTTTTTGGTGTGAGGCTGATTTCTTTTTTATCTTCGGTTATTATCTTTTTTTCGTAAGAATCTTTTGTTATATATACATTGTAGTTTTTTACGTCGCCCCAATTAATGTCGTCAATAGATACGTTTTCTAAAAAAATAAAAGATTTCACATCTACATCGTAGGCTAATCTATCAAATGGGTTTTCTCCATATTCTATCGTTTCGCAGCGTTTCCCATTTAGTGGAATAAAGAAGCGATACTTTATATCGACGAGCTCTTCTGAATATGAGAACAGGTAAGTTTCATCAAAAGTACTGCCGTGAGATTTTAAAAGCTCTATCGCAGCAAGACACTCCTCATACGTTTCAACCCACCAAATTTCAAGCTGACTTCCTTTTTCCCAGTTTTTGCTTATATCCGGAAATCCTCCGGTATACCCCTCGGGATAAAATTCCCATGGTGGAGGTCCGCAGTTAGGACCGTCCTTGATTTTGCCGGGATCTAAAGATTCATCTTTTCTGCACGAAACAAGAGTAAAGCAGGTTATCAAAGCTAAAAGCAAAGATAGAACTTTAACTAATCTTTTCATATCGGTGACTCCTTTCTGTTTTCATTATACAAAAAAGAGAAGCTCTTGTCAATAGTTTTTTTGGGGGCATAGGCATCACGGATGAATAGAAGATGAGCGGATTTTTGGTTTTTTTCTGTCTTTTCAGAGAAAAAACACCTAAAATACAGAAAATGCAGGTTTACACACGGTAGCTCTGCATTTTCTTTTAATTAAACGTCGGCACCGTTATCCTTGAGGGTCTGTCTTAAGAGGTCGGTATCGAGGGTGTGGGTATTCGTGCCGGTAGACTTACACAGTGCGATAGCTGTGCCCGCAGCCTCGCCCATGCATGCACATATGGGGAGTATTCTGACGGCTGAGTGTGCCTCATGGTCAGCGGAGAGGCATCTGCCCGCTACGAGCATATTGTCATACTCACGGGGCAGAAGCGAGCGGTAGGGTATCTTATAATAGTTACCGCCGCTGAAGGTATAGATATACGTGCCCGCACCCGTGGGATTATGTATATCGATATCATAGTTACCGAGGGCGATGGTGTCGGGAAATTCAACGCAGGAGCGGAGCTCCTCGCTGGTGAGGACGTGCACACCGACAAGCTTTCTCGACTCTCTGATGCCTATATGGCTGGCAATGTGGGCGATGGAGGACTTACCGAATATCTCGGGGGCAACCTCACGGAAGAAGTCGACCATTTCGTGAACCTGACGTCTCGCAAGTATCTCGGCTCTGCTAAGCTCGAAGGGGTCGGTGGGATCGTGCTTGATAACACGTGTGGTATTGAGGTGAAGGACTCCCTCTCCGAGGCCTCTGAAGAAGAGGAGATTTTCTCTCGGGTTAGAGACCTTGCCCGCCGCCTGATATTCGTGATATCTCTCGTTGAGGTAATCCTCCTTCTCATAGAAGGCCTCAACGTCAACTCCCGCCATACGGAAGCACGTGGTCATGGGCTGACAGTATCCGTCCGACTCACGTCCGACAGCGAATTCACAGCCCGCCATCTCGATGAGCTCACCGTCACCCGATGCATCGATGAAGTAGTCGGCGAAGAATTCGTATTCCTTACCGCGGGAGGTGACCTTCAGGGATTTGATCTGTCTTCCGTCCGTGGTAGCGGCATATGCCGTGGTATGGAAGAGGATATCGACACCCGCCTCGGTCAGCATATCGTCGAAGACGAACTTATAAACCTCGGGGGAAAGGTCGTTATATTTTGCACGTCTCGCCTTCATCTCAAGGAAGAGGCCTGCAGAGAGGTATCTCGTGGGATTAGAGCCCTTCAGCGAGCTACCCATAAAGGGGTAGACCTGGGACTGCGACATTGCTCCGCCGAGAGTACCGTATTTCTCAACGAGAAGGACGGAGAGCCCTGCTCTGCCCGCTGCGGTAGCGGCGGCGACTCCTGATATTCCTCCGCCAAGAACTATGAGGTCATATTTTTTCATAACAGTCTCCTTAGTTTTTCTTATTAACTATATTATAGATGGCGGAGGGGAAATTTTTCAAGTATTATTTCAACATTATATTGAACAAATTATACCTTTATGGTATAATCGTGGTAAAATTATATAATTTATGGAGTTTATTATGGAGTACAGCACGTTATACGAGCTGATCGAGGTCATAGAGAGCGGAAGAAATTTTCATATTGGCATCTTCTTTGTCGGTGGGGCGGGATGCTCTATGTGCGATCTACCCGATCATCACAAGATACATTCGCGTCCTGTATGTGAGATTTTCAAGTCACGCCCTCGCGGGCTTGTGCGATGCATGCGATGCCGAAGCTATGCGATAAGGCGAGCGGTGAGAGACCGTGTCCCCTTCTCTGCACTATGCATCAACGGTGTTTTTGAATACACGCATCCCGTTATTATTTCCGGGGAGGCTGTGGCTGTTATATACATAGGCAATATTCTCACCAAGGAGGGGCGTGCGAAGCTTGAGAGCCGTGCTATGGGCGAGGAGCTTCCGCTGGAGACGATGGACAAGGCTTCGGACGAGGAGGAGTGCCGTAAGATCGCCACGGTGGTTGAGAGCTATATAAAGATGCTCCTCGAGCGGTACACGTCCGAGAGGAGTGCGGGAAGTGCCGTGATAGAAAACGTGAAGAGCTACGTCAGGGAAAATCTCGAATATGACCACAAGCTCTCCGAGATAGCCTCCCTCTTCTTCTATGACGAGGTGTATCTCGGCAGACTTTTCCGTGAGAAGGCCGGCGTCAGCTTCAAGGATTATCTCAACCGTGAGCGTGTCGGGCGTGCGAAGAGGCTTCTTATGACAGACCTCACCGTGACGGAGGTGGCCGAGGAGGTCGGATACAACAGTGTGACCTATTTCAACCGTGTTTTCAAGCGGTGGGTTGGCATGACGCCGACTGAATACAGAAGGGTAAAATAAAAAGAACGCCTACGGTACCGTGTGCCTTTACCGTAAGCGTTTTTTGCCCTATATGGTTTTTTTAATACTCAGCGTTTCCTACCGTACGGGGATAAGGAAGGACGTCGCGGATGTTAGATACGCCCGTGAGGTACATAATGATACGCTCGAAGCCGAGGCCGTAGCCTGCGTGCTTGGTGCCACCGTACTTACGGAGGTTGAGGTACCACCAATAATCCTCCTCCTTAAGCTCAAGCTCGTTCATACGTGCGGTGAGGACGTCAATTCTCTCTTCACGCTGGGAGCCGCCGATGATCTCGCCGACACCGGGAACGAGGAGGTCCATAGCGGCAACGGTCTTACCGTCGTCGTTGAGTCTCATATAGAACGCCTTGATATCCTTGGGATAGTCAACGAGGAAGATGGGCTTCTTATATACCTGCTCGGTGAGGTATCTCTCGTGCTCGGTCTGGAGGTCAACACCCCAGTATACGGGGTACTTGAACTGCTCGCCCGATTTGAGGAGCACGTCGATAGCGTCGGTGTAGGTAACCTTCGCATACTCGGAGTCACGAAGGGCGGTGAGTCTCTCGATAAGACCCTTATCAACAAACTTGTTGAAGAAGTCGAGCTCCTCACGGCAATTCTCCATGCAATGGTTTACGATATACTTGATCATATCCCAAGCGAGCTGCATATTGTCATCGAGGTCTGCGAATGCGATCTCGGGCTCGATCATCCAGAACTCAGCGGCGTGACGTGCGGTGTTGGAGTTCTCCGCTCTGAAGGTCGGGCCGAAGGTGTAGATGTTACCGAACGCCATAGCGTAGGTCTCACCCTCAAGCTGACCCGAAACGGTGAGGTTAGCACTCTTACCGAAGAAGTCCTGCGAGAAGTCAACGGAGCCATCCTCAAGTCTCGGAGGATTCTCCATATCAAGTGTGGTTACACGGAACATCTCGCCCGCACCCTCGCAGTCGGAGGCGGTGATGATGGGGGTGTGTACGTATACGAAGCCTCTCTCATGGAAGAAGGAATGGATAGCATAGGCTACCTCGCTTCTTACTCTGAATACAGCGGAGAAGAGGTTGGTTCTCGGACGGAGATAAGCCTGCTCACGGAGGAACTCCACCGTGTGACGCTTAGGCTGAAGGGGGTAATCGGGAGTCGAGGTGCCCTCGACAACAATCTCGGTAGCCTTAAGCTCGAAGGGCTGCTTCGCATCGGGGGTGATCTCGATTCTACCCGTAACTACAAGGGCAGCTCCAACGTTCTGCGATGCAATCTCGTCATAGTTATTTATAATGCTTCTCTCAAAAACGACCTGAACGCTCTTGAAATAAGAGCCGTCGTTGAGATCGATAAATCCAAACGCCTTGGAATCACGAAGGTTTCTGACCCATCCGCCAACGGTTACGGTTTTGCCGCCGTAGGCGTCAATGTCAGCGTAAACGTCTCTCAGTAAATCTCTTTTCATAAACAGTACCTCTAATTAAAATGTTTACTATAATTTAAGATTATACCATAGTATAATACACATTTCAATAGTTTTTTAAACTTTCTCCCGAATTTTCTTGACAAAACGGGGATAAATTGATATAATGCTTTAGGAAAAACAAGAAAACATAAAAAGGAGAAATAAAATGGATACGTTTATTATTATCACGAGCATCTGTATATTCGTAGCGGTTGCAGTGCTCCTTGTAGCTGCACTTCTCCGTCTCGCCAAGAAATCGAAGGAACCCATCGCTAATACAGAGATTGAGCTCGTATTCGATGATGATACCGACGAGGAGAACACGGAAGAGAACGCCGAGGACACCGCAGAAGGCGAAAATGTAAACGAATAATTACATTAAGGCACTATTTTGGTGATAGGAGGCTCATATGATATTTGAGAAAAAGGTTATCGGTCAGTTCAAAAGATCGGTTATAGTCCGTCAGAATACTCCCGAGGAGCTCTTTCTTTACTCAGCTGAGGACTTTCCGGGACTCGTAAAGGAAAAATATGAATTCGTAGGCAACCACGGACAGAAGCTTGTCGGTGCCTTCTACTATTACGGTGAGAAGACCCCTACCCGTGTAGTGATTTTCGAGCATGGAATGGGCGGCGGACACCGCTCGTACATGAAGGAGATCGAGGCTCTTGCATCACGCGGATTCACTGTTCTCTCGTACGATCATACGGGCTGTATGGAATCTGAGGGTGATGACATCGTAGGATTCTCGCAGTCACTTGCAGACCTCGACTGCCTTATCAATACCCTTACTCTACGTGACGGATACGCTGAATGTGATATTTCTGTTGTAGGTCACAGCTGGGGTGGCTTCTCTACTCTGAATATTGCAAAATATCACCCCGAGATATCACATATTGTAGCATTTGCAGGCTTCATTTCAGTTCGTGCTCTGCTTTCTCAGTTCTTAACGGGCATTATGAAGTTCTATATCAAGTCTCTTGTGAGATACGAAGAGAGCCTCAACGGTGACTACGCACTTGCATCCGCCGACACTGCCCTCACTGACAGCAAGGTCAAGGCGATGATCATTCACTCCGAGGATGACAGGACGGTTAGCTATTCTACACACTTCGAGCGTCTTAAGGAGGTATACGGTGATAGACCCAATACCGAGTTTGTAGGAATTACAGGACGCGGTCATAACCCCAACTATTCCGAGGGTGCTGTGAAGAGCCTCGGTGAGTGTGTATCCGAGCTTACTCGCTTAAGAAGAGCAGGAGAGCTTAAGACTGCGGAGGAAAAGAAAGCATTCCGCGAGAAATTCGACTGGGCAAGCATCACCGAGCAGGATCCCGTCATCTGGGATAGGATAAAAGATTTCCTGAATAATTAAATATTTAGACGGTCGCATACTGTATGTACGTGACCGTCTCTTTTTTAGTTATTGGTTGTTAACAGCACATAGCTCCAGGGGGAGATATTCTCAAGCTTAACGGTCGACTTACCGTCCTTAACCTCTGAGTCAAGCAAGGCAAGCTTTCCACTCTCCTCAATAACGTAGAGCTGCTTATCTGTATTTACCACGCATTTTATCTCACCCGTCGGATCAAGAGATGCATTTGTAAGCATTACCGTAAGATTACCATCGGAAGCTTGTGTGACAGTAGGCACAACCTTCACTTCGCATTCGATTCTAACCGGAACTCTGCCGCAGCTGAGATAATCAAAGACGTATCGAAGCTGTTCGATCTTGTGCTTCGATTTCATCTTGCCGGGAAGCATATAGCCGTCGATGGCAATTCTGTGTCCTCTGCTGCTTTCATACAAGTAAAGGGAGGGGCCGTGCGGCTTGTGGGTAACTGTTTCGAGATTTGATAGGCACACAGCGTCAGAATCTATTGAAAACTCATATGCGTCTGCCGTGTATGGGAAATTCATAAACGCGTTTCGGAAAAATCCCTTGTATTTGCCATTCATCTCGTGCTCAGCAAAGCGCTCTGCCATACCGTTATCATATTTCCGAAGAACACTTCCGCCGAGTCGCTCACCAAAGCCCATCTCCGTGAGCTTCTCCATTCCATAGCCGTCTGTGTAAAGACCTAATGCAAGAATTGATTCAATCTCACTATGCTGAAGAGATGACATTTCGTCACCGAGCACGAAGGCGCATACGGCATTATTCTTGTCTGCCGTGACGGGGATTCCCGACTCTAACAAGTAGAGAGCCGTCCTTGAACCCAGGGTGTAGACTCCCGAATACGTGGCGCCGCGTGTGCACTTCTCGAGCATATTCCACGTTTTACCGCGTAAGGCAATTCTTTCAGAAATATTCGGGCGATCGTAATACCAGCTCATGCTGTAAAGTGAGCCGTTACAGCCCGCCATAACAGCGAGAGTGGTTTCAAGATCAGTCATTTGCACGGATTTCTCAAGACTCTGGAAATTAAAGCTCTCGTATTCGTATTGAACATCCTTCACATTCAGAGGACATTTCAGGTTAGCCTGTTGTATTCTGAAATTCTTATCAAAAACTCCTATAGGGTAGGCATCAGTATAGAAACCGCCGCCCGGCCTTACCATATCAGCGCCCGATGCTATTATATCATCAGAGCTAAAATGAACGGCATCATTCATAACACCGATTCTGATTGTGAGATCGGTATCGTGTATAGCCTTTCTAATCGTTGACATAACCTCCAAGATTATATCGGATTGCATTTTCCCATATTGTGAGCGAATCTCGGGTTGCGTCATTTTTGATACAAGCTCATCACGCGTAAACGATTCTTCGGTAATAGAATTAAAGCGGGAGATACAGTTATCACAATAGCAGTACTCATCAGCCTTAACAACACCGTGGTTGGTCATTCTTACGTCGTCGTCGATCCATATAAAATCTGCACCACAAGAGGCAAAAAGAGAGTATCTGTCGTAGATATACTGAAGACATTCCCTCGATGAAGGGCAAAGGCAGCTGCGAGACTCAACACCGTCTTTATTAACAACGTATGGGAATGGAGCTCTCTCGTGCACATCATAAGCTTCCTCGAGATGTCCGAGGGTACAGAGGACGTTTATTCCAACACTCTTAAAGCCGAGAGAACGATACACGGGTATACGCTTACGCAATACGTCCGCGAAGGCGCGTGCTTCTTCGGGCTCGTGGTATCCGTTATGATCGGAATCGGTGAAGAGCGTGATCTCGTCGAATGCATCACGAAACTCTTTAAGATAGGCAATATGCTCATCGAACTCATTATCGGTAAAGTATCTGTAGTATCCAACTCGTAAAACGCGTTTCATAAGCTCCTCCAACGTAAAAGATCAACATCATTATATAATAAACTTCGCCGCTTAGCAAGACGGACGCTTAAAATCAAATAAGAAAATACGATATAAAAGAAAATTGCAAGAGTAACCATTCTCGCTCACAAAATAAACAAAGCATAAAAAGCAATAAAAAAGACTCCGTAAGATACGGAGTCTTTAAAACTATTCACAGAAAACCGAATAAAGTATGAAGAAACGGAAGCAAACAAGTAGCTCGCTCGAACAGAAGGAATGCTGTTCAAGCCCTCGGTCAATTAGTATCGGTCAACTGAACACATTACTGTGCTTACATCTCCGACCTATCAAACTCGTAGTCTACAAGTGACCTTACTCATTTAAAATGATGGGATATCTCATCTTGAGGTGTACTTCACGCTTAGATGCCTTCAGCGTTTATTACATCCGTACGCGGCTACCCGGCTATGCCCTTGGCAGAACAACCGATGCACCGGAGGTACGTCCAACCCGGTCCTCTCGTACTAAGGTTAGCTCCTCTCAAATATCCAACGCCCACGACAGATAGGGACCGAACTGTCTCACGA
>JAZQYD010000071.1:0-27234 GCA_045633405.1 Eubacteriales bacterium | reverse complement strand
CTTGGCCTCCGACTTCTTATCTATCTCCTGATATACGTACTTGACGTTGATATCCTTGCCTGCGAGGTGAGCATCCATTACCTCACGGAAATCCTTCTCGATCTCCTTCTTAATGATGAAGGTAACGTCACGGAAGCCCGCACGCATAGCATCATATATTGAGTAGTCAATGATGATATGACCGAAATCGTCAACCTTATCGATCTGCTTAAGTCCGCCGTAGCGAGAGCCCATACCGGCAGCCATTATAACAAGCTCGGGATTTTTCATAATCGTAAGTCTCCTTGGATTTAGTTTTATTTTGTTTATATGATATCATATTACAAGAAGGATTATCAAGTGAAAAATTGCCATTTTATTTGTAAAATAGCACAATTTGATTTTATTTTACAAAAAGCGACGCACCACTTGAAAATGCCGCATAAATGAGGTATAATAGAAGGGATAAAAACAAACAAAGGACGGATTAAATATGAGCACATTTCATCTTGTAGACCATCCCCTTATTCAGCACAAGCTTACCATTATGAGAGACAAGAACACCTCGTCTAAGGATTTCAGAATTCTTCTCGATGAGATATCGATGCTTATGGGTTATGAGATCACACGTGATCTCCCCCTCGAGGACGTAGAGGTTGAGACCCCCATAATGCGTGCGACCTTCAAGAAAATTGCGGGCAAGAAGCTCGCTATCGTCCCCATTCTCCGTGCGGGACTCGGTATGGTTGACGGCCTCCTCCGTCTCGTACCCGTTGCGAGAGTCGGACACATCGGTCTCTACCGTGATCCCGAGACTCACGAGCCCGTGGAGTATTATTGCAAGATGCCCGGTGACATCGAGGAGCGTACTGTCATCATCGTCGATCCCATGCTTGCGACGGGCGGATCTGCGGCAGACGCCATCTCCATGGTTAAGGCGAGAGGTGCGAGAAAAATAATGCTTATGTGCCTTGTTGCGGCACCCGAGGGTGTGAAGAAGGTGCAGGATACTCACCCCGACGTTGACATATTTGCCGCTGCACTTGACGAGAGACTCAACGATCACGCATATATCATACCCGGTCTCGGCGATGCAGGTGACAGAATCTTCGGTACTCTCTGATGCGAGAAATTGTAATAGGAAGGAACGATTCGGGACAGAGACTCGATAAGTTCATTACCAAGGCACTCGATCTGCCGACAAGCCTTCTTTACAAGTCGATAAGGCTGAAGAAGATCAAGGTCAACAGAAAGAGAGCCGAGATAGGTCAGATCCTTAACGAGGGCGACACCGTTCAGTGCTTCTTAGCACCCGAGTTCTTCGCAAGGCTGGACGGAGATACGAGCGTGGATATTCCCCTCGACAGGGTGACTCCAAATATCAACGTTATCTATGAGGACGGGAATATCCTCCTTGTCGACAAGCCTCAGGGAATCTCGGTGCACGAGGACGAGACGAACAGCCTCAACACACTCATAGTACACATTCAGGCGTATCTCTATAAGAAGGGCGAGTACGACCCACGTGCCGAGCAGAGCTTCGCCCCCGCACTCTGTAACAGAATTGACAAGAATACGGGCGGTATAGTCATAGCGGCGAAGAATGCGGAGACCTTACGCATAATGAACGAGAAGATCCGTGCACGTGAGATCGATAAGAGATATCTCGCACTTATCCACGGATGTCCCGAGCGTGAGTCGGACACCCTCACGGGCTACCTCATCAAGGATGAGAGAACGAATACCGTCAAGGTGTATTCGAAGAATCCCCCGAGGGGAGCAAAGGACATAAGGACACGCTACCGTGTCTTGAAAAGAGGAAGGAGCACGTCGCTTATCGAGGTCGAGCTTCTGACGGGCAGAACGCATCAGATAAGAGCGCACATGGCTCATATCGGACATCCCCTCGTCGGTGACGGCAAGTACGGTGTTATAAAAGATGATAGAGCACGCGGCTACAAGCATCAGGCACTCTACTCCTATAAGCTTAAGTTCACCTTCCCTACCGATGCGGGAATTTTGAATTATCTCCGTGAGCGTGAGTTCTCGGTAGATAAATCGAGCATCTATTTTGTCAGAGAATTTGACAAAACCACATAAAATATAAAATGCAGGGTTACACACGGTAGCTCTGCATTTTTCTATTATAATTTCGTGGCACAAAGAATTTTACTTTCTTCCCGTCGAACCGAAGCCACCCTCACCTCTTACGGTATCCGAGAGCTCGTCCGCTTCCGTGAATTCAGCCTTAAGGAAGGGCACGATGGCGAGCTGAGCCACTCTCTCAAAGGGCTCGACTGTCGCAGGGACGGAGGAGTGATTATGTAATGCGACCTTCACCTCACCGCGGTAGTCTGCATCGATAACACCTACCTTGTTAGCAGGGGCGAGTCCCTTCTTCACTCCGAGTGAGGATCTTGCAAAAATGAGTCCGCAGTACCCCTCGGGTATCTCAAGAGAGAGTCCCGTCGACAAAAGCACGGTAGTATGGGGCTCGATGGTGACGGGCTCGTCAAGCAGGCAGTAAAGGTCCGCACCTGCGGAATATTCAGTGCCGTATGCGGGCACCTTCGCACGGGGATCAAGCTTTTTCACTCTGAGGGTCATATCAATTCTCCTTTTTTCCGTATTGCTTATCGAGGCGGCAACCGTCCCAGATGACGATCTGTCCTGCCTCTCGCGTTTTATTCATATCGATTATTCTCTGATTCTCGGATCCGCGGAAGCGTAGACCGAGTCTTTTCTTTTCTTCGACAAATCTGCCGTCGACGAGGATATCGACAAGCGAGAGAATCTCACGTGTCACCTCGATGCACTTAGGATGCTCTCCGTATTCGCCCATCAGCTCCTCGTAGAGGTTTCCCGTGAAGAGCCAGAGATCCTTACTTGGATATCTCTTTTTAAATTTCTTAAGAAAAGGAAGAAGTGCTCTCTGATTAGACGGCTCCATAGGCTCACCGCCTAGGAGAGTGAGTCCTCTCACAGAGGATATCTCGAAGGTTGCGAGGATCTCCTCCTCTACCTCCTCGGTAAATGGCTCGCCGTAATCGAAGCTCCAGGTCTCGGGCTGAAAGCAATTCTTACATCTGTTAGTGCATCCCGAGACGAAGAGGGTGGTTCTGATCCCCTCCCCGTTAGCGATATCGAATTTCTTAATATTACAGTAATTCATTGTAAAGTTTTATTTACCTTTTGGTGTTAATTTTTCTTTTAGGAAGGCACCCGTGTAAGATTTCTCACACATAGCGACCTCCTCGGGTGTGCCGACCGCAATAACCTCACCGCCGCCGTCTCCGCCCTCGGGTCCGAGATCGATGATATAATCCGCGGTCTTAATAAGGTCGAGGTTATGCTCTATAACTATAACGGTATTGCCCGCCTCGGTCAGTCTCTCAAGGATGGAAACGAGCTTCGCCACGTCCTCGGTATGAAGACCCGTAGTAGGCTCGTCAAGGATATATACGGTATTACCCGTAGAACGCTTCGCAAGCTCTGTCGCAAGCTTGACTCTCTGTGCCTCACCGCCTGAGAGAGTGGTGGAGGGCTGACCTATCTTGATATATCCGAGTCCTACGTCGAAGAGGGTGCGGAGCTTTCGCTCGATCTGCGGAATGCCCTCAAAGAAGGATATTCCCTCCTCCACCGACATCTCGAGGACGTCGTATATGCTCTTCCCCTTGTACTTCACGTCAAGGGTGTCTCTGTTATATCTCTTTCCGTGGCAGACGTCACACTTTACGTAGACGTCGGGGAGGAAGTTCATCTCTATACACTTTACTCCGTCACCCTCGCACGCCTCACATCTGCCTCCTTTTACGTTGAAGGAGAATCTGCCTGCGTCGTATCCCTTCGCCTTCGCATCCTTGGTCTTGGCGAAGAGGTTTCTTATATCGGTGAAAAGACCCGTGTAGGTAGCGGGGTTAGACCTGGGAGTCCTGCCTATGGGGCTCTGGTCTATTGCTATCACCTTATCAAGGCTCTCAAGTCCCGTTATGCTGTCAACCTTGCCGGGATACGTTATTGATCTGTTCAGCTCCTTCTGAAGCGTGCGGAGAAGAACCGAGTTGATGAGCGATGATTTTCCGCTTCCCGACACACCCGTCACGGCTACGAAGCATCCGAGTGGTATATCTACGTCGAGTGACTTCAGGTTGTTCTCCCTCGCACCCCTGACAGAGAGGTAAGAGCCGTTACCCGCTCTCCTCGTCTTCGGCACGGGTATCTCACGCCTGTATGCAAGGTAGTCGCCCGTGATGGAGCCCTCCGATGCCATTATCTCTTCGGGAGTGCCTGCCGCTACGACCTCACCGCCGTGTATTCCCGCACCGGGGCCGATGTCGACTATGAAGTCCGCCTCACGCATCGTGTCCTCATCGTGCTCGACGACTATGACCGAGTTGCCTATGTCCCTGAGTCTCTTCAGCGTTGCGATAAGCTTACAGTTATCCCTTTGATGAAGTCCTATCGACGGCTCGTCAAGTATATAGAGGACTCCCGTAAGAGCTGAGCCTATCTGTGTCGCGAGCCTTATTCTCTGTGCCTCACCGCCCGAGAGAGTGCCCGCACTTCTCGAGAGACTAAGATAGTCGAGTCCTACGCTGACAAGGAAGTTAAGCCTTGCCTTTATCTCCTTCAAGACCTCCTTGGCGATAGCCGCACGCTCATTGTCAAGCGTCAGCTCCTCGAAGAAGGTGAGCATTTTATCGATTGAGAGGCGTGTCACCTCGTCAATATTCAATCCGCCTACCGTAACCGAGAGCACAGTGTCGGAAAGACGTCTGCCTCGACACTTAGGGCACGCAACCTCCTCGACAAACTCCTGATAGTAGTCACCGCCCTGCATATGCATACGCTTCTCGATGATGCGTACTATGCCGTCAAAGGTGGTGGTATGCTCCCTGCCCTCGCCTCCGAAATAGCGTGTAACAGTGTATACACGGTCGCCCGTGCCGTACATAAGAGCATCCATCTGCTCCTCGGTGAAATCGCCTATCGGCGTATCGAGATCAAAGCCGTAAATTTCTCCGACCTTCGCAACGAGAGGTCCCGTCCACGAGTCCTCCGTCATGGTCTTGAAGCCGTTTACCGCAATACCTCCCTCTCTCAGCGAGAGCTTGGGGTACGGTGTGAGCTTCGCTACTGATATCCTCTGCATATTTCCGATACCGCCGCACTCGGGGCAGGCACCGATCGGGTTATTGAAGGAGAACATACGGGGCTCAAGCTCGGGGAAGCTGATGCCGTGCTCCTCGCAGGCGTACTTTGTAGAGAATTCGAGCTCTCGCTCCTTCTCGCCGTCACGGGGAACGGTCACGATAGCAAGACGTCCGTCCGACGTGCCGAGAGCACTCTCGCAGGAATCGGAGAGCCTCGAGCGGACTCCCTCCTTGATAACGAGGCGGTCTACGATTATATCGACCGTGTGCTTGGTATTCTTATCAAGTCCTATCTCCTCGGACAGATCATATATCAGACCATCGACTCTGACTCTGGTGTAGCCCGACTTGCGTGCATCGGCGAAGACCTTCTCATGAGTTCCCTTCTTCTCCTTAACCACGGGAGAGAGCACCATAAATCTTGTACCCTCGGGAAGGGTCAGTATTCTGTCTACTATCTGGTCGAGCGACTGCTGCTCTATCACCTTTCCGCAGACGGGACAGTGAGGTATACCGGTACGTGCGTACAGAAGACGCAGGTAATCGTATATCTCCGTAACCGTACCGACAGTGGACCTCGGATTCTTCGAGGTGGTCTTCTGGTCTATGGATATTGCGGGAGAGAGTCCCTCGATAAGGTCGACCTCAGGCTTGTCCATCTGTCCTATGAACATTCTCGCATATGAGGAGAGGCTCTCGACAAAGCGTCGGTGTCCCTCTGCATACAGAGTGTCGAAGGCGAGAGATGATTTTCCGCTACCTGAAAGACCCGTAAACACCACAAGGCTGTCCCTCGGTATAACGAGGTCGATATTCTTGAGGTTGTGCACCCTCGCTCCCTTAATTATAATTTCCTTTTGCATTTATTTCGTGCCCTTTAATTCCTTTATTCTGTCACGGAGGTACGCAGCCTCCTCAAACTCGAGTCTCTTTGCGGCATCACGCATCTTGGCTGTCAGAGTCTCGATCATTCTTTCACGCTCGAGCTTTGAGAGCTTCTTATCGGACACCTCCGATTTTGCCTTCTTGCCTATCTCTATTATATCCGCCACACGCTTTTTAACGCTGACGGGTGTGATTCCGTGCTCCTCGTTATACCTCATCTGTATCTCACGGCGGCGGTTAGTCTCGTCTATCGCCCCCTTCATAGAGCGTGTGACGCTGTCAGCATACATAATTACGTGTCCGTTCACGTTTCTCGCCGCACGTCCGACCGTCTGAATAAGAGAGGTCTCACTGCGTAGGAAGCCCTCCTTGTCCGCATCGAGTATCGCCACAAGAGATACCTCGGGGATGTCGAGACCCTCTCTTAAGAGGTTTATTCCGACAAGGCAGTCGAACTCGCCGAGACGGAGATCGCGGATGATCTGCATTCTCTCAAGCGTCTCTACCTTGTGATGTATATACTTAACCTTGATGCCGTTAGCACCGAGGTAGTCGGTGAGGTCCTCCGCCATCTTGGTAGTGAGGGTGGTGACGAGCACCTTCTCGCCCCTCTCCACGGTCGTGCGTATCTCGCCGAGAAGATCGTCGACCTGCCCCTCTACGGGACGGACGTCAATTCGGGGGTCGATAAGACCCGTAGGACGGATGAGCTGCTCAACTCGGCTCGAGCTCTCCTCCTTCTCATAGTCACCCGGTGTCGCACTGACGAACACTACCTGCCTGATCCTCTCCTCAAACTCGTCGAAGAAGAGGGGGCGGTTATCAAACGCACTGGGCAGACGGAAGCCGAACTCTACAAGGTTCTTCTTTCTCGCATAGTCTCCGCCGCTCATTCCTCTGACCTGAGGGAGAGTCACGTGGCTCTCGTCAATGAAGAGTATAAAATCGTCGGGCATATAATCGAGAAGCGTATAGGGGGTCGAGCCCGCAGGTCTTCCCGAGAGGACACGCGAGTAGTTCTCAACTCCCGAGCAGAAGCCGACCTCACGGAGCATCTCGAGGTCGTATCTCGTTCTCTCCTCGATCCTCTGTGCCTCGATAAGCTTGTTCTCGCCTCGGAACTCCTTCACCCTCGCATCGAGCTCCTCCTCGATCTCTCTGAGTGCCGCCTCACGTCTCTCGTCGGACACTGCATAGTGTGTCGCAGGATAGATGGCGGTGTATGAGAGATGCTCGGTCACCTCGCCCGTCAGGGGATTTATCTTTGAGAGTCGGTCGATCTCGTCACCGAAGAACTCGACTCTTACAGCGTGATCCTTACCGCTTGCGGGATAGATCTCGACAACGTCTCCTCTGACACGGAACTTGTTTCTAATAAAATTCATATCGTTTCTCTCATAGCTGATCGAAACGAGCGAGGCTATCAGCTCGTCACGGGACATAGTCTGCCCGGGTCTCAGCGAGACGAGAAGCCCCTCGTATTCCCTCGGGTCTCCGAGAGAGTAGATGCAGGAGACGGATGCCACGATGATGACGTCACGCCTCTCAAAAAGAGCGGACGTTGCACTGTGACGGAGCATATCGATCTCCTCGTTGATCATCGCATCCTTCTCGATATACATATCCTTACCGGGAATATACGCCTCGGGCTGATAGTAATCATAGTATGAGACGAAATATTCCACCGCATTCTCAGGGAAAAACTCACGGAACTCGGTGCAAAGCTGAGCCGCGAGAGTCTTATTGTGTGCGAGGACAAGTGTGGGTCTGTTTAGATTGGCTATAACGTTAGCCATAGTAAAGGTCTTACCCGAGCCCGTAACTCCGACAAGGGTCTGTGCTCTCTCGCCTGCGAGAATTCCCTCTGTCAGTGCTCTTATTGCCTCCGGCTGATCTCCCGTGGGAGCAAAGGGGCTTTTCAGCTTAAATTCACCCTTTAGCATACACTTTTCCTCTCTTTCGCATATTTCTTCATTATATATTATACCGCAAAGAATTATTAAAGTAAAGCATAAAGAAGAAAAAGAAGAAAAATAATTACATCTTTGCTCTTTGTTCGGTTATGCCAAAATACGAAAGCCCGAAAAACAAAAAAGCACCGACCAGAGGGTACGCTGAGCGAGGAAACGAGGATAGAAAACAAAAATCAACAAAACGAAGAAAACCGCAGGTTTTCAACCTCGATATATACAGACTTTTACATATCAAAAGAGAGGCACTCATAAAGCACCTCTCTCTTTTTTGTTTTCGGTTATGCCCAAATACGGAAGCCCGAAAAATAGAAAAAGCACCGACCAGCAGGGGTCGGTGCTTAAATTTTCTCTTTGTGAGGTGAAATTACTTAACTTCAACTTCAGCGCCAGCTGCCTTAAGCTGCTCAGCGATCTTGTCTGCCTCATCCTTAGCAACTGCTTCCTTGATGGTCTTGGGAGCAGCCTCAACAAGGTCCTTAGCATCCTTAAGACCAAGGCCGGTGATCTCACGAACAACCTTGATAACGTTGAGCTTGGAAGCACCAGCGTTCTTAAGAACTACGTCAAACTCGGTCTTCTCCTCTGCTGCGGGAGCTGCTGCTGCACCACCAGCTACGGGAGCTGCTGCTACGGGAGCTGCGGATACACCGAACTCCTCCTCGAGAGCCTTAACAAGGTCTGCGAGCTCAAGAATAGTAAGACCCTTTACAAGGTCAAGAATCTGTGTGGACTTTTCGTTCATTTTTTTATCCTCCAAATTTACTGAATTTTTAATACAAATTTAATTTATGCAGAATTAAGCCTCTGCGGGAGCCTCGGCAGCTTCCTCGCCGCCATTTTCCTTATCGATCTTAGCCTGAAGAACATAGGCAAAGCTGTAAAGAGAAGACATAAGGCTGCCCATCATCTTAGCGATGAGAACCTCCTTAGAAGGAGTAGCTGCAAGTGCCTCAACACCTGCACAGTCGATAACGCCACCGTCAACGAATCCTGCCTTAATCTCGAAGGATGCGATCTTGTCTGCGAACTCCTTCATGATCTTAGCGGGAGCGATGGGATCGTCCTGGCTGATCGCAATAGCGGTCATACCGTTAAGATACTGCTTCATATCGCCGTAGCCGACCATATCGCACGCTCTGCCGGTAAGGGTATTCTTCATAACGGAATACTCGATACCTGCCTTACGAAGTGCGGCACGGAGAGCTGTGTCCTCTGCAACAGTAATGCCCTCGTACTTTACAAGCACGCCGGACTGCGCAGTCTTCATCTTCGCAGCGAGCGCTTCTACAACTTGCTTCTTCTCTTCGAGAATCTTGTTACTTGGCATAATGTTCCACCTCCATAAAAATTTCAAATAAAAAATCCTTTTCCGATAAAGCACACGCTAAACCGAGAAAAGGACAACCGAAAAGCGGACGCAAATACGCCCTGATATTCTGTTATTCTCACCTCGGCAGGAAAGCGAAAAGCTTTTACCGGAACCTGCTGTCTTAGGATACCTATGGAATTATACTACAAAGAACGCAGTTTGTCAAGAGGTTTTTGAAAAAATTCCTAAAAAAGTTTTCAGGGGAGGCCTTTCGGCGGTAGAGTGCAGCCCTACCGATATATCAGGTGCCCTTCACCTCTTCTTCATTGTGCCCGTTGCGTACCGTTAACCGTAGGGCGGTGGCTTACTGCCGCCGTAATTTTCTCATAAGTCAGGAGGAGACGCCGTTTTTCTACCCGCCCTACAATTTGATTCATAATGACTCGAGAGGCTCTTGCGAGCCTCTCGGGAAAATATATTTTACTCGTAGAGAGGATACTTCGCACAAAGTGCGGCAACTCTCTCTCTGACCTCTTTCTGATTCTTCTCGAAATCGGTGAGGGTCATGGTGATAAGCTCAGCGACCTCAACGAGATCCTCCTTCACAAATCCACGGGTGGTAACAGCCGCAGTGCCGAGACGGATACCGCTCGTTACGAAGGGCTTCTGAGTATCGTAGGGGATAGCGTTCTTGTTACAGGTAATGCCAACCTCGTCAAGAAGGTGCTCTGCCTCCTTACCCGTCGAAACCTTCATACCGGTGAGGTCAACGAGCATAAGGTGGTTGTCGGTACCGCCGGAAACGAGTCTGAAGCCACGCTTAACAAGCTCGTCAGCGAGAACCTTAGTATTCTCAATGATCTTCTGTGCATACTCACGGAACTCGGGCTGAAGAGCCTCGCCGAAGCAAACAGCCTTAGCAGCGATGGTGTGCATAAGAGGGCCGCCCTGAGTACCGGGGAAGATAGCCTTGTTTATAAGCTTAGCGATCTCCTCGTCATTAGTGAGGATAAGTCCGCCGCGGGGGCCGCGGAGAGTCTTATGAGTAGTGGTAGTAGTAACGTCCGCATAGGGAACGGGCGAGGGATGAACGCCTGCGGCAACGAGACCTGCGATATGTGCCATATCTACCATAAGGTAAGCACCTACCTCCTTGGCGATCTCGGAGAACTTCTTGAAATCGATAATTCTCGGATATGCAGATGCACCTGCAAGGATGAGCTTAGGCTTGCACTCAAGAGCGAGGCGGCGAATCTCATCGTAATCGATAGTCTCGGTATCAGCGGATACACCGTAGGGAACGATATTCCAGTACTTGCCCGACATATTTACGGGCGAGCCGTGGCTGAGGTGTCCGCCGTGAGCGAGGTTCATGGAAAGAACTGTATCACCGGGAGTAAGAAGGGCGAAGAATACTGCCATATTAGCCTGAGCACCGGAATGAGGCTGAACGTTAGCATAGCCTGCACCGAAGAGCTTCTTCGCTCTCTCGATAGCCATAGTCTCAACCATATCAACGCACTCGCATCCGCCGTAGTAACGCTTCGAGGGATAGCCCTCAGCATACTTGTTGGTAAGTATGGTGCTGTTAGCCTCCATTACCGTCTCGGAAACAAAATTCTCCGATGCGATAAGCTCGATCTTATTTCTCTGTCTCCTTCTCTCAAGGTTGATAGCATCAAACAGTACCGGGTCCTTTGCCTTAAGAAGCTCGTATTCCTTCATCTTTCATCCTCCGTTAAATCAAAATAATATAACATATACATTATAACTGCAAATCGCACTTTTGTCAATCACATATTGGAAAAATAGCAAAGGCTTGGAGCATTATACAAATCCAAGCCTCATTACGCTAAAAAAATTATTAAACAAGCTTAACAACGTCAAGCGGCTTTCTCTGAATCCACTTACCGCGTGTGAAGTCGGGGATCATCTGAGGTGCTCCGCCCTCCATAATGGACTTCTCCGCAAGAGCGGTAATAGCCATCCAGGATGCTGCGTCATATACGTCGATGGGCATCTCCTCACCGTTCAGGTAGCACTCAACGAAGCGTCTGAACTCAACGATATCCATACCGCCGTGGCCCTCCTTGATAAGCTCGGGGGTCATTCCCTGCCACTCCTTGGGAAGGTACTCCTCATACTCGGAGGCGTTATCGAGGAACTCTCTCGAATACTCAAGAGTGTTGATACCGTGCGACTCCTTCATACCGTCGATGAAGAAGGCGTTTATATCCTGAAGGTACATACCCTTAGTACCTCTTACGGTGAAGTTACGGCTGTAAAATCTCGGAAGAGTGGTGTCGAGGCGAAGGTGAATGGTCTCACCGCCTGCACAGGTGATGATGGTATCAACAATATCGCCCTGCTTGAATCTCTGTCCGACAAGGCTGGGATCCTTCTCGGTGATCTCGGGATGAGAAGCGACGTACTCCTCAAGTCCGAATGCACCCGAAGCAACCGACACGAGCGAGAGCATTCTGTTTCCTCTGTTGATATTAAGAAGCTTGGCAATAGGGCCGAGCTCGTGGGTGGGATAGTTCTCGGTGTTTCTGTTTATGTAGTTACGAAGTCTGTAATGGCGGATAATATTACCCTTGCTGACCTCCTCACGAAGATCGTGTGCATAGGAGCCCTCACAGTGAACGATCTTGCCAAGCTTACCCGTTCTCGCAACAGCGGTAGCAAGAAGCTCAGTCTTATTGAAGCAGCAGTTCTCCATGAACATGAAGGGAGTCTTATACTCCTCATAGGTAGCAACAAGCTCCTCAAGCTCCTCGACGGTGTAAGCACCGCCTACCTCGAGTGCAACAGCCTTACCTGCCTTCATAGCATCGATGGCAACCTCTACGTGTGTCTCCCAAGAGGTAGCAACGTACACAGCCTCAACGTCGGGGCATGCAAGAAGCTCACGGTAGTTCCCGGTAGCGAAGGGCTTCTTACCCGTATGCCCCTCAACGTCACGTACCGCATCGGCACATCTGTCCTCGTACTCGTCGCAAACCGCAACGACCTCGATCGCGTCTATTTTAAAGAGGATACTTTTGGTCATGCTGCTTCCTCTCTGACCGTATCCTACTACTCCGAATTTAACCTTTCTCATTGTAAACCTCCAAAAAAGCTTTTACTTATAGAGTATAACATTTTATGTGCCGACCTGTCAATGAGTATTTAGAAAAAAGAACGAAAATACATAGAAGCTACACTATATTACAAATAAAAATCAAAAAGTTTTACTTGCGTGCGGCCCCCGTTTTATTGTATAATATTTATAGGAATATTTTCCGTCCGACGGGCGGATAAAAAAGGAGGTATACCTATGGGAATAACAGTAGCCGTCTGTGTCGATGACGAGATGGGTATGATGTTCAATTCACGCAGACAGTCGAGAGACCGTGTGCTGATCGAGGAGCTCATATCCTCTACGAAGGGCAAGATCTATATACACCCCTATTCGAAAACACTCTTCGGGGACTCCGAGAGAGTCGTCATATCCGACGATCCCCTGACCGAATGCGAGGAGGGAGGGGTCGTATTTGTCGAAAATCTGCCCATTCTGCCTCACAAGGCTAAGATCGAGAGGCTCGTAATATACAGATGGAACAGAGCCTACCCTGCCGACGTCTACCTCGATATACCTATCGAGGGCTTCAGGATGATATCCAAGTCGAAGTTTGTCGGCTCCTCACACGATAAAATTACAAAGGAGATATACCTATGACCAAAATGAAAACCAAGCTTACAGCACTGCTTTTAGCACTTATTCTCGCCTTCTCCTTCCTTCTCACAGGATGTCTTCCTACGTCTGAGGACGAGGGGGATGATGACGGCGAGGTTATAACCACGCAGGTACCCGAGAATCTCTATATAAACGGAGAGAAGATACCCGCATATTCGGGCGATCCGTGGTACGTTGTCAACGGCGGCACTCCCTTCTTCACCGCTGATGAGATCACCGACCGTGGCTTCTATGAGTTCACAGAGCTTGACTCTCTCGGCAGATGCGGAGCAGCGTGGGGCTCGATAGGTAAGGAGACCATGCCCACAGACGACCGTGAGAGCATCTCTCATATTCACCCCTCGGGCTGGGAATACAACGGCAAGAGCAATAACAACTCCTACCCCAAGGAGACGGGCGTCAACGGTACGATCTACAACCGTGCCCACCTTCTTGCAAATCAGCTTGTTGACAAGGACGTCGACAAGAGAAATCTCATCACAGGCACCTGCTCGATGAACCAGCTTCATATGGTGAAGTTTGAGAACATGGTAGCCGACTACGTGAACGAGACCGAGGGTCACGTTATGTACAGAGTTACCCCCTACTTCGAGGGAAAGAACCTCGTGTGTGCAGGTGTGCTTATGGAGGGCTACTCGGTCGAGGATGAGGGCGAGTCGGTGCTCTTCTGCGTATTCATCTACAACGTACAGCCGGGTATATACATAAACTATCTTACGGGCGAGAACCGCCTCGCATCCGATGCGGGCGAAAATGAAGAGCCTCCCGTAGAGCTTCCCTACGATATCATCACCGCCCCCGAGGCTGACACCCCCTATCTCCTGCTCGGTAACTATGAGAGCGGCGAGAGATTCTTCTCGGGTGAGATCTCGGACGGTATGCAGACGACCGATGACCGTACCCTTGCCGTAGAGGTCTACTTCGAGGCACAGGGCGATGAGGGTGCATATTATATATATTACATCATAGACGGAGTGAAGACGTATATAGTAATGAACGGCAACACCCCGACGTCCATCAAGGCAAGCGAGGAAAAGACCTCCTATTGGATCCTCGATCCTCTCACGGGCGTGTTCTACACAAGCAGAGAGGAGAGCCACGATTCGTACGGAAAGCGTTCTCTCGCACTCGATGATTCACGCACAGATATCCGTGCATACTACCAGGGCGAGGTCGCAAACGGCAAGTATCAGCCCCTCCTCGTTGTAGTATACAAGGAGCAGTGATCCCCTACCCTCATCTTTAATAATTAACGGCTGCTCAGGATCATCTCGAGCAGCCGCTTTTATGTTTTTCACCTTCACCGCTCCAAAGGGAGCATTATATACTATGCGTGAATTTACAATATATACTGCGTAAATTAACAATGGAAATGCATTTTCATTCGTGATAAAATAAAGTCGTAAACCTAAAAAAACGGAGGTACACCCATGAATTTCAAATTAGCGGCCTTCGCCGATGAGGCAGACTCTAAGGTAACTGAGCAAATCAGGGCAATGAAGGAAAACGGCATCGACTATCTCGAGATAAGAGGCGTCGACGGACAGAATATTTCGGCTATTACAAGCGACAAGGCGAGGGAGGTAAGAGCACTCCTCGATGACGCAGGACTAGGCGTATGGTCGCTCGGCTCTCCTTACGGAAAAATGGATATTACGGGTGACTTCGCCCCCCACCTCGACGCCTTCAAGCACGGGCTTGAGCTCGCAGAGATCCTCGGCACTGAGAATATAAGAATGTTCAGCTTCTACGTCCCTCAGGGCGATGAGGAAGTATACCGTGACGAGGTTATGGAGAGACTCGGGAAATTCATCGAGGCGGCTAAGGGCAGCGGCATCAAGCTCTGTCACGAGAACGAGAAGGGTATCTACGGAAGCATCGCTTCCCGCTGTCTTGAGATACATAAGACCTTCCCCGAATTGAAGGCGGTATATGACCCCGCTAACTTCATCCAGTGCGGACAGGACACTAAGGAGGGCTGGGAGATGCTCGCTCCTTACGTTGAATATATGCATATAAAGGACGCTATGCCTAACGGCTCGGTAGTCCCTGCGGGCAAGGGTGTGGGTAACCTTCCCTACCTTCTCTCGGAATATAAGGGCGAGGTGCTCACGGTAGAGCCCCACCTCTCGGTATTCGAGGGCTTCGAGCAGCTCGAGGCGGCGGAGAAGGCGAAGAGAGGCTATTGCTACCCCACAAGAAGAGCTGCATTCGATGCGGCTGTCAGGGCACTCAAGGAGCTTATCTGAGATCGGGTGAGGAACTATGGATGCAGGATTAAATCTCTACACCTTGCATAAGCTTATCGGTACGGAGGAGGGGCTTGTCGAGGTCACTCTCCGTCTGAAGGAGATGGGGTACTCATATTTACAGTTCTCGGGTGCTCCCTTCTCGGGCGAGATGATAGCGAGAGTGTCCGAAAGGACGGATATCCCCTTCGTGCTGACACACGTGCCCTACGACAGAATTGTAGGCGATACAGATAGACTTATGGAGGAGCACGCACTCTTCGGCTGCAAGAGGATAGGCCTCGGCTGGATACCTCCCGAAACGGTGGCTGACGAATGTGAGTGCAAGACTAAAATTGATGAGCTTAACCGTGCGGCGGAGCGAATGGAGAAGGCGGGCTTCACACTCTTCTACCACAACCACCACATGGAGTTTATGCGTTATTCGGGCGAGAGCGTCTTCGACTATATGATAAAGAATGCTCCCTCGCTCCATTTCACCCTTGACACTTACTGGGCACAGTACGGCGGTGTCGACGTCATAGAGCTTATAAGAAGGCTTAAGGGACGAATCGAGTGCGTACACCTTAAGGACTACGCCATCACCTATGACAGAGAGAAGAAGGAATGCAAGCCCGTCTTCGCTCCCGTAGGCTACGGAAATATGGATTTCGCGAGGATAGTGTCCGAGGCAAAAAAGTCGGGGGCTGAATATTTCTTCGTTGAGCAGGATAACGCTTGCCTCCTCCCCGATACGTGGGGCGAGGTAAAAAAGAGTATTGATTACATAAAGGAGAAGCTATAATGGAAAAGATAAGACTTGGTATCATCGGACTCGGAAATATGGGAGGTGCCCATTTCAACAACGTAAGCGTGGGAAAATGCCCCTCTGTCGAGGTCACGGCGGTATGCGATATAGACGAGACTAAATTTAAGAAGGTTGAGGATCATCCCGAGGTTGCACGCTTCACCGACGTTGACGCTCTCCTTGAAAGCGGTCTTATAGATGCCGCTCTCATTGCAGTTCCCCACTACGATCACCCCACGATAGCGATCAAGTGCTTCGAGCGTGGCATCCACGTTCTCACCGAGAAGCCCGCAGGCGTATATGCACGTCAGGTACGCCTTATGAACGAGGCGGCGGCGAAATCTCAGGTGAAGTTCGGAATTATGTTCAACCAGCGTACCAATCCCCTTTATGCGAGAGCACGTGAGATCGTCTCGGGCGGAGAGCTCGGCGAGCTCAAGAGATTTGTGTGGATAATCACCAACTGGTACCGCACTCAGGCATACTACGATTCGGGCACGTGGAGAGCGACCTGGCGAGGCGAGGGCGGCGGAGTGCTTCTCAATCAGGCACCCCACAATCTCGATCTCTGGCAGTGGATCTTCGGCATGCCGAAGAGAGTCAGAGCCTTCTGCGATTTCGGTAAGTATCACAATATAGACGTCGAGGATGACGTAACGATATTCGGCGAGTATGAAAGCGGTGCTACCGCGACCTTCATCTCCACCACGGGAGATGCCTGCGGTACAAACCGTCTTGAGATAAACGGCGACAAGGGTAAGATCGTCATCGAGGACGGCAAGCTCAAATGGTGGAAGCTCAAAATACCCGAGCGTGAGATGTGCTTCAACTCAAAGGAGGGCTTCCCCACCCCCGAATTTACTTACGAGGAGCTTGAAGCTCCCGTGCCCCAGGGTCATCCCGAGGTGCTCGAGGCATTCGCTCAGTCGATACTCCACGGCACCGAGATGGTGGCAAGAGGCGAGGAGGGGCTCAATTCCCTCTCGATCTCGAATGCCGCATACCTCTCCGCATGGTGTGGCGATTGGGCAGACATCCCCACTGATGAGGATCTCTTCGAAAAGCATCTCGAGGAGTGCTGCAAGAAGGAGACCCGAGTAAAAAAATAATTCCCGCTCACGAACAGACTCTTGATGCACTGTGTGAGCGGTGGCGTGTAAGATGGTAAACGCCGTGATGTTTAAATTGCGGCACTCTTGCCGATAATATAAGCATCAGAATAAAGTTTACCTCTGAAAAGGAGAAGCAGGACATGCCGATGAAAATGACCTTCCGATGGTACGGCGAGGGAAACGACCGTATTAAGCTGTCGGATATAAAGCAGATCCCCGGTGTCGAGGGCATAGTATGGGCACTCCATAACAAGCTCCCGGGCGAGGTCTGGGAGTGCGAGGAAATAGCCGAGGTCAAAAAACAGCTTGATGAATACGGCTTCAATATGGACGTCGTGGAATCGGTAAACGTCCACGATGACATAAAGATAGGACTCGATACCCGTGACGGCTATATCGAAAACTATAAGAAAACAATAAGAAATCTCGGAAAATTCGGTGTAAAGGTTATCTGCTACAACTTTATGCCCATATTCGACTGGACGAGGAGCAATCTCTTCCACCCGATGCCCGACGGCTCAACCGCCCTCTTCTATGAGAAGGAGATGATCAAGGATGACTACAAGTCTATGGCTAAGTACATCCTCGATTTTACCGAAAGATACGGTATGACCTTCCCCGGCTGGGAGCCTGAGAGAATGGCGAGGCTTGACGAGCTGTTCCGTAAATACGAGGGCGTCGATCATGAGAAGCTGTGGGCAAACTTAAAATATTTCCTCGAGGCAATAATGCCCACCTGCCGTGAGTGCGATATAAAAATGGCGATCCATATGGATGATCCGCCGTGGGATATCTTCGGTCTGCCGAGACTGCTTGTAGACGAAAAGAGCATCGACCGCTTCCTCAGAATGGTTGACGATGAATACAACTGTCTCACTCTCTGCTCGGGAAGCCTCGGAGCTGACAGAAGGAATAACGTAGCAGACATTGTGCGTCGGCACTGTGACAGAATAGCCTTTGCCCACGTAAGAAACGTAAAGCACGTGGGTGACGGAAGCTTCACTGAGGCAAGCCACCGTGACTGTGACGGTGACACGGGCATACTCGAGATACTGAAGGCGTATCACGATGCGGGCTACGAGGGATATATTCGCCCCGACCACGGCAGACATCTGTGGGACGAGGGGCCCGGCAAGGTACGTCCGGGTTACGGTCTCTATGACAGAGCTCTCGGAATCATGTATATGCTCGGCGTATGGGACAGCCTTGACAGGTTTGATAAAAAACAAGGAGGAGAATTATGATAGACCTTCCTATTAACGTTGACTACAAGGACAAGGTGGTAGTAATAACGGGAGCGGGCGGACTTATCTGCGGTGCTCTTGCTAAAGCCTTTGCCAAGTCGGGTGCCAAGGTTGCGGCACTTGACTTAAACGGTGATGCCGTAAAGAAGCTTGCTGAACAGATAAGAGCCGAGGGCTATATCTGCTATGGCTACGCTGCAAACGTCCTCGAGGGGGAGTCGCTCGAGGAGGCACACACGGCGATACTCCGCGACCTCGGAGAATGTGACGTCCTCATCAACGGTGCGGGCGGAAACAATCCCCGTGCCACCACCGATAACGAATATCAGCACGAGGCGAAGGAGGGCGGAAAATCCTTCTTTGACCTTGACGAGAGTGGAGTCGATTTCGTATTCAGGCTCAATTTCCAGGGCACTCTTATTCCGACTCAGGTTTTCGCCCGTGATATGGTAGCTAAAAAATCGGGTGCGATACTCAACATTTCCTCAATGAATGCATACACCCCCCTGACTAAGATACCCGCATACTCTGCGGCCAAGGCAGGAATATCCAACTTCACCCAGTGGCTTGCGACGCATTTCGCAGGCACGGGAATAAGAGCCAATGCGATAGCCCCCGGCTTCTTGGTCTCAAAACAGAATTACAGCCTTCTCTTCTCGGAGGACGGCACTCCCACACCGAGAAGCAAGAAGATATTGAACGGTACACCTATGAACAGATACGTCGAGCCCTCCGAGCTCATCGGAGCCGTGCTCTTCCTCTGTGACAACCGCTCCGCCTCTGCGATAACGGGCGTGGTACTCCCCATAGACTGCGGATTCTCCGCCTACTCGGGAGTATAAGAGCCTTGTAATTTAAAAGAACGCATACCAGTTATGGCATGCGTTCTTTCTTTTTTGTTTTAGCCGAATCTGTGATTTACGTCAACAGTGGGAGTATGCTCAACGTACGGAGGAACAACGCCGCCGATGTCGAAGACGTACGCCTCGTAGCAGAATGCACGGAGTGCTTCCAGCATAAGAGAGAGCTTCTCATCGGAGTCAGCAAGATGGGAGATGTAGCTGTCAAGCGAATATTCGCCCGATATTCCCGCACCCACAATCCCGATCTTATTCTTATAGAGATCGTATGCGGTGGGGGTAACCTGAACGTAGGTGAGCTCTCCGCTCTTACCGTCGGTGATATCATATTCAACACCCGCTACGGTGACCTTACCCGTATATCCGCTCCTTATATTGAATCTCACGGAGAGAGTCGAGGAGAGATAGAGCTGTGCACCCGTGAAGACCTCGGAGATATTACCGAGATCCGCCTCTGTGTGCTTAACGATGACCTCGGAGAGGTCACGAAGACGGCTCTGATATTCCTCCGATCCGAGCACCTCGCAGAGCTCCTTAGGAAGAGGACATCCCGAATACTCATATGCCGCGGCGACGTATCTGACAGCCGCTGCCGAAAGCTTAGCAGTCAAGGTATCGTCCGAATTAAGAAGAGTCTTAAAGTAATCGATGGGAGAATAGGAGAGATCGGCTACGTACTCGCCCGACTCAAGGGTGAAGCGAATTCCGAGCTTAACCTTATCGAGTGCGTTCGAGACGGATATTCCCGATATCTCGAAGACGTAATACTCTTCCCCATCCAAGCTAACCGAATTAAGCTCCTCTCTCGCAGTCTCACCCGCATAGGATATGACGGATACAAACTGAGAATCGACGGGGATATAGAATTTAGCAGTGAAGCTATCCTTCAAGGACATCGAATACTTAACCGAAAATCCGCTCTCGGCTACCGTATATCCCGAGGCAGTGGCTACAATGCTCTTGCCTGAGTCGAGGATGAGATTCACCTCAGCAAGTCGGGGATCGGCGGAGAAGCTTCCGCTCTTTATCTCTGCTGTGAGGTCTATAAGAGGCTCGCCGTCCGCTCTCTTCGGGATATCGAACACACTCTTACAGGTGATATCCGAGCCCGAGGCTGTAATTTTAACAGTTGTTTCGGGAGAAATATTTACCGATGCGGAGCTTACCGAGAATACCGATCCGACCTTTACGTCATCGGAATCAGATATCACCGCAGTGATGTCTGCCTTACCGCCGTCCGACGTGTGGGAGAATAGAGGTCCGCTAATATCCACCGCGGTATCCGAGAGATATGCCTCGGCGTGTCCGCCGTCCGTGGCAAGCATAACTGCAGGGGAGGTCGTGCTGTCGGATCTCGATCTCAGAGCCGAGCCGTCAAGGATGAGCACTCCGTTATTTACGAAGAATGCAGGAACTGAGCCGTAGAGACAGTCGAGATTCATAACGGTCAGGGTTGCGAGGTCATTAAGCTCTGCGACACCTGCGAAGCCCGTCCTGATCTGTCCGTTCTTGAGTACAAGCTCGCCTCCTGACACCTTGAAGAGCGTGAGAGATGATTCTACCGCCTCAAATCTCTCGAGAGTGTGTCCGCCGAGGTCGAGGGTGATAACACCGCCGCCCGATATTTCGACAGCGGAGGATATATCAAGGGTTGCGTCCTCGTAGAGGTAGAGGTAGGAGCCGGCCTTCACGGATTCGAAGAAGGAGCCGTCCACGTCCTTTTCCATATAAGCGTTCAGAATCTCGTCCTCACGCATCTCGGAGGAGGCAAATTCAACGAGGACTGCGGGGCCGACGTCCTCAAACGCCGCATAGAAGGTGTGGGATTTTTCGGTGAGAGTAACGGTTTTCAATACCTCGTCCGAGCCCTCTGCCCTCCAGCCCGAATGAACGTCGAGATAAACTCTCTCATTACCGTTCTCATCGGTGTCGAAGTAGTATCCGCGTGAATCCTTCTCATAGCTGACGGTGAGCCCGTCAGCGTAGCCTGTGAAGGTCTCGGATACGCCTCCCGTTATAAAGGTAACGTCAGAGAGGAAGTTACAGAGTCTGTAAGGAGCGTCCTGATTTCCCGAAGCACCGAAGATGAGCTTCGGAGTCTGGCCCGGGAGCTGCTCCTCGTTTTCCTCGGCAAGGGATGTCATCTCGGAGGGGAGCATCTTCACTCCGTCAAACTCCGCTTTATTATAGAAGCTCAGGTCTATCGAGGAGTCGAGGTCATCCTTAACGGGAACCTCGGGATTTGCAAACGAGGCACCCTTTATGATATTGACCTTTACGTACATTCCGTCTTCGGAATTGTTATTCTGTATGAAATACTTATCGAGCTTATCGAAGCCCGCACCGCTCGTAAAGGTTACCGAGTAGTTTGCCGCAGCATCACCTCGTGCGGGGATCAGTATCATTGCGGAAGTGAAGTCACCTCCGACTACCTGAGTGTTATCAAAGACGATATTGTGCTCATACTTGAAGCTCTCGGTCTTGACACCCTCGAGTGCCGCTATCTTGGGAAGATAGGAGTTAAGGAGGGGATAGATCTGCATGGAGCTTCCCGACTTATCGGTCTTCTCGAAGATGAGCTTCGAGTCCTTGAAGTACACGAGCCTTACGCCGTCCGAGTAGAAGAGGGACGAGGCACGCTCAATGAGTGTAATGCCATCGAATAATACTCTCGAGTTCGGCTGTGCCTTCATAAACTGACCCGAGGTATGTATTACGGTACCGTTTTTAATAGTGAAATTCGTGGGGGTATAGTTCGCATTCGCACCTACCGTGATGGAGGAGGTTGCGGTGAGGGTATGACCTCCGAGGTCGATGGTAAGCTCGGAGCCGTTGGTAACCGCGATACCCGCCTTCAAGGTAACGTCACCGTAGCAGACCACGTATCTGTTAGAGCCTATCGAGGTCGAGAGCTCCGCAGAGGAGGAGACGATGAGGGGCTTATCGGGGTTGGCGAGGTAGTCCTCTTTTGTCGCCCATACCGCATAGCCTGCGGTGGGCTCCTTCGCAGCGGAGGAGGAAAGAGTGAATATGCCGAATATCGAGCCTACAAGGGCAAGAATAAGAGCTATTTTAATAATATTCTTCATTTTTCCTCCTTAGTTTGCATTAGCAATTCTTTCATATTCGTCTGCGTAAGCAGTGTAATCGTAGAACGCAAGAAGAAGCTCGCGTGTGAGAGCATCCGTGCTCTCGTCCTTCGTTACTCTTGCCACGTAGTCGGCTATCGTGTAGTCGAGAGACACGCCGTCCGCAGTGACCGTGACAGCCTCACGGTGAAGGATGAATGCGGCAAGCTCGATCTCAACGTAGGAGAGCTCTCCCACAGTACCGTTTATGACCTCATAGGAGTTATCGCAAACGGTGATATTACCCGTATAGCCTTCCTTAAGATTGATACGTACACGCACAGCCGCACCGAGGTTAAGCTGTACAGACTTAATAGCGAATGAGAGTGCACCGGTATCGGGCTCTCCCTCCTCGCACACTGCCCTCTCGGGCTTGTAGTCGAGGTATTTTGCACTTGCGACAAGCTCATCAAGCTCCGAAGAGGTCTCACCCGTGTAGAGATAAGCCGCTCTTACGTACTCAACAGCCGCTACTGCGAGCTCCTTCGCAGATCTCGAATAATCCGTATCGAGGAGTGCACTTACGTAGTCGAGCATAGAGTAGCCGAGGGTTGCGGTATGGCTGATGCCGTCCTTAGTGAAGGTGAGCTCATAGTAGAGCACCTCCGCCGCATTCGCAGGCATGATGTCAAAAGAGCGTACAACGTAGTAGCTCTTGTCGCCTATCATAACGGTATCGCTCTCCCCGCCGAAGGTATAGAGAGCTCCGCCGAGCTCGATGGAGACGATATTGCCGTCAGTGGGGATATAGAAGTTAAGGATAAAGTCGGTATTGAGAGTCAGGTTAGCACGCATTGGAGCGTATATCTTAGTGACTCTGTATGAATATTCACTGCCCGAGAGGCTTGTGAGAGTCTCGCCCGCACCGTAGCTTACGGGGACGGTGGGCTTAGACGTGAGGTAGGTCTCGGAAATTTCGACCGCACGCTCGAGCACACCCGTGACGGATGCAAACGAGGGTGACGTTATCTCCGAGCGTGAAATTGTGAGGACAGTCTTATCCGAGAGGATGAATGCACACGCATCCGCCTTGATATAAGAATCGCTGACAGAAACGGTAGCATCTCTTCCCATAGAGGTATCAAGGACGTCGCCCGATGACGTAATACGTACGGAGTCGATGATCACAGCCGAGTTCTTAAGAGAGATCGCAGAAAGAGAGCCCGCATAGACGAGGCTGATACCTCGAAGAGTGAGGCTCTGTCCGTCACCGCAGAAGAGGTTGCCTGAGCATTCGGCAGTGATAGAGCCGTTCTTGAATACTATTTCGTTATCCGCCGAGAGTAACCACGGCGAGGATACGGTGAGAGTGTTACCCGAAAGGTCGAGGATAACGCCCACCGAGGTCTCAAGAGACTCGGTGTCGAGGTGTACGGTAAGGTCCCTGAGGAAGGTAACCGAAGCACCGTCCCCGAAGGCGGCGATCTCGCTCGCTAAGATAACGTATCCCGAGACACCGTCGACTGCCCTCTCAGTACCTACGTAGATGAAGGGCGAATCGGCAATGATCTCTAACCACGCCGCATTCTCGGGAAGCTCACCCGAGGCGTAGTACTTACCGTCGGAACAGACGGCGTAGAGCGTATCGGTTATGGGCTCCTCAGTACCGGGCTTTACAATGGATACAGTGCAGTTGACACTGTTATGAGATGCAGGAAGAGTTACGGGAGGATCGAGCTCGAAGGTCTCCTTGTTATAAGCAGAGAGAACGTAGGTGAAGGTGGGAGTCGCATCCTTAGTGAAGGAGAAGCCCTCCTCAAACCATACGTGCTGAGCCTTATCACCGAAGCCGTAGATGCTCGTTCCCGTAAGGTACTCGTTGAGCTTTATATAATTCTCAACCTTACCCGAAATGCTCGAATCCTTGTCAAAGCGTACGGTATAGTTTGCATCGAAGCCCCATCCGAAGTGTGACTCGGATATGGCGATGAGAGACGACGAGAGCTCCTTATTCACGAGAATGTCGGTATCAACGAACTCGAGAGCACATCGAGAGGCGCCCTTGGGAGCGTTCATAAGGGTGAGGGGCTTATCGGTATTCCACCTGACAGTACATCCCTCGAAGCGGAGGAGGGTGGCACCCGTGTCACGAATAAACGTAGAAGCAGTGTAGCTGACCGTGTAATCCACGTCACGGAAGATGAGAGTCGCACCCTTATCTATATCGAGCTGGAAGGTCTGGTGGAAGTAACCGTTTTCGAATACGACGCTTGCGGCACCGTTGATCTTACCGCTCGTGTGGGTCAGTGTCTTACCGCCGAGGTTGACCGTGATTGTCGCATCCTTCCATGCGGTAAGGGTGGTCTTATCAAGAGTTGCATCCTTAGAGAGAACTATGTATCCCGAATTAACCGCATCGAGCGAGTCGCCCGTCGAAATGGGAGCATCGCCTGCGAGATAGGATTCCTTATTCTTATAAACCGAGAACACGGGATTTGTGTCAGGCTCGGGATCAGGCTCGGGATCAGGCTCAGGCTCGGGATCGGGCTCGGGCTCGGGATCGGGATCAACCGGCTGATCGAGGGAGGTATCGTCCACAGTGAGGACGTAGTTATCTCCATCCTTGACAAATTCATACTTCCCTGCACCGACTGTGCCGTCAGCGAGGACAGCGAGCATACGGAGCATGGCATCCGAAACGGTAGCATCTGCACCCGTCTTCGAATCGGAGGAATCTTTTCCTATATAATCATACTTGAAGTCGGGTCTCGCTCCCGAGGAGAAGGTGCATCCGTCCTCGAAGTAGATGTACTGTACCCTACCGCCGAAGTCATTCACACCGCCGCCGTAGCTTGCGATCTCATCAACGTCGAATCTGCCCTGAAGGGTTACCCACTTAGTGACGTTACCCGTAACAGTCGACTCGGAGTCAAAGCGTATCTCCCAATCGGGAACGGCGTACTGGTTATCGTAGATACGGAAAAGACCGTAGGTGCTGTTTACCGAGCCTGTGATAACAAGGTCGGTATTCTCGAAGGAGAGGCGAGACTTCATACCGTTCGCCTTCTTCTCGTTACCCGAGAGGAAGAAGTAGGTGTTTAGAGCGGCGAGCTCTATTCTCGAATTCTTAATAGTGAAGCTGTCGAAGCCACCGCCGTAAATGAAGCTGCCGTTAGTATTTACGAAATTAAGGTTATCGAAGGTGAGGGTGGTACGTCTGCTCGACTGAAGCTGTTCGGAGCATTTAGAGATGAAGCCGTTCTTCAGAGTGAGGTTGGCACTCGATACATCCTTTAATTTAATACCTGCGAGGCTCTGTACCGTCCTACCGCCGAGATTGACGGTGAGGGTGATGGCAGCACCTATCTCGATAAGCTCAGCCGATACAAGGTCGGAATACACGTGCACGTAGCCGACTCCCGACGTAACGATATTCGCACACTCGAGGGTCGAGCCCGTATACTCCGCAATGGGAGCGTTGCCCGCCAAGTAGTCCGACTCGGATGCGAAGGTCGCATAGGTGACGGCGGAATTAGCAGGAACGTACGCACCCTCGGGAGCGACGTAAGCACCTATCGGCATATCAAGCTTACCGTCCTTTACGGTAAGAGCAAGAAGCTCGCCCATGGGCACGAGCACCCTCTCGCCGAGCATCTCGTAGCTTGTTCCCACACCCACGATCTTCATAGTGAGGTTGGCACTCGTTGAGGTTGCGGGATAGGTCGCAGTATCGAGCTTCTCGCCCGTCGCATCGTCGTATGCGTTTATTGAATATTCAAAGGTAGGAGCTGCACGGTCAGAGAAGCGGCAGCCATCCTCGAAGATGAGACTCTGTGCCTTCTTCGAGAAATCGTTGGTATTCGAACGCTCGTTAAGAAGAACGTAGGCGGGGATGGTACCGATAAGAGAGCATCCCGCATTAAATCTTATCTCGAAGTTTACGTTGCTGTACTGACTTATGTAGAAGAGGGGCTCTGTCCTTTCCTCGGTAGCCCTGATGACGGTATCGGTAAAGATAACGCTCGATTTGCCCGACGTCGCCGAGTAGTTGATCAGATGGATCAGGCTATTCTCACCAAGCGAAACGTCACACTTAACGTACTCGTCAATGACAGCTCCCTCGTTTCTTACAAACTGAGAATTTGAGGAGGTAACCTCTATCTTAAGATTCTCCCAGCGTATAAAGGAGTCACGTCCGTAGTCAAGCTGTGCATTATGCACGAAGGTACCGTTCTTCACAGTAAGCGATGCACCGTTCAGTACTCTTCCGTAGCTTGCGTACACGAGCTTGGTAGTACCGCCAAGGTCGATGACAAGCTTGCCACCCTCGGATACAGCGAGTGCACCGGTCGCGGCGGTAAGAGTATCGCAATAGGTGTGAACGTAGCCGTTCGCTATGGGCTCGAGAGTCGTGGACCTCGATACCGAGAGGGGCTCATCACCCTTAAGGTAGCTCTCCTCGCTCGCCCATACACCGTAGGTTATGTCGGCATTCTCGCCCGTAGGCGTCCAAGCACTGCTTCCCTCCTCTCCCGCGGCATTGCTTCCGTCCTCTGCGAAGGTCGGTATAACGAGGCTAGAGAAGAGCATCGATATAACAAGCAGAGTGAGTAATAGATTCTTAATTAGCTTTTGCATTTGTCCTCCTGTTTGCCATTGGCTATTATGAATTTCTGTCATATTCTCCGAGGTAAGCACGGCACGTGCCCTGCCCACTTCGGAATATATGACGGTCAATCCGCCCGAAGGAGGGACAAGCCCTCCTCGGGGGATGACGTCAGGTCACCTTCGTGACCTTTAATTGACAATACGCCCATTTGGGTAGGAAAAATCGAGCAAGATGGAGTGGCTCTCGCCACGCCGGAGGTAGAAG